>NZ_CP022188.1:2748899-3054333 GCF_003111665.1 Parazoarcus communis | reverse complement strand
TCCAAGCTGTGCCATGTGGCCGGCCAACTGCGGCTGCGCTACCGTCGTGCCATCGGGGAGTCGAAAATCATCAAGCGCCAACTCCCCTCTGTACGCAAAGTACTCGTAATCATGGCTCACGCCCTTGCCGACGCAACCCAACACAACGGTCCCGCTCTTTGGCAGCGAAACCTCAAGCAAGATGTAGGCGCTGTTGCTGGGAAAATAGAACCGCCGACTGGTATCGACATCATGTGCGCCAAAATCCATGCGCCGCTTGTCGATGATGAGCAGAAACTGCAGGGCGTTGATTACACTCGTCTTGCCGGTGTTGTTCGGCGCAATCAATGAGACCGCTGCATCCAGCGGCAATTCGGCGCGCTGGTAACCGGCACTGTTGAG
Source organism: Parazoarcus communis (assembly GCF_003111665.1). Lineage (NCBI taxonomy): Bacteria > Pseudomonadati > Pseudomonadota > Betaproteobacteria > Rhodocyclales > Zoogloeaceae > Parazoarcus > Parazoarcus communis. Next base: position 3,053,952 of record NZ_CP022188.1, on the reverse strand, counting down.
CAAGGCGAGGCGCTGAAAGCCGTATCGAATCACAACTCGGCCTCCTCAACCTCATCATCACCGGGCTCATCCGGCGCCTTCCGAGCCAACTCCTCGAACCGGTCCAGGTAACGGAACACGGCGGGCAGCAGGCGCCATCCGCCTTGGTCTGCAGTCGCAAAGCCGTAGTTCGACGCTGCACGCATCACCTGTGCAAGCGACTCGACGTCGGCGAGGTTCTCTGCCTTGAGGAGCATCTCGTTCTTCTCGATCAAGGCATCAAAAAGGCCTTGGTCGATGACCCAGTCGGTGAACTTCGCAAGATGAACGCCTGCGTCCGCCTTGAACTCGAAAATGAGCATCAAAAGCAAAGCGAGTTGCCGCGTTGTCTTCGAGACGTTCTGCGAGCTTTCTTCAACGTGAAACCATGCAAACCCCCTGCCATCGATCTTCAGCGCATAGCCAAGGGCGGCAAAGAGCGCTTCATATTGGGCCTGCTCTCGTTCGAGCTCAGCCCAAAGGCTGTGGTTGCCAACGCGATTGAGATGCTTGCCCGCGTTGAACTGCGCAAACAGATCGGCCAGCGATGGCAGACGGTTCAGGTCGATTGTGACGGTGGTATTCATGCTGGATCGTTTGAGGCCAGGATTCGATGCGGATGGAGCCTCACCCGCACGGTGTTGAGCGTTTGTGAGACAGGGCTTTCCGGCTGATCAGCTCGCCACTGAGGCTGCTGCACGATCTCATGGTAAAGCCGCAAGGTTGTGGCATCGTTCCACTGCGGATACTGGCGATGTAGCCATTCCAGCAGATTGTCGATGGGAGCGTCGCGGCGCAAGGCAGCCAACAGCGAACCCTCATCAACGAGATCGAACAGGGGCTCTTTACTGCCCCCATCCTCTTCTGGAAACGCAACCGTGTCCGGTACATAGTTGAGGGCCTCGCTCATCAGCGTGAGCACTTCGTTTCCGACCGTGACTCGGCGTTGCATGTCGCGCTGCCAAAGAGGCAAGGTGGCGCTTCGCAAGGTACGACGCAGGCCACGTTTGCGCACCTGGCCCAGCAAGTGACTAATCGCCGCAGACAATGCGTTGTGTTGCCGAAGCTCCTCACGCAGTGGCAAAAGCGTGTCGCTGCACTGTTTGAGCACTTCACGGCCGAGCCGGCGCAACTCCTTTGCCTGAAACGCCACCTGCCGCATGGCCAGCCGATGTGTGTAGAGCGCGCCGCGCACCTCCAGGGTATCGACCGCAACGTCGAGCGCCTGCTCAGCATTCTCAAGATGACGATAAAAAGTACCGCTCGGGCCACTGTCCATCATTTCGGCCATGGGCTCGACATAGCTGTCATAGGCTTCGAGCACCTCCGCATAGCGTCGTGAAAGAGGCAGATTGGCATCCGCCGATTTCGCCCGTTCGGCCAACTCGAGTATCGCGTGTCGGTCCTGATCGAGCTGCTGGCTGATCTGGCGGAACAGTTCTGAGAGCTTTTGCGCTCCACCGCGCATCGAATCCGACTGATTGGACGACACCCCGTCAGCAAGGCGTGCCGTCGCATCCTTGATGGCATCGACTCGAGCGCGCAGCACCTCCGACAAGCCAAGGTCATGCTCGCGCGTCAAACCACGCACAAACTCAAGAACCAACGGATGGAGCTCCAGCGCATTGCCGCGCGGCAATAGTCGCAACAGGTCTGAGCTCACCATCTGCCGCAGCACCTCATCACGCTGGGCGGAATCGAGCGCAGGATTTGCACGCGCGATAACCGACAGGAGCTGTTGAGAATCGAACGCCGGAAAATCCCTTGTCAGGGGAACCAGCGACTCGACGACATCCCAGTGGGTGTACAGCGAATACGTAAGGGTGCGGGGTGAAGCCATGAATGCGCCAGCTCAAGGGAGGCCGTCATTCTATCGTTTGTGCATACTCCATGGTCGTGTCGAAGAATGACTTCATCCTCATCACCCCTGATAAAGCATCTCGATCAGTCTCACGAACTGGCGCCCCATATGCCAGCTTCGAGCCATTTCATCGGCCGTCAGGGGCCCTATGAATCGCTGCCAACCGCTACCTCCAGGTGACGATCCTAGTCGCCGAACACGCCCCCCACCCCCGTAATCTCGCCAAGAACAACTTGCAGCACCGCTATGCTTATGCGATCCCTACTGTGCTGCTGGTGTTACATTGCGGTGTTACAAAATCGAAGAATATTTGTTTAAAATGCTGTTTTTAAAGTGTTTATTTTTAAACCCGAGGCATCCCGCCCTCTCCGCCAGTTTCCACACTGACATTGATTGCCCCGTCAGCACTGAAACTCTGGATAGTCAGCCTGGCTGATACACCCCACGCAGTTACCACGCGCCCCGCCTGTCCTGGACTGAGTGGGGATTTTCGTTTTTGGGGTCGGGCTATCGTCACCCACGGCACCCTTAGCTTCTCAGGGGATCAGGGAGCGGACGCTACTGCCCTTGGATCTCACCGCAAGATTGCCTGAGGTCTCTTGGCGTGGGCTGGCCGCATAATCGCCCAGCCCCCGGTCGGCCCTGGTATCGGATGACCTCCATGGTCATCACTGTGTTCACGGCGAAACCCGCGTGTTCAGGTGGCTTCCTCAGATTGAATCGCCGCCTGTTTGAACTGACCCTATGAAGTTCGTCTAAGCTTCGGGCCTCAGTTCAAAGTCGGTGCGAACCAGCCCGCTTGCTGATGGAATACTGGGTGCGTGTGCCCAGCGATTGGTTCAGAACAAGGAATTCACCGTGTCGACCCGTAAGAAACTCAAGGAACTGGTTGCCGCCAAGCGCGGCGTCATTGTGCCGGGCGCGTTCAATGCGCTGTCGGCCCGCGTCATTGCCGATCTTGGCTACGAGGCCATCTACATTACCGGCGCCGGTGTCACCAACATGTGGTACGGCATGCCCGATCAGGGTTTCATGGGCCTCGCCGAGATAGCCGACCACACGGCGCGCATCCGCGATGCCGTCGAACTGCCGCTCATCGTTGATGCCGACACCGGCTTCGGCAATGCACTCAACGTCTACCACACGGTGCGCACGCTGGAGCGTGCCGGGGCCGACTGCATTCAGCTCGAAGACCAGGTGGCGCCCAAGCGCTGCGGTCACTTCAACGGCAAGGATGTGATCTCGACCGAGGAAGCGGTGAGCAAGATCAAGGCTGCAGTCGACGCCCGCCGCGACGAAAATCTGCTGATCATGGCGCGCACCGACGCCGCTGCCGTGCATGGTTTCGAGGCCGCCGTCGAGCGCGCGCAGAAATTCGCCGAGGCCGGTGCCGACATCCTCTTCGTCGAAGCAGTGACGACAGCGGAGGAGATTCGCGCCTTGCCGCAACGCCTGTCCACACCGCAACTGATGAACATGGTGATCGGCGGCAAGACGCCGATCTTCAGCGCAACCGAACTCGGCGAACTGGGTTTCGGCATCGTGCTCTATGCCAATGCCGCGCTGCAGGGTGCCGTGATCGGCATGCAGAAGGCGCTGACCGTGCTGCGCGACGAGAAACAGCTCCTCGAATCCAGCGGCCTTGTCACGCCATTTTCCGAACGTCAGCGCCTGGTCGGAAAACCCGAATGGGATGCCCTCGACAAACGGTACAGCTGATTGATTCCGGCCGCTTTGGTGCGGCCGGTTCTCCCCTGTTCCACCACTCCATCCGGGTGCAATGGCGAAGAAGCGGCGTACCCCCTTCGTTGCACCAGGCGGCGCGCAACGACGGGGGCAGACTCAAGTCAGACTTGAATCCGCCCCATAAAGCTCAAGCCAGTAACTGCTGGACCTCGGCTGCAGTAGCAACCTTGCCCTCAATTACGATCTCTCCATCGATCGCCAGTGCCGGGGTGCGCATGATGCCCGCATCGATGATGGCATTGGTATCGGTCACCTTCTCGACCTCGTATTCAAGGCCTTTCGCATTTGCCGCTTCTTCTGCATTTGCCGTCAGCTGTTTGCATTTGGCACAGCCGCTGCCGTAGACCGTGAATTTCATTTTCTTTCCTCACTGTTGCCATAGATCTGGTTGAAGGAATCAGGACCAGTTGCCATAAACGAAGCCGGTGATGGTCGCCATCACCACGACCAACGCACAATAGACTGCTGTTTTCTCCGTACCAAGAATGGTGCGGATCACCAGCATGTTCGGCAAGGACAGCGCGGGCCCTGCCAGCAGGAGCGCCAGCGCCGGCCCTTTGCCCATACCCGCCCCCATCAGTGCGTCAACGATAGGGACTTCGGTCAGGGTCGAAAAGTACATCAGCGCGCCCAGGACCGAGGCGATGATGGTGGAGCTCAGTGTGTTGTCGCCCACAGCCGCCGCGACCCATTCCGAGGGAATGATGCCCTCGTGACCGGGACGGCCCAGCGCGAAGCCCGCAACGAAAACCCCACCCAGCAGCAGCGGCAGAATCTGCTTGGCGAAATCCCAGCTCTGTATCGACCACTCGCGATCCTGCTCGCGCAGTGCCGAAATGATCATCAGGCCCGCAATACCGATGGCAAAGGGCAGCTCTGGTGCGCTCGGCACGATCACAGCCGCAATCACAACTGCAGCAGTGAGCATCAGCAACTGATTGACAGGCCAGTGCCAGCGCCAGATCAGCAGGCCCGCCAGGGCCGCGGAGAGCAGTGCCGTAATCTGCCACTTCCATGCGTAAATCTGCATCCAGGTTTCGCTGTCGGCAGCAGCCCAGTTGGCAAAGACCAGCACCCCGACCATCAGTGCGAAAAAGACCGCAATCACACTCATGGGCTTGTCTGTGTCATCGCCACCAAATCCGCGACTGTTCTTGACCGTTCGCTGCGCCTCTTCCTTGCGATAGATCAGGTGCATGATCGTGCCAATGACCAGTGCAAACAGGATGGCCCCGACCGCACGGGCAATCCCCATCTCGGCCCCCAGCACCTTGGCGGTGACGACGACAGCCATGATATTGATGGCAGGTCCTGAATAAAGGAATGCAATCGCCGCCCCCAGCCCCGCGCCGCGCTTGTAGATGCCACCGAACAAGGGCAGGACCGTGCACGAACAGACCGCAAGCAGCGTGCCCGAAACCGATGCCACGCCAAAGGCCACGGGCTTTGACGCCTCGGGCCCCAGGTAACGCATGACGGCCCCCTGGCTGATATACGCCGACATTGCACCGGCAATCAGGAAGGCAGGCAGCAAACACAGAATGACGTGCTCTCTGGCGTACCAGTTGGTCAGGCGAACGGCCTCGAGGACGGCATTGTCGAAGCGGGTCGTTCCGGCGGGAACAAAGTAAATCAGCAGAAAAACCGCCAGCATGAAGAAAAGCAGGTTGCCTTCACGAGTATTGCTGGCGTACAGCTCGCGCAATCGCGTGGTCATCTCAAACTCCTTGACTGGACCATCCGTTGAAGCATCTCACTTATGGAGACGAACACACTCGCAAAAGGATGCAGAAAAATTTGGGGTCGGGCTGCCAGACCGCACTGCCCGATCATCAGACACGCTTCCATCTGCACGACGGGAGGATCCTCATCATGCTGGCGTCACGCCTGGGCCAGGATCAATGAACGGTTCCTGCGCAGCAAAGGCGACCCGTCTGACCTTGCAAACAGCACTGAACAACCGGACCTTGAGATTCCCCGCATTGCATAAAGCATAACCCTTCAGAGTCGGCTGCGTGCACATCCCTTGTTCGTGCCAGCGGCGCCGGACAGCGTCGGCTGTCGAAGGAATGCGTTGAAAAGCATGGGATGACATCTGCAGGGGGTGACCGACGTGTCGGGTCCGGGTGTGTCGCGCAGCGCCCACCTTTGATTGCCGCGCCCGACACCTTCGAGCGCGACCGAGCCCCCTCCCCTACGCGCCGAAGCCGCGCAAGAGCACCGCAGGCGACAGACGAAGTTGCCGCATGAGGTGATGCGCACCCAGGCTCAGGGCGACAGTGCTGACCACAGCAGCCACCAGGCCCCCGATCCACCAGCCGAGCGCAGTGTCGAGTTGCAGTCGGTAGTGCAGCAACAGCCCCGCCAACGCACTGCCGACGGCGGTCGCAAACACCGTGGTCACGAGCGCCAGCAGCAGGTACTCCAGATGCAGCGCAGCACGGATCGCGCCGACGCGGGCGCCCAAGGTATGCAGCAGGGTCGCCAGGTAGATCTGCCGTACACGGCTCGCCGCAACCACGCTGACCAGCACCAGCAGGCTTGCCAGCAAGGTGACCCCGCCGACCGCGCTCAGGGCCGCGGCGGCACGGGTGAGGATGGCGCGCGCCTCGTCGAGCAGCATCGCGGTGCGCACCGTAACGACGTTCGGCTGCGCTGCGGCAATCCGGTTCTGGGCGGCGACCGCCTCGCCCGCGTCCATGTAGGCCATGCCCACGTAACGCGTGATGAAGGGGTCCAGCACGCCGTCGGAGAAGATCGCCTCCAGCCACAGGCGCGACTGGAAGCGCTTCTGCGCATAGATCGCGGCCAGCTTCGCGCTCACGCGCTCGCCCATGATGTCGAATTGCAGCGTGTCGCCGACCTTTAGCCCGAGCTGGTCGGCCTCGCGGTCCTCCATGGCGACCAGAGCGGGTCCGCGATAGTCGTTCGGCCACCAGTTGCCGCGCGTGACGACGACCTGGTCGAAGTTGTTCTGCAGCGTACTCATCTTCTGCTCGTCGCTGGCTTCGAGGCGGCGCCGGGCGTCCGTGCTGTCGCGCAGCGCCTCGTCGCCGACGCCGGCCAGACGACCCAGCACCAGCGGGGCGAGGTCGAGCTGACTCAGACTGGGCGAGGCCTCGACGAGCGCGCGGAACTCGTCCTTCTGTGCCGCGCCGATGTCGTAGAACACCAGCGCCGGGGCCCGCTCGGGCACGGTCTCCTCGATGGTCAGCAGCAAGGCATGGACGACCAGCGTGGAGGCCACGAGCAAGGTCAGCGCCGACCCCAGCGACAGCAGCGTGGGGCGAAGCGGAGAGTCCGGCCGGTACAGGCCGGACAGCGCGATGCGCAACGTAAAGCGGCCAGCCAGCGCCGGATGCCCGGCCAGGCGCCGTGCGAGCGTGCGCAGCAGACGCACCCCGCCCTCGAGCAGCGCCAGGACCAGCAACAGCGCAGCGATGAAGGCGACGCCGAGCAAGGGGTCGGGCATCGCCACCAGCAGCAGCGCGGCGGCGACCAGCGCACAGCCTGCCGTCAGCCACCATGCGCGCGCAGGCGTGTGGGTGACCACGCCGAGTACGCCGCGAAAGAGCGCAGCCGGATTCACCGTGAGCGCGCGCCCAAGCGCGGGCAAGGCGAACAACAGCGCGATGACCACACCGAACAGCACGGCCATCAGCGACGGACCGATGAGCATGGTCCAGTCATCGGCCAGCGGCAGGCGCTCGGCCACCACGCCGGTGCCGACAAGCGCCAGGACGCCGCCAAGCAGAGCCCCGACCACGGCAGAGGCGCCCCCCAGAATCAGGACCTGCAGCAGATAGACCGCCGCGAGCCGGCCATCGCGCAGGCCGAGCGCACGCAGCGTGGCCAGGGTGCCGAGCTTGCCCTGCAGGTAGGCCTGCACGCTGTTGAACACGCCCAGCCCACCAATGAACAGCGCGCTGAAGCCGATCAGCAGCACGCCCGAACCAATCTGACCGAGAACTTCGCCCAGGCGCGCATTGCGCTCGATGAAGGTGCGCACTTCAGCCTCACTGTCAGGGAAGGCGTCGAGAAAAGCGATCCGCCACGCATCCGGCACCTCGTCCGTGCGCACACGGTAGCGATAGGCGGGCCTGCTTCCAGGCTGCAGCAGACCGGTGGCATCCAGGGCTGCGGCCGAGATCAGCACCGGCGGCCCGCTCCAGTCCGCACGCAGACTGCGGTCGGGCTGGCGCACGATCAGGGCGCGCACGTCCAGGCTCGCATTGCCGAGCTCGATCCGGTCTCCCGGCGCCAGGCCAAGCCGGTCCGCCAGCACACGGTCGAGCACCACGCCGTGGTGCCCGTCGCGTTCAGCAGTCGCCTCCTCCAGCGAACGCTCGGGCGCGAAGCGCAGCGTGCCGTACAAGGGGTAGGCATCATCGACGCTCTGCAGCTCGACGAGTTGGGCGTCGCCATTCCCGGTGATCAGCATGGTGCGGAATTCGATCAGGCGCGAGACCGCCCCGCGCGCCCGCATCCATTCGAGCATGTCGTCGTCGAGTGGGGCGCGCACACGCACCTCGAGGTCCCCCCCAAACAGCGCCCGCGTGTCGGCAAGAAGGCTCTCGCTGACCTGCCGGTACAGGCCGCCGCTGGCCGCAATCAAGGCCACGCCCAGGCTCAGGCAGGCGCAGAACACCCACAGCGTGCGCCCGCCGCCGCGCAGATCACGCCAGGCAAGACTAAGCAGGCTGCGCATCGCCGGTCTCCGGGGCCGCGCTGCCCTCGCTGAGGCGGCCGCCGGAAAGTCGCAGCAGGCGGTCGCAACGGGCGGCAAAGCCCATGTCGTGGGTTACCAGCACCAGCGTGGTGTTGGTTTCGGCGTTCAGATTGAGGAGCAGCTCGCCAATGTCCGCCCCGGTGCGGCCATCGAGATTGCCCGTCGGCTCGTCTGCCAGCACCAGCTTGGGTTCATGCACCAGGGCGCGGGCGATGGCCACCCGCTGCTGCTCGCCACCGGAGAGCTGTCCCGGGTAGTGGTCCAGCCGCTCACCCAGGCCGACCTTGTCGAGCATCGCCCGCGCACGCTCGCGTGCGTCGCGCCGCCCGGCGATCTCCAGCGGCAGGGCGGCGTTTTCGAGCGCCGTGAGGCTGGGCACCAGATGGAAGGACTGGAACACGATACCCAGGTGATCCCGGCGCAGGTCGGCGAGCTGATCGCGATCGAGACCGTCGAGCGATCGACCGTCGAAAACCACCGAGCCCGAAGCCGGTCGCTCCAACCCGGCGAGCAGGAGCAGCAACGACGTCTTGCCGGTGCCGGACGGACCTGCGATCGCGACCCGCTCACCGGCACGGATGTGCAGATCGACATCGCGAAGAATGTCGATGCGCGTGCTGCCCAGCGCGTAGTGCATGCTGAGCCGGTTCAGACGAATCATGAGGCGACCCTTGTTGCCGTTGAAGTGGGATGACTCCGGGGCGCCAAGGAAGTTCGGCAGCGCAGCAAAACCTGCGCGAGCGCGGCAGCGGCAGCAACGATCAGAACTTCAGGCCGAAAACGAAGCCGCCCAGCAGAACGAAGAGCCCGAAAGACGCAGCGATGGCCACCAGGTTCAGCAGGAAGCCCGCCCGCACCATATCGCTCAGCTTCATTTTCTCGTAGGAGAACACGATCGCATTGGGCGGTGTGGCAACCGGCATCATGAAGGCCATCGACGCCGCCAGCGCAACCGGAACGGTGAGGATCCGGGGATCGAGCCCGAGCCCCACCGCCACCGCGCCGAGGATCGGGAGGAAGGTCGCCGTAGACGCGGTATTGGAGGTGATCTCAGTCAGATACACGATGGCCACGGTTACCAGCAGGACGAGCATGATCGTGCTGATCTCGACCCCCGCCACCGCACCGCCGATCCACTTTGCCAGCCCGGTGGAGCCGAATCCGCTGGCCAGGGCCAGTCCGCCGCCGAACAGCAGCAGGACGCCCCAGGGCACGTTTCGCGCCGCCTCCCAGTCGAGCGCAAACTCGCCGCGCGCGCGCGAAATCGGCACCGCAAAGAGCAGCAGCGCGGCGGTGAGCGCGATGATCGTGTCGTCCAAGGGCAGGCCGGTCAGCTTTGCCAGCGGGCCGCGGAGTATCCAGCTGGCCGCCGCGCCCAGGAAGACAATGCCTACGAGCTTTTCGCCGCGCGACATGCTGCCCAGCGCAGCGAGTTCCCTCTCGACCACGCTTCCGGGGTCATCGATGGCGATACGGTGAGCGGGAAACAGCAGACGGGTCAGGATGAGCCACGCAAACGGCAACATCACCGCCACGACTGGCACACCAATCAGCATCCAGCTGAAGAAGCTGATCTCGATCTTGTACGTGTTCTGCAGAAAGCTCGCCAGCAGCGCGTTGGGGGGCGTGCCGATCAGCGTGCCCACCCCGCCGATGGAGGCGCTGTAGGCGATGGCGAGCATCAGCGCGACGCCGAAGTTGCGGACCATGGCCTCATCGTCGGTCTTGCGGGCGACGAAATCGATCACCGAGAGGCCCACTGCATACATCATGATGGTGGTCGCGGTATTCGAGATCCACATCGAAAGAAACGCCGTCGCGATCATGAAGCCCAGGATGATTCGCGAAGGCGACGAGCCGACCACGCCGACGATCCTCAGCGCGATCCTGCGGTGCAGACCCACCCGCTGCATCCCCGCGGCGAGCAGGAAGCCGCCCAGGAACAGGTAAATCAGGGGGTGTCCGTAATTGGCTGCCACCGGGCCGATCTTGTCGATGCCAAGCAGTGGCATCAGCACGATGGGGAGCAGCGCAGTCGCCGGGATCGGTACCGACTCGCTGAGCCACCAGATCACCATCCACACCGCCATCGCCACCAGGCGCCATGCCTCGGTCGGCATGCCTTCGGGCTCCGGCGCGAGCAGCAGCAGGATGGCGACGATCGGCCCGGCCAGCAGGCCCGCCAGGCGCAGTCCGTTCAGCGGATGGTTCGAAACCGGCGGACGCTCCTTGTACTCGGGGTTGCGCTGATCTCCCGGTGCGAGGACGTCCTCGTCATGGGCGTGAACGCCCGGCTTCTCGGTGGCCATTTCGATTTCTCCTTTCTGTGCGATCTTCGATTCTCTCGAATCGCATGCCCCGCAGCGAAACAGGGTGTGTCGACTGCAGACAAGGCAAGAGCGGCGATCACGAAAACAGTGGGTCTTTCATGTTAGCCCGATACGCGCCGATCGGCCTCTCCGTTGTGCCGATCCTCGGCGGCTTCTGCATTCGACGGGAGTCGGCCATGATGAAAACCCCGCCCCCTTTTGGGGTGACCGCGCCCGCGTCGCCCCGCGGCTCACAGGCTCCCGCCAAGCTCAGGAACGGGGCGCACCACCAATGGCGTCCCGATTTTCACGCAGACGGGTGTCATGTACCCACAACGAATGTCAGAATTCGTCTTCGCAAACAGCGGAGCATGGCGTGAATCACCTTTCCTCGACGCCCGGTATCGACAACAGCCCAGCGCACGCCTTTCCGGCCGCGCTCTTGGCCGCGCTGCGTGAGGCAAAACACGTCGTCGTCCTCTCCGGTGCGGGCGTTTCCGCGGAGAGTGGTGTCCCCACTTTTCGCGATGCGATGACGGGGCTCTGGTCCAGATTCGATCCCGCAGAACTCGCCACGCCCGAAGCGTTCGAGCGCGACCCTGAGCTGGTGTGGGGCTGGTACGAATGGCGGCGGATGCGCGCACTGCAGGCACAGCCGAATCCCGCACACCTGGCGATTGCCGGGATGTCGGATCATCTGCCGCAACTCACCCTGGTGACGCAGAACGTGGATGACCTGCACGAGCGCGCGGGCAGCGACACGGTGATTCACCTGCACGGCAGCCTTCATCAGCCCCGCTGCGCCACATGTGGTCGATCGCATGCATTTCCCGACGAAATGCCGAACGAACCCGAAGGCGGACGGCGCCTTCCGCCACCGCGCTGCACCCGCTGTCGCGGGCTGATCAGGCCTGGCGTGGTCTGGTTTGGCGAGTCGCTGCCCGAGGGCGCTTTCTATCAGGCCCAAGAGGCCGCAGAGAATTGCGACCTGTTGATCAGCGTCGGGACATCGTCACTCGTCTACCCCGCCGCCGGCCTGCCCCACCTAGCCAAGGCGCATGGGTCACAGCTCGTCCAGATCAATCCCCAGCCGACGAATCTCGATGGACACGCAACATGGAACATCGTCGGCGCTGCCGGCAAGATCCTGCCGGCGCTTGTCGCTGCCGCATGGGAGATGGACACGCTCGCGGCGCCAACCCAGCGGCCTGCCCGCCAGCGCTGACGATTCACAATGACAGAATCACGATGACGACCTCACCATGACGAACTCACGATGACGGCTGCGCTACTGAACAGGCTCGGACACGGGCTTCGCGCCAGCATGCGGATGCGATTCGACGCCGCTGCATTCGGACTGGGTGCGAGCAGCGTGGGGGCGCTATCCGCTCCGCTGACCCGATTGCTCTCCGATGAGTCCGGCACCTTCGCATGGCTTGTCGATCTCATTGCCCACTGGCAATGGCTGTATGTCGTCGCGGGAGGCGTTTGTGCGGCCATCCTGCTGCGAAGGCGACCGGCCGTGCTCGTATTGCTGGCGAGCGGACTGATCGGCATCGGATGGTCTGGCGCGACCACACGCGCCGACAGCGCAACGCCCGGCTCAGGTCCGGCCCTGACGATTGCCACCGCAAACCTCGAGCTCGGACAGGCCAGTCTCGATGACCTGGCTCACTGGATCGGCGGCCTCGGCGCCGACCTGGTCGTGCTGCAGGAGGTCAGCAAGGAGGCCGCGCGGCGGATCGCTCAATGGCAGGACTATCCGCACCAGCTGGTCACGGCGGACGAGGGTCCGTTCGGGCTCGCCATCCTCTCCCGAACCCCGCTGACGGGCAGCGAGGCGCTGGAATCCCTGCAGCAACCGCTGCGCTATCGCAGCTTCATCTCCTGGCAGGGCCATCGCATCGGGATTTCGGCCATCCATCCCATGCCGCCCATCAATCCGACCTACCATCAGCGGCGCGTGGAGATGCTGACAGAAGAAGCCCAGTGGTCGCAGCTTGTCTCAGCCCCGAGCATTGTCGCGGGCGATCTCAATTCAACGCCGTGGTCCTCTGCATTGGCTTCGGTCGCACCCGCCGGGCTGCTGCGTGCAACAGGGCTGCGGCCAACATGGCCTGCAATACTCCCGGTGATACCGATCGACCACATCCTGATCAACGATGCCTGGCAGGTCGTCGAGTCTGGCGTCGGTCCAAACATCGGGTCGGACCACCGGCCGGCATTCGCCGTGCTGAGCCTCAAGGCGCAGGCAATACACGCGGAATAGCGTGATCTACGCACACGCGGCCGCCTTGGGCTGACTCAATTCCCGACTCAGCCCCTGACGCAGACCAGCAGGCCTCCACCGTCACCGCGACGCTCATGTTGCCCATAAAGAGGTAGAGTCGCGGCTTCCGCATCTCCAACAGTGTTTCCTGATGAAGAAGAATCTCTGGCTGCTGGCCATCGCCCAGGGCCTGTTCCTGACCAACAACGTGGTCTTCATTGCCATTAACGGCCTGGTTGGCCTGACGCTGGCACCGCTGGCGTGGATGGCGACACTGCCGGTGATGGGCTATGTGGTTGGTGCTGCGCTGTCGACCGGGCTGGTCGCGCGCAGCCAGCGGCGCTGGGGGCGCAAGGCATCGTTCCAGCTCGGACTGGTGGTGGCCCTGTTCACCGTGCTGCTGTGCGCCGTGGCCTTGTACATGCGCAGTTTCTGGCTGCTGGTGGCGGGAACGGTGATTGCCGGCTATTACAGCGCCAATGGCCAGCTCTACCGCTTTGCCGCCGCCGAACTGGCGCCGCCGTCGTTTCGCGAGAAAGCCGTGTCGCTCGTGCTGGCAGGCGGGCTGATCGGTGCGGTGGCCGGGCCCAATCTGGCCAGTCAGACACGTGAAACCATGGACACGCCTTTTCTCGGCTCCTACCTCGCACTGGCGGTTGTCGCGGTGATCTCCATGGCGGTGATGTCCCGAATCCGGTTTCCGGCAGAGCCGGTGAAGGTCGCCGGCAGCGACCAGGGGCGTCCGCTGCGCGAGATCATCCGCCAGCCGGTGTTCATCGTATCGACGATCGGCGCAGCGCTCGGATATGGGGTGATGAACCTGCTGATGGCGGCGACGCCGCTGGCCATGGACGTGTGCGGCATGCCGTTCTCGGATGCGGCACTGGTGCTGGAATGGCACGTCATCGGCATGTTCGCGCCCGGCTTTTTCACCGGCCACCTGATCAAGCGCTTTGGCGTGCTGCAGATCATGGGGGTGGGCGTGCTGCTCAATGCAGCGTGTATCGCCGTCGCACTGTCCGGCCAGGATCTGCATCAGTTCCTCATCGGCCTGTTCATGCTCGGCGTGGGATGGAACTTTCTGTTTACCGGCAGCACAACCCTGGCAATGCAGGCCTACCGCCCCGAGGAGAAAGACCGGGCACAGGCCGCGATCAACTTTGCCGTGTTCGCAACGATGGCGCTGACCTCCTTCGCCTCGGGCGCGCTGGTCACCACGCAGGGCTGGACCCTGCTGAACGTCGGCTCGCTGATTCCGGTGGCACTGACCGGCGCGGCCCTGGTGTGGCTGGCCCTGCGCCAGCGCAGCGAGGCACGACAGCCTGCATGAGCATGTCGCGCCGATACCGCGCGATGGCAGCCGGTTGATGCGAACGCGCTGACCCCCCCGCAACGCCCGCGCACCCGGGCTTGCGAGATGTTACCTGTCGCAAGTGCGTCGCACCCGGCACTCACCTGCCTGCCGCTTTGTAGTAGCCTTGCCCCTTTTTCGCCAGTCTGGCGTCGGTTTCCGGTATGACGCAAGCGTTGCCGCGTACAAGTTTCACTCGCTCAGGGCTGGTTCGTGCGCTTGCGGACCTGGCCGCAGAGGACGTTCCGGAGTCCCGGCAGTCCTTCGCCGAACGAGTCGGCCAGTGGCTGGACTTCAAGGACGCGCTTCCCCTGTACTCGGTGCTCAATCCGGGAACATCGGGGGCCGCGGTGCAAGGGTCGGCCACGGCGTCGCCTGAGTATGCAGCGCTGCGGGAGGAGTTCGACCGCGTACGCGCCGCGCTGGCAGATTCGATTGTCGCCGATGGCGTGTTCAGGCCGGGCAAGGCTCGCATAGAATTGCCGACCCCGGTGCCAAATGCACCGGTGGAAAGCGCGGCCGAGTTTTCGCCCTACAGGCGCTACTACCTCGCGCACCAGCGCGACATGCAGGCAGGCATTGCTCCTTTGCGCACCAGCGCGCGGGCGGCACTGTCGCGCCACTCGCCCGCGCTCCAGCACCTTGCCGCACTGGATGCGGTGCTCGACCAGGCGCTGGCGACGCGCGAACGCACCCTGCTGTCGACAGTGACCTCCCTGCTGGCAAAGCGCTTCGAGCACTTGTACGCGGCCCATCAGGCGGCACAAGTCGAAGCGCAGGCGGAGGACGACCCCTCGCGCTGGATGGAACCCGGCGGGTGGCTTGCGGTGTTCTGCAGGGAAATGCAGACCGTACTGCTGGCAGAACTGGACACTCGACTGCAGCCGGTTGCCGGCCTGATCGAGGCACTCCATAACGAAGTAACGGGATAGCAATGAATAGAACCATCTGCGTGGCGGCCTTTGTCGTGGGCCTGCTCGCCGTGTCCTGGGTCGGCGCCGGTTACATCGGCTCCAGTCCCCTGGCGCTGACCATGACGGCCCTGATCGGTGTTGTCTACGCGATTGGCGCCCTGGAGCTGTTTCGCTTCCATCGCGCCACGACCGCGCTGACACAGGCATTGAACGCCATACCCGGGGACCTCTCGCATCCCGATGAATGGATCGGCCGCCTGCCTGCCGCCCTGCGCAATCCGGTGCGCCTGCGCATCGAAGGCGAGCGCGCCGGCATGCCCGGCCCGGCCATCGCCCCCTATCTGGTGGGTCTGCTCGTCCTGCTGGGCATGCTCGGCACCTTTCTCGGCATGGTGGTCACCCTCAATGGCGCGGTGATCGCACTCGAAAGCACGACCGACCTGCACACCATCCGCAGCGCCCTCGCCGCGCCGGTCAAGGGGCTCGGCATCGCGTTCGGCACCTCGGTTGCCGGTGTCGCGGCGTCGGCCATGCTGGGCCTGATCTCCGCGCTGTGCCGGCGCGCGCGCCTGAACGCGGCGCAACTACTCGACACCCGAATTGCCACCGTCCTGCGCGGTTTCTCCCTCACCCACCAGCGTCAGGAAACCTTCAAGGCCATGCAACGCCAGGCCGAGGTTCTGCCTGAACTTGTAGACAAGCTGCAGGCGATGATGACGCAGATGGAGCGCAACAGCAGCGCGTCGAACGAACGTCTGCTCGCCGTGCAGACCCGCTTCCACAGCGAGACCAAGGGCATGTACACGGACCTGGCCGCATCGGTCGATACCTCGCTCAAGCACAGCCTGACCGAGAGCGCCCGGCTTGCAGGCGAGACCATCCAGCCGGTCGTCACCGCAACGATGGACGGCATCGCGCGCGAAACGAGCGCGCTGCAGGAACGCGTGGCCGAAGCGGTCAGGACGCAGCTGGAGGGCATTTCAGCGCGTTTCGACACCACGGTGAGCACCGTGACCGATACCTGGACGGCGGCACTGGCCCAGCATGAACGCAGCAGCGAGCGCTTCAGCGCCAGCCTGCAACAGGCGCTGACAGCCTATACCGACACCTTCGCCCAGCGCTCGGGCGCCATGCTCGAATCGGTGGAACAGGCCCACACCGGGCTGCGCAGCGAGCTCGCCACCACGACGGCCGCGATGGCACAGGAAACAGGCGCCCTGCACGCCCGACTGGCCGCCGCAGTCGAGACCCAGCTCGACGGACTCTCGAGCCGGTTCGACGCCACCGTGGCGACCGTGGCCGACACCTGGACGACGGCACTCTCGCGCCATGAAGACGCCAGCGAGAAGCTCACTGCAACGATGCACACCGCGCTGGAGGCCTTCGCCGACACCTTCGCCAGTCGCTCGGCCACCCTGCTCGCCTCACTCGGCGAAAGCGCCTCGGCACTGCAGGCGGATCTGGCCGCAAAAGACGATGCCCGGCTGGCAGCTCAGACGCGCGCGATGGAGGCCATGACGGCCGCGCTGCAGCAGGAATGGCGGCAGGCAGGCGAGCGGACGCTTGCCCAGCAGGAACAGATCTGCAACACCCTGGGCGAAACCGCGCGCGACATCAGCGCCGAAGCAAAAGCGCAGGCGACCGGCACCATCGATGAAGTCGCGCGCCTGATGCACACCGCGGCGGAAGCCCCGCGCGTCGCCGCCGAAGTCATCGGCGAACTGCGACAGGAACTCTCCGCCAGCATGGCGCGCGACAACGCGCTGCTGGCCGAACGCAGCCGCATCATGGAAACCCTGGGCGGCCTGCTTGACGCCATCAACCACGCCTCCACCGAACAGCGCACCGCGATCGACGCCCTGGTGGGCACGTCCGCCGCCATGCTGGAGCGCGTCGGCGCCCGGCTCACCGAAAGCATCGAGACGGAGTCCGCGAAGATGGGCGAGGTGGCCAGCCAGATCACCGGCGGTGCGGTCGAGGTCGCAAGCCTGAGCGAAGCCTTCGGGCTCGCCGTCCAGCTGTTCAGCGAATCCAACGACAAGCTGATGACGACGCTGCAGCGCATCGAGGGCTCGCTCAACAAGTCCGTGGTCCGAAGCGACGAGCAGCTTGCCTATTATGTCGCCCAGGCGCGGGAGATCATCGACCTGAGCATCATGTCGCAGAAGCAGATCGTCGACGACCTGCAACAGCTGTCCGGCAAGCAGCCCTCGCTCGCAGGAGAGGGCTGACGATGGACGATATCGACGCCGGCATCGAGCAGTCCGCGCCGGTCTGGGCCGTCTTCGGCGACCTGATGTCGGGCCTGCTGGGTGCCTTCGTGCTGATCCTGGTCGGGGTGCTCGGCGTGCAGCTCGAGCTGATGAGCAGCCTGGAAACCGAAGTGCAGAAACGCCAGATCGAAGAGCAGCGCCGCGAAGCGCTGGAACAAGCGCTGGCCGTCCCGCTGGCTGCCGGCCGGGTCACCCTCAACAACGGACGCATCGGCATCAGCGGCAGTGTGCTGTTTGCGCTGAACTCCGATGAACTGCAGCCGGAAGGACGCCAGCTGCTCAAGAGTCTCGCTCCCCCGCTTGCGGCCTACCTCGGTGTCCGCGACGAAATGCTGATGGTGAGCGGCTTCACCGACGACCAACCGGTGCGCGAGAGCAATCGCCAGTTTGCAGATAACCTCGAGCTCTCGGCCCAGCGCGCGTTGACGGTGACGCGCGCGCTGATCGACGAGGGCCTTCCGTCCTCGGCAATCTTCGCCGCGGCCTTCGGCCCGGAGCAGCCGGTTGCCTCCAACGCCGACCCCGAGGGCCGCTCACAGAACCGGCGGGTGGAGATGGCGCCGGTGCCGAAGTCGGCTAAAGCGCGCACCACAGGGAGCACCGCGCCCAATGGGTGACGCCGGGCAATCCGGTACCGCGGCAGGCAAGCTGCCAGGTCACATCGCCCCCGACGCGATGATCGACGCCTTGCGTGCGCGCGGCGCGGAGGGCTTCGACCCCGTCGGCTGGCGCTTCATCGAGGCCATGGCGCGACGGATGGCAGACCATCGCGGCGCCCCCCGTCGCATCCTTGAGCGCAGGCTGACGGAGATTGTGTCCGCATTCGGCGAACGCTTCGAGCGTGCCAGCCTGTCGGCGCAGGACGCCCTCACCCGTGGCATGGAGGCGTTTCCGCAGGACGCCGATGCATTGCAACAGCACGCCGACACCGGCGACTTCGCGGGCCTGCATCGTGCGCTCGCAAGCCTGCAGACAACGGACATCGCGGGGCCGCTGACAGCCCTCCTCGACCATATCGGTGCGCAAGCTGCAGGCGGGCAGACCAGCGACCTCGTGCCTGGCAACCCGGCAGCGACCAACGCGCAAGGCGAACTGAAGTCGATGCGCTACTTCCGCAGCACCTGGTCGAAACTCAGCGTCGACAAGCAGCTGTCGCACTCGCTGGCGCAGGCGCCCGAGAACGCCGGCCCGCTGAACTCGCATTTCCTCGTGCTGCAGTCGCTCACCCTGATGCGCGACATCGCACCGGACTACCTCAAACAGTTCATGTCCTACGTCGACGCCCTGCTCTGGCTGGATCAGGCAGACAGCAGCCGCAACCCGGCGCCCAAGGGCCCTGCCCGCGGCGAACGCGAGAAGAAGCGCAAACCTGCCCGCGGCAAGCCAGCCTGAAACAGCGCGCGCTGACGCCCTACTTGAGATTGCCCGACAGGAACTGACGCAGGCGTTCGCTGCGCGTGTTGTCGAACACCTCGGACGGCGGGCCGTACTCTTCGGCGAGCCCCTGATGCAGGAACATCACCTTGCTCGAAACCTCGCGCGCAAACCCCATTTCGTGGGTCACCACCACCATCGTGCGACCTTCTTCGGCAAGGCCGCGCATGACCTTCAGCACCTCGCCCACGAGTTCGGGATCGAGCGCCGAGGTGGGCTCGTCGAACAGCAGCACGGCGGGCTCCATGGCCAGTGCACGGGCAATCGCCACGCGTTGCTGCTGACCGCCCGACAGATGGGCCGGATAGCTGTCCCTGAAGCGGGCAATACCGACCTTCTCCAGATAGGCTTCGGCGCGCTCGCGCGCTTCGGCCCGGGTGAGGCCGAGGACATGCACCGGGGCTTCGGTGACATTCTCGAGCACCGTCATGTGCGCCCACAGGTTGAAATGCTGGAACACCATCGCCAGCCGCGTGCGCAGGCGCTGCAGCTGTCTGGCGTCAGCCACCTTGAGGTGACCGTTGCGGTCGGGCACCAGACGGATCTCCTCGCCGCCGACGGTGATGCGCCCGGCGTCAGGCTGTTCGAGGAAGTTGATGCAGCGCAGGAAGGTGCTCTTGCCCGAGCCGGAGGAGCCGATGATGCTCACGACATCGCCCGCCTCGGTGTCGAGCGATACGCCCTTGAGCACCTCGTGGTCGCCGTAACGCTTGTGAAGGTCTTCGACCGAAAGCTGGGTCATGAAATGCGTCCTGAATAAAGGCGTCGATCAGGCCTTGACCGACCCGGCCTTGCGCGGCTGCAGATGACCCAGCCAGCGCCGCTCGGCAAGCCGGAACAGGCCGACGAGGGCGAAGGTCACGCACATGTAGACCACGCCGGCGAAGATGAAGGCCTCGAAGGGGGCGAAGTGCTGCGAATAGGCGTTACGCGCCGCGCCGGTGAGGTCGACCAGGGTGATGGTGGAAGCGATGGCCGTGCCGTGCAGCATGAAGATGGCCTCGTTGCTGTAGGCCGGTATCGCCCGGCGCAAGGCGCCCGGAACGAGAATGCGGCGAATCATCGTCAGCCGGCTCATGCCGCAGGCCTGTGCCGCCTCGATCTCGCCGTGCGGGGTGGCACGCAGCGCACCCGCGAGAATCTCGGTGGTGTAGGCACAGGTGTTGAGCGTGAATGTCACCAGCGCGCAACCATAGGGCTCGCGGAATATCAGCCAGAAGGCGTTCCCCTCGGCCCAGCGCGCCTGAACCCATTCGAACTGGCCGAGGCCGTAGTAGATCAGCAGGAGCTGCACCAGCATCGGCGTGCCGCGGAAGAAATAGCTGTAGGCCCACACCAGGCGGGAAACGACAGACGGACCCGAGGTGCGCAATACCGCCAGCGGGATGGCCAGCAGCAGGCCGGCCACAAGCGAGAGCACCGTGAGTTGCAGCGTGAGCCACAGGCCCGCACCGTACTCCGGCAGATTCTCCGTGATGACAGCCCATTCGATCATGCCGCCACCCGCCTCACGCCAACGCTGTAACGCCGTTCGAGCGAACGGAAGAGCACGCCCGAGGCCGCTGTCATCGCCAGGTAGAAGACACACACCACCGCATAGAACAGGAAGGGTTGCTGCGTGCTGCGGCCAGCCTGATCGGCGAGCCAGGTGAGATCCGAGAGGCCGATGATCGACACCAGCGCGGTGCTCTTCTGCATGACCTGCCAGTTGTTGCCGAGGCCGGGCAGCGCGTGGCGCAGCATCTGCGGAAACAGGATGCGCCTGAACACCTGCCAGCGGCTCATCCCGTACGCGTAGCCGGCCTCGAGCTGACCCGCCGGCACCGCAAGAAAGGCACCGCGAAAGGTCTCGGTGAAATAGGCGCCGAAGATGAAGCCGAGGGTGGCTACCCCGGCTGCAAACGGGTTGACGTCAACGTAGTCCCAGCCCAGCCAGTCGGTAATCTGGTTGATCCCGATCTGCCCGCCATAGAACACCAGCAACATCATCACCAGATCGGGAATGCCCCGCACCACCGTCGTGTACAGCACGGCCGGCGCGCGCAGCATCCTGATCCGGGACAGCTTGGCAGACGCCCCCGCAAGCCCGAGCACCAGCGCCAGCACGAGCGACAGCACGGCAACCTGCAGTGTGAGCCAGGCACCGTCGAGCAGCGAGGAAGAGTAGCCGTGCAGCATCAATGAAGTCGGGACAAGGACGCCTTACTCGCCATAGATGTCGTGCGGGAAATACTTCTTGCGGATCTCTTCGTAGGTGCCGTTGGCCCGGATCGCCTTCAGCGCCGTGTTGAGCTTGTCGCGCAGATCGGAATCGCGCTTGCGGATGGCAATGCCAACGCCTTCGCCGATGACCGCCTTCTCTTCGGCGTTACGCCCGAAGACCTGGCTGCCGGCGAAATCGTATTCCGCCCCGGCGGGTTTGGTGAGGAAGCCGCCGTCGGCCTCCAGCGCGTCCACCCAAGTCGCGTCGATGCGTCCCGCGCCGAGGTCGAGGTAGACCTCTTCCTGCTTGGCATAGCGCACCAGGTCCACGCCGTGGTCGGCCCAGAAGCGACCGGCGAAATTGTCGGCGACGGTGCCGCGCTGCACACCGATGCGCTTACCCTTGAGGCTGTCCAGATCCGGTTTCAGGGCCGAGCCCTTCTTCGCCACCAGCGCGAGCGGTGTGGCGTAATACTTGTCGGTGAAATCGACCTTCTTCTTGCGCTCCGCGGTGATCGACATCGAGGCCGAGATCGCATCGAACTTTCGGCTCATGAGCGCGGGGATCATGCCGTCCCACTCCTGCTTCACCCAGGTGCATTTTGCCTTCATCTCGGCGCACAGCGCGTTGGCGATGTCGACGTCGAAGCCTTGTACGGAGCCGTCCGGCGCAGTGGTGTTGAACGGAGGGTAGGCGCCCTCGGTGGCGAAGCGGATCTGGTCCCAGTCCTTGGCCATCACGGTGTGGCTGGCCAGCAGCAGAGCCGCCAGCAGCAAGCTTCTCTTCATCACGTCACTCTCCTGTTTGGGGCGCCGGCTCGATGCGCATAGGACACTGCGCGACCTGCGGCGCAATGCCCGCATGATCGCAGGATCGTGCCCCGAGCTCAACGATAGACCACCAGGAGGAAGATATTCTGCGCACAGACGGGCAACATCGAAACAGTTTCCCCTGTTCGTCCGCTGACGGAAATAATCTGCCGCCCCGCACCATCGGACAGGACAATCAGACCCTTGATGTCAGTCCCCCGACTTAAGGCGCTGCGCCAAGGCATCGGCGAGCGCGTCGGCTGCGGGCGGGTGGAAGCGGAAGAACAGCTCAGGCTCGACCAGTTCGAGCTCCATCAGACGGAAACCACCGTCACCCGCACGCACGAAATCGACCCGCGCATAGAGTGGCAGACTCGGACACGCGGCGATTGCGGCCTCGGCAAAGGCACGCTCTTCGGCACGCGGTTGATGCGCATGCACGGTGCCGCCGTGATCGTCCTGAACCCTGAAATCTCCGGCTGCGGCCGTCTTGCGGATGGCGTGGGTGGTGCGTCCCTCGATCACGATCAGCGACAGCTCGCCCTCGCCCAGCACGGCAGGCTCAAAGCGCTGCACCATCATCGCTTCAGCAGCCAGGCATCGTGCAAACACCGCTTCATGTGCCTCCAGGGTATCGCGACCGACACGATAGGTCAGCCGCGCCGCACCCGACACCACGGGCTTGAACACGACCTCGTCCCAGCCTTCTGCGTCCATGATCGCCGCAAGCGTGTGCTGCTCGCCGACATCCGCATAGCGGGTCGGGACCACGCTCACGCCTGCACGGGACAGGTCTCGCAGATAGCGCTTGTCCAGATTCCAGCGCACCAGCTCCGCGGGGTTCAGGAGCCTGGTTTGCGTCGCGGCGGCGTCGAGCCACGGCGAAAACTCGGCAAAGCGGTGAAAGTAGTCCCACGTGCTGCGAAACAGCGCGGCGCGGGTGTCGCGCCAGCAAAAGGCGGGATCGGACCAGCTCACGCGCCCGACCGTCAGTCCGCGTGCGGCGAGCGCCTGCGCGACAAGCCCGTCCTCGGTCGCGATCTGCGCCTCATACCATTCGGATGTATCGAGCTTGAGATAGCGGTCCTCGGTGAGGATCACCACGTCCAGTGCGTGATTGTTCATTTCGTCGGAAAGGCTCATGTGGCGTCGTTTGCGCGGATTGTATCGCAGCAGCACAGCGCCGCCGCCGGCCAGCCCTGCGCGGAAACAGCCGGCTCCATGAATTGTCGCTCGCCTTCTGATCACGCTCTGGCCCGGGCAAGCCCGTCATGCATGAAACATGGTTGCCGATGCCCCACAATACCGCACCGACCACGAAAGCCCCCGGAGCCCCATGAGCAGATTGCCTGCGCGAATCGTGTGCCTGAGCACAGAGACGGTAGAAGTCCTGTACGCCCTCGGCGAAGCCGACCGCATCGTCGGCATTTCCGGCTACACCGTCATCCCGCCCCAGGCACGAAAGGAGAAACCCAAGGTATTTGCCTTCACCAGCGGTGACCTCGAACGGATTCTGGCGGTCTCACCAGACCTCGTGCTGTGCTTTTCCGATCTGCAGGCGGACATCGCGAGTGCGCTGGTCAGGGCGGGCGTGCCGGTGCATGTATTCAACCAGCGCAGCGTCGATGACATTCTCGCAATGATCGAAACCGTGGGCCGGCTGGTGGGTGCAACAGGCCGGGCCAGCGCACTGGTTGAAGAGCTCGAGGGGCTGATCGAGAGCACCCGCAAACGGGCCGCCGCCAACGCGCGACGCCCGCGGGTGTACTTCGAGGAATGGGACGACCCGGCCATTTCCGGCATTCGCTGGGTATCAGAGCTGATCGACATTGCCGGCGGGGATGATGTATTTGGCGAACTGGCTGCCTGCCCCGCCGCTCGGGACCGCATTCTCGCCGATCCGATGGAGGCGGCCCGCAGGGCACCCGACATCATCATCGGCTCATGGTGCGGGAAGCGCTTTCGCCCGGAGAAAGTCGCGGCCCGCCCTGGCTGGGCGAACGTGCCTGCCGTGCGCAACGGACGGATTCACGAGATAAAATCCGCAGTCATTCTGTCTCCCGGGCCGGTTGCGATCCGCGAAGGCCTGCCCGCCCTGGCGCAGTGCATCGCCGAGTGGTCGAAAGCCGCACCGTGAGTCGGAGGCTGACGCCAAGAACGGCGCCTTCCGATGCCAACCCCGCAAAGCACGCCACAATGACGGCCGGGAAATGCGGCGAAACAGAAACGACCGCCCGCGCGCTGCGGCATGATCGCAGACACGCCCCGTCCGGGCGACCCCACCGGTCGTGATGGCTTTGCAGGACAGTGGTTATCCGAACGAGACAAAGGCATAATCGTCGCGAACCGCCAACCGCAAATCGATTTACCCCCGCTATCCGACACCATACGGATCAACTGAATGACGCAAGCAGGGCAGCCCGCCGCGCAACCGAATACGGACGATCGAGCTTCGACTGCCCGCAGCCACGGGAAGGCGGGAGGCGCTCACGCGCCAACCCCGTCCGAGATTGCACGGGAAGCCCTGTTGCGACTGGCGACGCAAAAGATCCCGCCGACGCCTGACAACTTCCGCGAACTGTACTTTCAGATCGCCGGCACCGCGGCTGAGGATGCCTTTCCGGCAAGAACACTGAAAGCCATTGCAGAAGCCCTGCCGCGATCCACGCCGCAGGCCTTGCGCCTTGCCCGGGTCTTCGAAAAAGCCGTCGCCAGCGGGCAGTGGTCCGTCCTGCGCCAGTCGATGCTCACCATCAGCGGAATGCAGGCGAGCGAGCCCAAGCCATGGACACCGCTGATCCGGGATCTCGTCCGCGAACTTGAGCGGCATCACCAGAACATCACCCCGGGTCGCAAGCGCGACTCGCTCGAACATGTGCTGGCTGCCTGTGCCGACCCCGACCAGCTTCACCTGCGGCTTCACGCCCTTGTGCGGAGCTGGAACGAACAGACCGGCAGCGAACAGCATGCTGCCATGCCACCCAGGGATAACGCGCCTGCGGCCTCCGCAGACGTACTCGGGCCGCTGCTCGCCAAGCTCCTGACGGGTTGCATTGCCCCGCTCGCAAACGACGAGGAACTCGCTTCCGAAGCCAACGCCATCGCCGCCCAGGTCGTGGCGCCGAAAAGCCCCGAACAGGTCGCCGAGCTTGCAGCGCGCCTCGACCGCCTGATTGCCCGAGCCGCGTGGAGCGGTGATGAACAGCGGGAAATACGCGAGGCGCTGCTCAATCTGCTCAGGCTGATCGTCGACAACGTCCGCGAACTGATCGTCGACGACAGCTGGCTGCACGGGCAACTGACCTTGATTGCGGACACTTTCGAGCAGCCCCTGGACCTGCGACTGCTCGACGAGGTCGAGCGCAGGCTGCGCAAGGTCATCGACAAGCAAAGCCAGCTGAAACACCAGCTGACTGACGCGCAGCAAAAGCTCAAGTCGATGCTGGCCGGCTTCATCGACCAGTTGTCGGCCTTCTCCACGTCCACCGAGCACTATGAGGTTGTGCTGACCGAAAGCGCGCGCCGAATCAGCGAAGCGCACGACATCAAGGAGCTTTCGGACGTCGTCGAGGAAGTGCTGCGCGAAACGCAGACCACGCAACAGTCCGCACACCGCTCGGGCGAAGAGCTCTCGCGCCTGCGCGAACAGGTCGAGTCGGCAAATCAGCAGATCGTCCAGCTGCAGCGCGAACTCGACGAAACCAGCGAGCTTGTCCGCCACGATCCGCTGACCGGCGCACTCAACCGCAAGGGCCTGGATGAAGCCCTCGAGCGCGAAATTGCACGCATGCGCCGTTCCGGCACGTCGCTGAGTATTGCACTGCTGGACGTCGACAACTTCAAGCAGATCAATGACGCACACGGCCATGTGGTGGGCGACAATGCGCTCCGACACCTCGCCCGCGTAGTGAAGGAAACGCTGCGCCCTCAGGATTCGATTGCGCGCTATGGCGGCGAGGAGTTTCTCATCCTGCTGCCGGAAACGGAGCCTGATCAGGCCCAGATCATCCTCGTTCGACTCCAGCGCGAGCTCACGCGCCGCTATTTCCTCGCGCAGCATCAGCATCTGCTGATCACCTTCAGCGCCGGCATCGCCTGTCTTGGCGACACCGAAGACCCCATGAATGCGATCGAACGCGCCGACAAGGCCATGTATGCCGCAAAACGTGCGGGCAAGAACCGGGTCGTGAACTCGGCCTGATACGCGCTCACTCCGCACCTCACTTCAGAGCCATATGGCAGAACCCACAAACCCCTCCGAGATTGCGCGCGAGACACTGCGCCAGCTCGCGATGCGACGCACCCCGCCGACGCCGGAGAACTACCTGCGCCTGTATCACGAGATCGCCGGCACCAAGCCTGCCGCCGCACCGGTTCCCGAGCGCTTCGTGCGCCGTATCGCCCAGCAGCTGCCGCGCGACACGGCAGAGCGACAGCGCCTCGCGCGACAGCTCGACCAGGCACTGAACGAAACCGACACAGGCGCTGCCGAGCGCGCGCTTGACCAGTATCTGGCATGCCTGAGTGCGGAGAAGCCGCAGGCATGGAATGAGCTCATCGCCACTTTGCTGCGCCAATGGGAGGGCAGACAGCTCGGATGGACCTCGGCCCGCAAACGCGAATCGCTCGAACGCGTGCTCGGTGCGAGTGATCCCAATACGTTGCACACACGCCTTCAGGCGCTGTTGCGGGCATGGGGCCAGGCACCGGTCGATCCCGAACGTCCCGCGCCCGGCGAAACTCCCGAGCTGCCCGAACAGACGCCGCAGGCATCGACGGCATCGACGCCCTCCTCGTCCGACACGCTGGTCACCGCGGACGCCGATGCCACCGAGCTCATCCGCGCCCTGCGCGAACTCCTCGCATTGACCATGGAATCGGTGCTGCCAGCTTTTCTCACCGACCATCCCGAACTGATCAGCGACGCCAGGCTCATCGCGAACGCGACCCGAAGCGCCACCGATACGCACGCGCTTGCCGTCGTCGGCAAACAGCTGCGCAAGTTCGCGCATCGCCTCGAAATGACGGCTGCGGACGATTCCGAGATCCGTGCCGGCTTGCTCGATCTGCTCAAGCTCCTGCTGGAGAACATCGACGAACTGGTCATCGACGACCAGTGGCTCGGCGGTCAGATCGAGATGCTGCGCGACATTGTCGACAAACCCGCGACTCCCCGCCTGATCGACGACGCGAGCCGGCGTCTGAAGGAAGTGATCTACAAGCAGAGCCAGCTCAAGCACAACCTCTCGCAAGCTCAGCTCATGCTCAAGGAGATGCTTGCCGGATTCGTGGATCAGCTTGCCAGCTTCGCCGAGTCGACCGGGAGCTACCACGACCGCATGGGAAGCTGCGCACGGAAGATCGCCGCCGCACGCGACATCTCCGAGATTGGCCACCTGCTCGACGAGGTCATGACCGAAACCCGTAGCATCCAGATTCAGGCCGAACGCTCGCGTGATGATCTTTCAGCCGCCAGGCAGCGTGCCCTTGATGCAGAGAAGCGGATCGACAGCCTGCACAAGGAACTGGAAGAAGCCAGCCACCTGGTGCGCCACGACCAGCTCACCGGCAGCCTCAACCGGCGCGGACTGGAAGAAGTCTTCATTCGTGAGGCGGCACGGGCACAACGGCACGACATCCCGCTGTGCGTCGCGCTGCTCGACATCGACAACTTCAAGAAGCTCAACGACACGCTCGGCCACCAGACGGGTGACGATGCCCTCGTGCATCTGTCGCGAGTGGTGCGCGACAACCTCCGTCCGCAGGACACGCTCGCCCGCTATGGTGGCGAGGAGTTCGTCATCATCCTCCCCGAGACCACTCTTGAGCAGGCCGATCAGACACTGGTGCGCCTGCAGCGCGAGCTCACCCGGGTATTCTTCATGTCCGGCGAACAGCGGGTCGTCATTACGTTCAGTGCCGGCGTGACGCCACGTGCACACGACGAAACGATCGATGTCGTGCTGGCGCGCGCCGATGCGGCCATGTACGAAGCCAAGCAGAGTGGCAAGAACCGTGTCGTGCGCTCCGGGCTTCCGCAGGAAGCAGGCAATGCGACCTTGTCGTAAGCCGTGTTTGCCGCCAGTGCCCAAGGGTCGACTACAATACCCTCGGTCAATAACCGCTGCGCACCCATGACAGGCAAATTTCCGCTGCAACCGCTGCTCGACCTCGCCAACACCCGCATGGACGACGCTGCGCGTCGCCTTGGTGAGTTGATCGCATCCGAGCGCAGTGGCCAGCAGAAACTCGAGATGCTTGAGAACTATCGCGCCGAGTACCGGGAGCGCTTTGTCGATGCAGCCCGCGCCGGCATCGGGCCTGACGAGTTGCGCAATTACACCGCCTTCATCAACCGCATCGACGACGCCATCGCTGCGCAGCACGTGGTTGTCGAACAATCGCGGAATCACACCAGTCAGGGCCAGAAGGTCTGGATGGCCCAACGAAACAAGGTGCGAGCCTTTGACACCCTCTCCCAGCGTCACCAGGACCAGCAGTCGCGCCACGAGTCGCGCCAGGAGCAACGCGCCAGCGACGAACACGCTGCACGGCAGCACCTCGAGCGCGACGGCGACTGAGCGCGAGGACTGGCACGCTGTTTGCTCTTACCAAGCGTGACACACGCTGAAGAGGGCAAGACCATGGCATCCCAGATTGCATCGAGTTCGCAGACCTTTCCCTTCCTGTCGACAGCGGGAAGCAAGGCGAACAGTAGCGCCTATTCCCGAGACGCCACTTCGTCGGGCTTCTCCGACGTGCTGCGCGGACAGCTCCGGAGCAAGGACGCCAGCCCCCGCCACGAGGCAACATCGAGCACGGAACGCAGTCAGGACGCGCAGTCCCGGCCCGAATCCAGGTCCGACTCCGCATCCGAAGCCGAGAAAGCGCCGGAGCGCGCGCGCGAGTCGCGAGAGCCGGAGCGCGCCGACACGGCGCGCAGTGAGCCGGCCGAACGGGACACCGCTCCTGCAGACTCGCAGGCCGGAAACGAAGCGAAGACAGAGGCGCCGGCGACTTCCGAAGCGGCAAATGAACCCACGGAGGCGGCAATGGCGATTGCCGGTCTGCCGGCAGCGATTGCCGCCCTGCTGCCTGGCGCCAGGGAGCGCACGGCCACGGCTGCGATTGCCGCCGACGGATCAAACAAGGCCGGTCTCGCCGCAAATATCGCCCTGGCGGGTGACACCCAGGGAAAATCACTTCAGAATTCCGCCGATTCGCTCCCGAAGCCTGCGCTGAACTTTGCTCAGGCCGGCCAACAGGGGCAAAGTGCGATTCCGCTGCAACTCAGACCTGAAGCGCAATCGAGTTTCGCAGAACGCGCGGCAACAGCCTTGCAGACGGTCAGCGCAGACATGCCCGACGGCGCGCAGACCTCGTTCATGCACTCGCTGCGCCAGCCGGGCCAGATCACGACGTCTGCGCCGCAACTGACGGTCGCCACGCCCGCAGGCCAGTCCGCGTGGGCAGACGAAGTCGGCAGCCGGGTCATGTGGATGGTCGGTCGTGCGGAGAGCAAGGCAGAACTGGTGCTCACGCCGCCGCATCTGGGCAAGGTCGAAGTCTCGATCAACCTGAACGGCGATCAGACCACCGCCCAGTTTGTCGCTGCGACCCAGTCGGCACGCGACGCGCTGGAGCAGGCCATGCCCAAGTTGCGCGAGATTCTGGCGCAGTCGGGCATCAGTCTCGGGCAGGCCAACGTGAGCACCTCTGGCGAGCAGCAGGCATCTGGTGACGATCGCGGTCAACGTGGCGGTCGCGGCGGCATTGGACAGAACGACATGGACGCAGGTGGGGCCGCACCGGCCACTCGCTGGGTCAGACAAATTGAAGGGCTGGTCGACACCT
This sequence comes from Parazoarcus communis, assembly GCF_003111665.1. NCBI lineage: Bacteria > Pseudomonadati > Pseudomonadota > Betaproteobacteria > Rhodocyclales > Zoogloeaceae > Parazoarcus > Parazoarcus communis. The sequence continues at coordinate 3,024,182 of NZ_CP022188.1, read as the reverse complement.
TCGCCTGAAGCGCATGAATAAGGGGCACTCTGCCCCACTTTTCCGCGCTTGGGCCGAGATGGCGATGAGCCATAATCCAGGCGTAGGAAAAGGAGAGTTTCATGGCGAAAGCCCCAAACAAGCCGGAAGCACCCGCAGGTGATGCACCACCCAAGAAGGGTGGCAAGATGCTGATGATCATCATCATCGTGGTGCTGGTTCTGCTGATCGTTGTCGCTGGCGCAATCGGCGCGCTCATCCTGCTCAAGAAGGGTGGCGGCGAGAACGGCGATCATGCGGAAGCTCCGGCAGCAGTGGCCCCGCCGAGCGCCGTGGATCTGAGCCGCCCGCCGGTCTTTGCCGCGCTCGATGCGTTCACCGTGAACCTGCGCCGTGAAGAGGGTGACCACTATCTGCAGGCCATCATCGCGCTGCGCGTGACCGACCAGAAGACGGCCGATGCACTCAAGGGCTTCATGCCCGAGATCCGGCATCGCATCAACCTGCTGCTGTCGAGCAAACTTCCGTCCGAGGTTCAGACCATCGAAGGGCGCGAGGCGCTGGCGCTGGAAATTCTCGACCAGGTCAATAGTGCGCTGGGCTTTCCCCCTCCCGCCCCCGGTCAGCGGATGACGGTGGCGACGCCGGTCCAGTCGGTTCTTTTCAACTCGTTCATCATTCAGTAACGAGGCCAACATGTCTTCGGACTTTCTCTCCCAGGAAGAAGTTGATGCGCTGCTCCGTGGCGTCAGCGGGGAGTCCGACGAGCCGGCCGAAGAAGAGGTCGACGATGGGGGCGTACGCCCCTACAACATGGCCACCCAGGAACGCATCGTGCGTGGGCGCATGCCCACCATGGAGCTCATCAACGAGCGCTTCGCCCGTTACCTGCGGATCGGCCTGTTCAACTACATGCATCGCAATGCCGAGGTCTCGGTTGGTCCGATCAGGGTGCAGAAGTACGCCGAGTTCGTGCGCAACCTGGTGGTACCGACCAACCTGAACCTGGTCGTTGCAAAACCCCTGCGCGGCACGGGGCTGGTGGTATTCGATCCCAACCTGGTCTTTCTCGTCGTCGACAACATGTTCGGCGGCGACGGTCGCTTTCACACCCGGGTCGAGGGGCGGGATTTCACCCCCACCGAGCAGCGCATCATCCAGGGCATGCTGAATGTGGTCTTTGCCGAGTACAGCAAAGCCTGGGCACCGGTATTCAAACTCGAACTGGAATACGTCCGCTCGGAGATGAATTCGCAGTTTGCCAACATCGCGACGCCATCCGAGATCGTGCTCGCGACCAGCTTCTCGCTGGAACTTGGCGGCGCACAGGCGGAAATGCACTTCTGCTTCCCCTACTCCATGGTCGAGCCGATTCGCGACCTGCTCTACTCCACCATGCAGAGCGACCACCTGACGCAGGACCGGCGCTGGGAAAACCTGCTGTCGCGGCAGCTGCAAACGGCCGAGGTCGAGCTGACCTGCAATCTCGGCACAGCCAAGGTGAGCCTGCGGGACATCGTCAACATGCGGGTCGGCGACGTCATCCCCCTGCACGTAAACGATCTGCTCCTGGCCGAAGTCGATGGCGTGCCCATCATCGAGTGCAGGCACGGAACACAGAGCGGACAGTACGCAATCAAGGTCGAGCGCTTCATCGGCAGCGAGGAGCAGGACATCAACAAGCCAGCGGGAGGCCAGAATGGCTGACGACACAGACAATCAGATCAGTGAAGACGACTGGGCTGCTGCGATGCAGGAGCAGGCCGCGACCGAGTCGGGCGTGGACAGCGAGGCCGCACAGGTTGCGGCCGACCTCGCCGCCGCCGCGATGGACGAATCGCCCTACCAGGCCAAGCCGGCCAGCCAGCTGTTCGAGGATTTCGGCTCGACCGGCAGCAAACCGGGTGCGATCAACGATTTCGACATGATCCTGGACATTCCGGTCCAGCTCACGGTCGAGCTCGGCCGCACCAAGCTGTCGATCCGGAACCTGCTCCAGCTCGCGCACGGCTCGGTCGTCGAGCTCGACGGGCTCGCCGGCGAACCCATGGACGTGCTGGTCAACGGTACGCTCATTGCACAGGGCGAAGTCGTGGTCGTAAACGACAAGTTCGGCATCCGGCTCACCGACATCATCACCCCCGCAGAGCGCATGCGGAAGATTCGCAGCTGACTCGCATGCAGGGGGACATCCCCCCTGCAGCCAACCTCGACAAGACGCAGTGAAACCCGCCTTCAATCTGATTCCACTCCTGACGCTCCTGCTGCCTGCGCTTGCACAGGCAGCCGACCCCGCCCCGTCCCCCGCCACCGATCTCGCGGGCAGCCTCGGCCAGATGCTGTTCGGACTGGTGGTGGTGATCGCGCTGCTGATTGCCTGCCTGTGGGCCATCAAGCGCTTGTCCCAGCCGCGCAACGCAGCCGGCGTGCTCAAGGTATTGGGCGCGACCGCAGTGGGCCCGCGCGAGCGCGTCGTGCTGGTCGAGACCGGTCCCAAGGTGCTGGTGCTCGGCGTGGCGCCCGGCAGCGTTCGCACGCTGCACGTCATGGAAGCATCCGACTTTCCGTCCGAAGCTGCCACCAATGAGACGGGCGCTGCCGCGAACGGCGACTTTTCCGGCTGGTTCAGGAAAGCACTGGAGCGCCGCCGCCATGGTTCGTAAGCACCTGCTGCGCGGCGCGCTCGGCCTCATCCTGAGCACTGCGCCTGCCCTCGCGCTGGCCCAGGCACTGCCTGCCCTGACCACCGTGCCGGCCGCCAATGGCGGCACGACCTACAGCCTCACGATCCAGACCCTGCTGCTGCTGACAATGCTCAGCTTCGTGCCGGCGATGGTGCTGATGATGACGAGCTTCACCCGCATCATCATCGTGTTCTCGCTTTTGCGGCAGGCCATGGGCACGCAGACCTCGCCACCGAACCAGGTCCTGCTCGGCCTCGCGCTGTTTCTGACCTTTTTCATCATGGCGCCGGTCGCCGACCGCGTCTATACCGACGCCTATGTGCCGATGTCCGAAGGCACGATCAGCTTCGAGCAGGCGCTGGAGCGCGCCTCGGTGCCAGTCAAGACCTTCATGCTCAAGCAGGTCCGCGAGCCCGACCTGACCCTGTTTGCAGGCCTTGCCAAGGTTCCCCCGGTGGAGAAGGCCGAAGACCTGCCGATGCGGGTCGTGATACCGGCCTTCGTCACCTCGGAGCTGAAAACAGCTTTTCAGATCGGCTTCATCGTCTTCATTCCCTTCATCATCATCGACATGGTGGTCGCTTCGGTGCTGATGTCGATGGGTATGATGATGATGTCGCCGGTGATCGTCTCCCTGCCGTTCAAGATCATGCTCTTCGTGCTCGTCGATGGCTGGACCCTGCTCATCGGTTCGCTGGTGCAGAGCTTCGCGGTATAGGAGAGCAGCCATGACCCCCACCGCTGTCATCGACCTCGGACGTCAGGCGATTGAAGTCACGCTGATGGTGTCGGCGCCGCTGTTTCTTGCTGCGCTGATCACCGGCCTTGTCATCAGCATCTTTCAGGCAGCGACCCAGATCAACGAAATGACCCTGTCTTTCGTCCCCAAGCTGATCGCGATCTTCGTCACCCTGGTACTGGCCGGCCCGTGGATGATCACCTTGCTGACCGACTTCATGCGCCGCCTGTTCGAAAACATCCCGACCCTGATCGGCTGAAGGTGCGAACGCGATGCTGAGCGTGACCGCGACACAGCTCGACGCCTGGCTCGCCGCCCTGATGTTTCCGCTGGCGCGCCTGTTCGGGCTGTTTGCAAGTGCCCCGATCTTCTCCAACCGCGGCGTGTCGGCAAGAGCGCGGCTGGCCATCGCGCTCGGAATCGGTATTGCCCTGCTGCCAGTGATGCCGGCCATGCCGGCCGTGCCACCGGGCTCGGGCATCGGACTCATGATCATGGTGCAGCAGATGTTCATCGGCGTGGCCATCGGCTTCATGCTGCGTCTGGTGTTCGCGGCAATCGACATGGCCGGCTCCCTGATCGGCATGCAGATGGGCCTGTCGTTCGCAATCTTCTTCGACCCCGATGCCGGCGGGCAGACCGCGGTGCTCTCGGATTTCGTGGGGCTGGTGGCCACGCTGCTCTTTCTCGCCATCAACGGTCACCTGATCATGATCGACCTGCTGGTGCGAAGCTTCGAGTGGCTGCCCGTCGGCACGGCCAGTTTCAGCGCCGATGGCTGGGGCTATATCGCGCGCGCCGGCACTACGGTGTTCGCGACCGGACTGTTGCTGTCGCTGCCGGTGGTGGCGGTGCTGCTGGTCACCAACATCGCGCTCGGCATCCTCACCCGTGCGGCCCCACAGCTCAACCTGTTCGCGATCGGTTTCCCGCTCACGCTGGCCATGGGTTTCTTCGCACTGATGCTGATCATGACCAATTTCGGCCCGGTAGTGCAGAGCCTGTTCGAACGCAGTTTCGACACGGTGCCGATATTGCTGGAAGCGCTCTCACCGCGGCCTTGAGTGCCCGCGCGTAACAATCGCTTCAGAGTGGGGTTTCACGCGGAGGCGCGGAGGGCGCCGAGATAGACTTTTCGTTGCTCGCCTTGTTTGCGGGCATTACAGCGTGGGGAACTGGCGGGACTTCACCAGGCGGATCTCGCCGTTGGCGATGCGGCGCGCAAACGGCCGGGTTGCCTCCACGCCTTCTTCGAAGCGCAGCACGTCGTAACCGGCATAGCCCCCCTCTTCGACCAGTTTGCGAGCCGTGCGCATGAACACCTGACGCGCCTCACCCTCGCCGCCCGTCACCAGGCGCTTCATCTGCAGATCCATCTGGACGCGATCCTCGCCCGTCACGCTGGCCTCGATGGTCCAGGTAGGCTGCAACGGGTCGTAGATCGCATAGGCAATCAGGCCGTTGGAAAGATATGTGGTCGACCACAGATCGAGGCTGGCGAGCACCGCGCGCGTCCCCACGACGCCAGCCACGGGCCCGCCATAGGTTTCCACGTGGCTGCAAGCGACGAGCGCGGGAACGCTCAGGGCGAGAAGGAGGCTACGAGCACGCATGGCAAGCTCAAAGGTAGTTGAACAGGGACAGGCCGGACACCTTGAGGAAGGACTGTTGTGCCGCCTCCAGGTAGGTCTGCTGCTGGGTCAGGTTGGAGATGGCTTCGGCGTAATCGACATCCATCAGTCCCGAGATCACCGTCGCGTACTGCAGGTCGAGATCGCTGCCAATCGTCTGCAGGCTCTCCGTCTCCACCAGTTGCGATCCGACCTGCGCCCGGGTCTTGAGCACGTTGTCGATCGCACCATCCATGCTGTTCAGGCCGAAGGCCACTGCGCCCCCAGCCATGCCGGACGGCCCCGGCCGCTCCATCGAATCAATCAGCAGCCCCAGGTTCTTAAACATGTCGGGAGAGCCAACGAAGAGCTCGAAGCGGTCGCCGTCGCCCGGCGTGGCCGCCGCCCCACTGCTGTCCGTCATCTGCAGATCGATGCCCAGGGTCGCCGAAAGCGACGCCAGCGAGGCCGCGCCAGTAGCAACGGTCACCTTGGACGGATTTCCCGGCTGATATTCATAAACGTCGTAGCCCGGGGCCGCCGCATCGTAGATGATTTCGTAACGGTGACCGAGCTGGCTGGTGCTCACCGTCGAACTCAGCGTACCGCTGAGCGTGGTGCCACCGGTATTCGCCGAGCCATCGGTATGGGTGCCGGTCGAGGCCTGCACCAGCGAATCGTCGATCTTGCGCGTCGAACCGAAAATGTCCGCCCCGGGCAGACTGACCGGCATGAAGCGCGATGCCGATACCTGGACCGTCTGCGTGCCGTGGTCGCCGTTGTAGCTCACACCGGCCAGGTTGCCCGTGAAGGGCTTGTCGTTGGCACGGTAGCCTGAGAACAGGTAGTCACCGGTACCATCCTGACTGTTGGCCAGGGCCAGCAAGCCATCAAACTGCGCACGCAGGTCAGTAGCGAGATAACCGAGTTCCTCATCGGAATAGGCTGCATTGCCGGCGGCGACAGTTTTCTCGCGGATGTACTGCAGGATGTCGCCAGCGCCGGTTAGCTTGTTTTCGAGCAGGTTCAGCCGATCCTCGGCGTAACCCGTATTGGTCATGAACTGCGCGTTCACGCCCTTGGACTGACCCAGCTCGAGCGCACGCGACGCGGCAATCGGGTCGTCCGCGGGGGTCAGCACCCGCCGTCCGGTGGATAGCTGCTGCTGCGTGTGCAGGAGATCGCTCCACTGCGTCTGCAGTGAATTGACCCCTTTGTCGTAAATCATGCTGGTCGAAATACGCATCACGATCTCCTTAACGGCTGATCGCCAGAACTTCGTCAAACAGCGTCTGCGCCACCGACATCACCTTGGCGGCACTCTGATAAGCCATCTGGTAACGCATTAGATTGGCAGCCTCTTCGTCCAGGTTGACGCCGGAAAGGCTGTCCCGGGCGTCGGTCGCCTGGGTCAGCAGCGTCTCCTGCGCCTTCTCGTTGACCTGGACCTCGCGGGTCTTGTTGCCGACCTGGGTCACCATCTGCGCATATACCGACTGGAAGGTCGCCGTCGGCGAACCACTGCTGCCGGCAAGCATCAGCTTGGAGGTCTGCAGCGCACCAAGGGCCACCGCGTTGCGGTTGTCGGCCACGCCCGCAGCGGTCGGGCTGAACACCAGGCTCTCGCCGCTGGTCCATGCGCCGACTGCCGTGAACTCGAACGAATAATCGACGCCACCCTGCGCGTCCGTCACCCTGAAGCGCGCACCCGAGCTGTCGGTTGCAGGATTATAGGCGCTGCTCGCAACCCAGCTTGAAGTCGACGTATCGTAACGCTCAAGCGTTCCGCTCGATGCGGTAAATGCGTTTGCGCTGAAGCTCAGTGTAATCGGCGAAAAGTCGGCGAGCCCGTCGCTGTTGGCGTCGATGCCGCCCACGGACAGGGTCTTCACACCCTCGATCCGGTCGCTCACCGCACCGCTGTAGTTGCCCGGTGCCACACTGACAGGATCGCCTGCAGCGACCTTGCGCGGATCGGAAATCGCCACGGTCAGATTGCTTGCGGCATAGCGCGTAGGCTGGATCAGCAGACCGGCAGAGGGAATCTGGCTCGGATTGCTGATCGAAAAGTTGATTCCACCGCCGCTATAGCTGCCATCGGCCTGCAGTGTCAGTGCGATGGCGCTCCCGCTCACTGCCTTCATGGAATAGTTGCTCCCGTCCCAGGTCAGCAGATAGTCGCTGGAGGAGAGTTTCGAGACGTCTTCGATCGCCACACTGGCAGAGGAGATGGCGGGCATCACGGTCGGCGCGGGGCTGTTGAAGAAGGCACCGCCCAGCACGCCATCGAGATCGGTACCCAGCTGATGCTGAGCATTGAAGGTCTCGGCGATGCCAAGCGCGACGAGGCCGAGCGTATTCTGCGCCGGGTCAAGCGACTCCCGGCGGAACGCGAGCAAGCCGCTCAGGGCGCCGCCGGTGATGAGGCTCTCCGGCAAGGTATTCGACGCACCGCTATCCGACGTGATTGCGATCATGCTGCGTTGCGGATCGCTCGGATCCTGCACCGCCGCCAGATTGTTCACGGTACCGCCCACGACGAGCGACTGCCCGGAGCCCATGAACACGCTGACCGAGCCGTTGCTCTCGGTCACTGCACTCACCTTGACCAGCTTGTTCAGTTCGCTGATCAGCTGCTCACGCTGGTCGAGCAGATCGTTCGCGGCCACGCTCGGGCCGGCCACCTGCGCGGTGGCGATGCGCTGGTTCATCTCGGCGATCGCGCCGGCATAGGTATTGATCTGCGTTACGGTCGACGCGATCTCGCCCTCGAGTCCCGCCCTGATCTCACTGAGGCGGGCATCCATCGACTGAAAGCGCGACACCATTGCCTCGGCCCCGGAGATCAGGGACTGGCGCGATGCCACGCTGGTGGGATTGGACGCAACTTCCTGCATGCCGGCGAAGAAGCTCTCCAGCGCGGGGGACAGGCCGGAGGTCGAATCGCCAAGCAGGTTGTTGATCTGGCTGATCTGGCTGTTGTAACTGCTGTAGGAGGCCAGGCTCGCGTTGCTGTTGAGCACCTGGTTTTCAAGATACTGGTTGTACGAGCGGGTGACTGACGCAATCTGCGTGCCTTGCCCGAAGAAGCCCGCACCAGAGAACTGCGGGGTGGCATTGCTCTGAATCACCGACTGGCGATGATATCCATCGACGCCCGCGTTGGTGATGTTGTGACTCGTAGTCACCAGCTGCGCTTGCGCGGCATTCAAACCGGTCAAACCGATATTGAGCAAGCCTGCCATGATGATTCCCCTGAATTGCTAAGTCCTGAGCCTTATCAGCAAGATGCTTGCCAGGTCAGAACCGGCAAATTCGGCCGCCGCCTGCCCTCAGCCCGAAAGGGCGGTACGCAGGGTGTTGCCTGCGATGATGCGGGTGAGCTTGTCGGCGTACATCGGGTCGGTGGCATAGCCTGCCTTCTGCAGGCTGCCGGCAAAGCCCGCCGGACTGGTCTGGCCCAGCACTTCCGAATAGCGCGAACTGTTCGACAACAGGCGGGCGTAGTCCTGGAAGGCTTCGGCATACGAACCGTAGCTGCGAAAGCGCGCTTTCTCGGTGTAGGCGGTCGAGCCGGCGTACTCGGTGACGTTGCGTGCCACGGTTTCGCCCGTCCAGCTCGAGCCTGCCTTGATGTTGAACAGGTTGTAGCTCGAACGTCCGTCGGCATGACGCATGACCTTGTCGCCCCAGCCGGTTTCAAGCGCCGCCTGCGCAACCATGAACTGCGCGGGGATACCGGTCTGACGACTGGCGGCCTGGGCATGCGGCCATACTTCATTGACGAACTCACGCACCGAGGGCGAGATCGAGTCGTCACTGTCGGTGCTCCGCGCAGCTCTTGCCGCAGCGTCGAGACGGTAAATCAGGTCGCCTAGCGGGTCGGCATCGCCGGCGCTATCGACGCCAGTCGCACCGGCGGCAATCGCCTGCGCCTCGCGCATCAGTGCGGCAGGATTTGCCGCCTGCCGAATCACATTGGAGATGTCGAAGCCCTTGTTGTCCGTGGCACCGGGCATGGTCAGCGCACTGATCGCACTCGTCGAGGTATTGCCGGTAATGCCGCCGAGCTGACGAAAGAGCGCCTCGCTCATGCCGTTGTTATTGCTCTGCGCCATGTTCAGCGCCAGCTGTTGATCGAGCAACGACTGATAGGTGCGCGACTGCTCGCTGTCGAACATGCTGTTGGTCGGTGTCGCCGCACGCATCGCCTTGAGCGCCATCTGCAGGAACATCGCCTCGAACTGCTTGGAGGCCGCGCGCAGGGTTTCCGGATCGTCGGGGTTGGTGCGGGCGAGGCGCTTCAGGTCGCCCAGCGAGCCGGGGTCGAAGGCGTTCATCTGGATGCCGGAAGTCATGTCAGCCCCTCCCTCAGATAATCTCGAGTTCGGCGCGCAATGCGCCTGCGGACTTCATTGCCTGCAGAATGCTGACCAGATCCATCGGCTTCGCACCGAGCGCGTTGAGCGCCTTCACCACGTCGGCAAGACTGGTGCCGCCACGGACGTTCATCAGCGCGCCGCCCTCCTGATCGATATTCACCAACCCGGACTGTGTAACTACCGTTCGCCCGCGCGACAGGGGTTCAGGCTGCGACACCTGCGGCTGCGCATTCACGGTGACGGTCAGATTGCCGTGCGCCACGGCGCAGTTCTGCAATGCCACGGTCTGATTCATCACCACCGAACCGGTGCGCGAGTTCACGATCACCTTTGCCGCTTGCTGCACCGGCGTTACGTCGAGATTCTCGATCCGGCCGAGGAAGGCAACCCGGGTATTGACGTCGAGCGGCGCCCGAACCTGGATGCTGCGGCCGTTGATTGCCTCGGCCGAACCCGGTGCAACCATGTTAATCGCATCGACCACCCGGCGTGCGGTACCGAAATCGGTGTCGTTGAGTTCGAAGAACACGTACTCGCCCTGCCCCAGCATGGCCGGCACTGCGCGCTCCACGGTCGCGCCGCCGGGAATCCGTCCGGCCGAAAGATGATTGATGGTCTGCGCCGCACCGCCAGCCTGTCCGCCCGCGCCGCCGACCACCATGTTGCCCTGGGCCAGCGCGTATACCTGTCCGTCCGCGCCCTTGAGCGGGGTCATCACCAGCGTGCCGCCACGCAGGCTCTTGGCGTTGCCCATCGACGACACCGTAATGTCGATCGCCTGTCCCGGGCGCGCAAAGGGTGGCAGCGTCGCCGTGACCATGACCGCCGCCACGTTCTTGAGCTGGAGGCTCGTACCCGCAGGCAGCGTCACCCCCATGTTGCCCAGCATGCTGATGATGCTCTGCACCGTGAACGGCGTCTGGGTAGTCTGGTCGCCCGAACCGTCCAGGCCCACGACGATGCCGTACCCCACCAGTTGGTTGTCACGCACACCCGCGATCGAAGCAAGGTCCTTGATGCGCTCGGCCGCCGCAGGGGCCGCGAAGATGCCTGACAGCATCACACAGCTCACGAGTATCGGAATGAAGCGAAAGCGCAGGGCTCGCATGGCGGCCTCCTCAGAACGGCAGGATGGCAACGAAGAAGCGCTGCAGCCATCCCATGGTGTTCGACTCATCGATGAAGCCGCTGCCGCGGTACTCCATCCTCGCATCCGCGACCTGAGTCGATTGCACGGTATTGCTCGAGCTTACGGTGGTGGGATTGACCACCCCGGAAAAGCGGATGTACTCGTTACCCTGATTGATCGCGACCTGCTTCTCACCGGAGACCAGCAGGTTTCCGTTCGGAAACACCTCGATCACCGTCACCGAGATCGTGCCGCTGAACACGTTGTTCGCGGCCGCCTCGCCCTCGCCGGAGAAGTCCGAATCTGCAGACACGCTGGCGTCGAGCCCGTTGAGCTTTGCGTTCTGCAGCGCCAGCAGATTGGGTGCGGTCAGGCTGATGCCACCGGTCAGGCTGGAGCCACGCGTCGCGGACGCATTGGCGCTTTTCTCCGCGGTGTTGCGCTCGACCAGGTTGATGGTGATGATGTCGCCGACATTGCGCGCGCGCCGGTCCTCGAACAGGGGCCGCAGGCCGCCGGGCTGATAGATGCCGCCGGTCGCGGGTACTGCCTGAGGCCGCATCTCGGGGCGGGCACTCATGGGCTGGTGCACCGAAGTCGGCGGCGTCGAATAGATCGACGCACAGCCGCTCAGCAGCAGGACCAGGACAAGCGCGATCGCTTTCATGACAGACCTCTTAGAGCTGGGTCAGACGGCCGAGCATCGAGTCGGAAGTCTGGATGGCGCGCGAGTTCATCTCGTAGGCGCGCTGGGTGACGATCATGTTCACCAGTTCCTCGGCCACGTTCACGTTCGAGGTCTCGACATAGCCCTGGTTGAGCACGCCGGTACCGTTGAGTCCGGGCTGATTGGGCGTTGCAACCCCGCTCGATGCGGTTTCGAGGAAGAGGTTCTCGCCCGCGCTCTGCAGTCCGCCCGGCGCAATGAAGGACGCGAGCTGAATCGAACCGAGCTGGGTCGGCGTCGTCTGCCCGGACTGCAGGGCGCTGACGGTGCCGTCCTTGCCAACCGTCACGGTCAGCGTATCCGACGGGATGTTGATGTTGTCTGCGAGGGGATAGCCGCTTGCGGTGACCATGTTGCCCTGGCTGTCGATCTGGAAGGCGCCGTCACGGGTGTAGGCCGTCGTGCCGTCCGGCAGCGAGATCTGGAAGAAGCCGTTGCCCTGGATCGCGATGTCGAGCGAACCGCCCGTCTGCTGCAGGTTGCCCTGGGTGAAGATGCGCTCGGTGGCGACCGGCTTCACACCGGTACCGATCTGCAGACCCGAGCCGATCTGCGTCTGCTGGGTGGATTGCGCACCCGGCTGGCGAACAGTCTGGTATAGCAGATCCTCGAACACCGCACGCTGGCGCTTGAAGCCGTTGGTGGAGACGTTGGCAAGGTTGTTGGAGATCACGTCCAGCGAAGTTTGCTGGGCATCCAGCCCGGTACGGGCGGTCCACAGTGAGCGGATCATGATGGGTTCCTCTTGACGGTGCCGGCGTCGGCAGGTGCCGCGCTTCGGCTGGGGATCGGCCAGGTTTCAGTTTAGGCCGGCGGCGTCGCCGGCCATCTCGGGATTAACAATGCAAAAACCGTGCTAATCCCTGCCTTACCCGTGGCCTGCGCCGCGAAATCAGCTGCCCGCAAGCAGCTGGGTCGCCGCACGGTCGTTTTCCTCGGCTGTACTGAGCATGCGCGTCTGCATTTCGAACTGCCGGCCCAGCGAAATCATGGTCACCATCTGGTCCACCACGTTCACATTGCTGCCCTCGAGATAGCCGCCGGCAGTTTTTACCGCCTCGTCTGCCGGTTGCGGCAAACCGTCGCTGGAGCGAAACAGGCCGTCGTCGCCGCGAACCAGTGTAGCCTCGGGCGGGTTGACCAGCTTCAGCTGATCGACAGCGTTCACCACTCCCTGCCCGGCCTGCAAGGCCGAGATCGTGCCATCACTGCCGATGACGATCTCGGAATCGGGCGGCAAGGAGATCGGACCGCCGCCGCCGATCACCGGCAAGCCGCTCCGGGTTTGCAGGATGCCGTTGGGGCTCACCTCCAGACTGCCGTCGCGGGTGTAGGCCTCGGTGCCGTCGGGCATCTGCACCGTGAGCCAGCCCTTGCCCTGAATCGCGACATCGTAGGCCCGGCCGGTGGCCTGCATGGGCCCCGAGCTGAAATCGGTTGCGACGCTGGCATCGACCGTGAATGCGCGCGTGTGCATCGCGTCGGTCTGAACCTCGACTGCGCGCAGCTTGTGCATCTCGGTGCGAAAACCGGTCGAGGTGGCGTTCGCAAGGTTGTGCGACACCGCGGCCTGCTGGTCGAGCGTGCCCTTCGCACCCGTCATGGCGGTATAGATCAGGCGGTCCATGTCGCGCTCCCCTTAGTTCGAAATTCGATTAACGCAGGTTCACCAGGGTCTGCAGGATCTGGTCCTGAGCCTGGATCGACTGCGCGTTGGCCTGGTAGTTACGCTGCTGAACGATCAGCTGAACCAGTTCCTGGGTGAGATCGACGTTCGACTCCTCGACCTGCCCCGCACTCAGCGAGCCGAGCACGCCGGTACCCGGCGCGCCCACCGTCGGCTGACCCGAGTCGTAGGACTCGGCCCAGAGGTTGTCGCCCAGCGAGGTCAGTCCCTGCGGGCTGGAAAAGTTTGCCAGCGCAAACAGACCCAGATCCTTGATCTGACCGTTCGAGTAGGTGCCCTGCAGCACGCCGGTGCTGCTCACGGAGATCCCGGTCAGGCTGCCTGTGGTGTAGCCATCCTGCCTGGGAGAGGTGGTCACCGCCGAACTCGTGTTCCACTGCGTCGACTTTGCGAGACTGAGCGAGAAGGTCAGGCTGTCCGCGCCGGTTGCAAGCTCTGCCGCCGTCCGCGTAAGGGAAAACACGCCATTGCCGGCCACCGTCGTATCGGGCACGCCGAAAGCCGTGAACGCAATCGACCCGAGATTCTCGAGCGGCTTGCCCGTCGAAAGCGCCGGATCGGTCGTATCGGGAATGACATCGTTGCTCAAGCGGCCATAGACATTCCAGGTATTCGGGGCCACGCCGCCCACGTCCGGATCGCGGACAAAGAACAGGCTCATCAGCGAGCCATTGCCCAGACTGTCGTACACGGTCATCGAGGTCGTGTAGTTGTAGCTGTCGACCGGAATGGTCGTGGCGCTGAGAAAACTGTTGATATCGCTGCCAACCGGGGTCTGATTCAGCGGATTATGGGCAGTGGAATCGAGGTTGAGTCCCACTGACGCCGTGGTGGTTTCGTTCGGACTGACGTTCGACGTATCGATCTGCAACACCGACGGCACGCCGGCGAAAACTGTCGTTCCACCCGTGGTCGTGCCCGCATACCCGGTCACCATGTCGCCGCCGGCATTGACGATGTAGCCGTTCTTGTCGACGTCGAACTGACCGTTACGCGAATAGGCAATCGAGCCATCCGTCCTCTCGAGCCGGAAAAAGCCGTTGCCACTGATGGCGATATCGAGCGGGTTGCTGGTTGAAGTCAGACCACCCTGAGTGAAGGATTGCGACACCGCACCCACGTATGTACCGATACCGATCTGCTGGGACGAGCTACCGCCCGCCATTGCCGACGCGTACGCATCGGCAAAGATCGTCCTGCTCGACTTAAATCCCACCGTGCTGCTGTTGGCAATGTTGTTGGAAATTACGTCAAGCGCCTTGGAGGACGCGTTCAACCCGCTCAAACCTTGCTGGAATGCCATGATCTTTACTCCGGATCAGAGAATTTGCTTGATGTCGGCAACTTTGAAGATGCCCAGTGACCCGACCTGAAGATCGGTGCTACTGGCGCCACGAATCACGCTGCTGACGGAGCCGAATTCGAGCGTGCGTGCAACGACGTTACTTTCGCCCTGCGTCGCGGTGACGCTCACCGTGTATTTGCCATCCGCTGCACGACTGCCATCGGTGGCCGTACCGTCCCAGATGAAGTTCTGGCTGCCTGCAGCCACATCGGTGACGGTGACGGACGCCACCTCGAGACCGGACGAATCCTTGATTGAGAGCACCACGCTGTCGGCCGGGCCGTCGAGCTCGAAGCCGCCAACAGCGCCTGCTTCGGTGAGCTGCAGGCCCTTGCCCTCGACCAGCACGCCGCGCCCCACCAGCGATGCGGCTTGCAGGCTTTCGCCGGAAGACTGCGAATCCAGCAACTGCCCCATCAGGGTATTGAGCTTCTCGATGCCCTCCACCGTGCTCAACTGTGCCAGTTGCGACGTGAGCTCGGCGTTTTCCATCGGATTCATCGGATCCTGATTCTTCAGCTGCGTCGTCAGCAGGGTGAGGAACTGGAGCCGGCTATCTGCCGCCACGCTGTCAGCCGAAGTATCCGTGCGCGCGAGATTGCTCAGGATGTCCTGTGCGGTCTGTGTGCTTGAAGTGACGGTGCTCATTTCATTCTCCTGGCTGTTGCGGCATAGATTGCCGGTCAGCGCTTACTGACCAATCTGCAAGGTACGCTGCAGCAAGGTTCGTGCCGTGTTCATCACTTCGGCGTTGTTCTGGTAGGAGCGCGAGGCCGAAATCATGTTCACCATCTCCTCGACCACATTCACATTGGGCATCTCGACATAGCCCTCCCCGTTGGCTGCGGGGTTTGCAGGCTCATACACCATGCGCATCGGCGCGGCACTCTCGACCACGCCGGTAACCTGCACGCCCACCGAGCCTTCCCCGGCCACCGGCCGTGCGGCAAAAACAACCTGCTTGGCACGGTAGGGCTGACCATCCTCGCCCACGACGCTGTCGGCGTTGGCAAGGTTGGAGGCGGTGGTATTGAGCCGCATCGACTGTGCGCTGAGCGCCGAACCTGCGATCGTGAATACGTTGAAAATGCTCATGATCCGCCTCCCTTAGCGTGTACTTACTGGCCGCTGATGGCCGTCTGCATCGAGCGCAACAAGCCGTTGATGAAGGTGATGCTGGCCTCGTAGTGAATGGCGTTCTCGGCGAAAGCCGCGCGCTCCACGTCCATGTTCACCGTGTTCCCGTCAACGCTGGACTGAAGCTCGGTGCGATACTTGGCCAGTCCGTCGAGTGCACTCCCGCTGCTGGCGGCAATGTGCCCGCTGCTAGTCGTACTCAGCGCCAGCGGGCCCATACGGCCACCCACAGCACCTTTGAGAGCCTCACGAAAGTCGATGTCGCGGGCCTTGTAGTTCGGGGTATCCGCATTGGCGATGTTGGATGCCAGCAGTTGCTGACGCTGGGCCTGAAGATTCAGTGCGGACTGGTGAATCTGCATCTGTCGATCTAGCTGGGTTCTCATCTCATCACCTCGGAAACTGGGTTGTCGCTGCAAGCGCAACGGGAATATGCGTTCACTGCCTGCATTGCACCTTCCATGCCACCGATGGTAGCCCCCTGCAATCAAGGCCCTGGCGCAGATAAGACCGGAAAAGTCCGGCCAATTTCACCGCTATCCGGCGCATGCTGCCGGCACACGGCAGAACTTGCCGGCGATTGCAGTTGCCTGCGTGCAAGCGACGTGCTGCAATCGCGGCATGAAGATTCCACCTCCCGCCAAACGACGCCACGCCTGCGCCCTGACTGCATTCGGCCTCGTGCTGTCCGCGTCGCCGCTGCACGCTCAACAGCCACCTGCACCGGTGACGGCCGTGGCGCAGCAACTGCTGGAGCTTGAGACACGCGGCCTGCCCGGTCGCGTCGAGCTGCAGATCAGCGCGCTCGATGCACGCAACCAGCTCCCGCCCTGCGCCCAACTCGAAGCCTTCATCCCGGGCGGCACTCGCCCCTGGGGTTCGATCAGCGTCGGCGTGCGTTGCGAATCGCCGGTAACGTGGCAGGTGTACCTGCAGGCACGTGTCGCGGTGATCAACGACTACCTGGTCACCGCCCGCCCGCTGCGCGCCGGCCAGATTGTCGGCCCGGCAGATATCACACGACGGAACGGCGACCTGACCGCCCTGCCCGACAACACGCTGACCGACCCGGCGCAGGTGGTCGGCCATCGCACTCGCTATGCGCTCGCCAGCGGCAATCCGGTTCGCGGCGACATGCTGCGCATCCCGGCTGCAGTCAAGCAGGGGCAGAACGTGAAGGTCATCAGCCGCGGGGAAGGCTTTCAGGTTTCCAGCGAAGGCCGCGCCATGAACACCGCCGCGCCGGGCGAGAGCGTGCGCGTGCGCATGCCCAACAACCAGGTGATCACCGGTACTGCCACGACCGATGGCAACGTCGAGGTCGGCTTCTGAACCGGAAGCGCGACAAGGCAGACTCGGGTGCGGGGCCGTCGCACTGACAATGTGTTAAATGGCCTAAAGTTTTCGGCAGACCTGCCGATCTAACACTCAGACAAGTTTCATCTGGAGCTTCACCATGAAGATCGAAAGCACGGGCAAGCCGCTTGGGTCGGTACAGACAGCGGACGCAAGGCCCAAACCCGCAGCGGGCACACCGCCGCCAGCCGGGGGCGACAAGGTCGAACTTTCGTCGCTGTCCTCGAGCATGCAGAAAGCCGAAACCGCGATGGCCAACACCCCGGTCTCGGACAAGAGTCGTGTGGAAGAGATCAAGCTCGCCATCAGTGAAGGCCGCTTCACGATCGACGCCAACCGTATCGCCGACGGCCTGATCGACAGCGTGCGCGACCTCCTCGACGGGCAGGCAGGCAGCTGAGCGGTTTCGCGCTAGACTTCGCGAATGCAGACACCCGGACCCGCTGAAATACAGCGCATCGCGCTCCTGATCGAAGCTGAAGCGATTCAGCTGAGGGAATTCCTCGACCATCTCCAGCGCGAAGAAGCCCTGCTCGTGAGCGGCGATACTGAGGGGCTGCTCGCGCTCACCACCACCAAGACCGAGCGCTACCGGCAGCTCCAACGCCTGCACGACGACCGTGCCTTGCTGCTCGGCCGCCTCGGCCTGCCCAACAAGGATGCGTCGATCCGGCAGGTGTGTGCTCAGCTTCCGCGTGTGCTGGCACGCTGGGACGAGGTCATCGAACTCGCCCGTGAGGCCCGCACACGCAACGAACTCAACGGCAAGCTCATCAACGAACGCATGCAGCACAATCAGGCCGCACTCTCGGTCCTGCTCTCCGCCGCGAACCATCCGCAACTGTACGACGCCGACGGCCAGTCGCGCCCCTCGGGCGGCGGCCGCATCCTCGGCAGCGCCTGACAGCTCCAAGGAATATTTCAAAGGGGTCAGAGTCGTTTGATCGCCCTCGATCAAACGACTCTGACCCCTTTGAAAACTGAAGCACCATTGAACGGCTCTTCGTCTCTGCTATCCTTGCGCCCTTCCGGAAATTTCAGGGCCCGTCATGGCTGGCACGCAATACGACGAATCCTCCTTTCGCGTTCTCAAGGGACTCGAGCCGGTGCGCGAGCGCCCGGGTATGTACACCCGGACAGACAGCCCCACCCACATCATTCAGGAAGTCATCGACAACGCTGCCGATGAGGCACTGGCCGGCTTTGCGAAAAAGATTCACGTCACCCTGCATCTCGACGGCTCGGTCATGGTGGCCGACGACGGTCGCGGCATCCCGGTCGGCCTGCACCCGGTCGAAGGCGTGCCGGTGGTCGTGCTGGCGTACACCCGGCTGCACGCCGGCGGCAAGTTCGACAAGCGCGAAGGTAATTCGGCCTATGCGTTCTCTGGCGGCCTGCACGGTGTGGGCGTCTCGGTCACCAATGCGCTGTCCACCCGCATCGAGGTGGAAGTAAAGCGCGACGGCAAGATCCACCGCATCGACTTCTCCGACGGCGGCGAAACCATCAGCCCGGTGCGCATCGAAGGCGAATGCGGGCGTCAGACCGGAACCCGCGTGCGCGTGTGGCCTGACCCGAAGTATTTCGAGTCGCCCCGCGTGCCGATGAACGAACTCGAGCGCCTGCTGCGCTCCAAGGCAGTCCTGTTGTCGGGCGTTGCCGTGCGACTGGACATCGAGCAGGCTAACGGGCCGATGCTGACCAAGACCTGGTCCTACCCGGAAGGCCTCGCAGGCTATCTCAACGAGGTATCGGGTGATATTGAGCCGGTGGCGCCGATCTTCACTGGCGAAAAATACGCCGGCAAGGACGACACCAGCTTTGCACCGGGCGAGGGCGCGAGCTGGGCGCTGGCCTGGTTCGAATCCGCCGTCCCGAGCGAGTCCTACGTCAACCTGATTCCGACCGTCAATGGCGGCACCCATGAATCCGGCCTGCGCGCCGGGGTGTTCGAGGCGATGAAATCCTTCATCGACCATCACACCCTGCTGCCGCGCGGCGTGAAACTGCAGCAGGAGGACGTGTGCGGGCGCATGAGCTTCGTGCTCTCGGCGCGTCTGCTCGACCCGCAGTTTCAGGGCCAGGTGAAGGAAAAGCTCAACTCGCGCGAAGCGGTGAAGCTCGTCTCCAGCCAAATCCGCGACCCCTTCGAGATCTGGCTCAACAATCACGTCGAAGCCGGCAAGGCGATTGCAGAGCTGTCGATCAAACAGGCCTTGTCGCGGCAGAAGAGCGCGCAGAAAGTCGAAAAGCGGAAGACTTCAGGCGTGGCCGTACTGCCGGGCAAGCTCTCCGACTGCGAGTCAGAGGATATCGCGCACAACGAACTCTTCCTGGTCGAGGGCGACTCCGCCGGCGGCTCGGCCAAGATGGCGCGCAACAAGGAAACCCAGGCCATCCTGCCGCTGCGCGGCAAGGTGCAGAACGCATGGGAGATCGACCCCGACCGCATCCTGGCCAATGCCGAGATTCACGACATTGCCGTCGCACTCGGCGTGGATGCACACCGCCCTGACAGCACCCCTGATCTCAGCGGACTGCGCTACGGCAAGATCGTCATCATGTCCGACGCGGACGTCGACGGCGCCCACATCCAGACCCTGCTGCTGACCCTGTTCTTCCGCCACTTCCCCAAGCTGATCGAACATGGCCACGTCTATGTCGCGCAGCCGCCGCTGTACCGGGTGGACGTACCCGCCCAGGGCAAGAAGCGCCCGCCCCGTCGCCTTTACGCGCTGGACGAAGGCGAACTGAGCGCGATGCGCGACCGCCTCGCCGCGGAAGGCTTCAAGCCCGAGGCTATCGAGATCGGCCGATTCAAGGGCCTGGGCGAGATGAACCCCGATCAGCTGCGCGAAACCACCATGGACCCGGCCACCCGCCGCGTGTTGCCGGTGCACGTGCGCGCTGGCGCTTTCGACGACACGCTGAAGATGTTCACCCTGCTGATGGGCAAGGGCGAAGCCTCCGGGCGCCGCGCGTGGATGGAAGAAAAGGGCGACTCGGTCGAAGCGGATATCTGACTTTCGGCATCGCGCCTCTGCGCTAACCGTGGAACAGTTGCCGCAGACTGCACACACTTGGTCTGCGGCAAATGCACTCCACCGGCTTGCGCGAACGCGAAGATGAGATTTTCCCGCTAAGCCAGGCCCCACATTTCACCAAAGGAACCTTCGCGACATCGAGGTCTTGCGTTCACTCGAACGCCGACGTTACGTGCATGAGGAGTACGCCTGGCTGGGCATACTGGGCACCCACGCAGCTTCCCATGCGCTAGTAGCGCGAAAACACATCCTTCAGCTTGCACAGCGCCGGGGCAACCCCGAGGCCAGTCGCCACATCGTCGCCCGTCTGCAGGTTCTCGACCCGGAAGACGGCGTCGGCCACTCGGTGATCTCGGCCCTGCTTGATGGCGATGCCGATGAGGCCGCCGACTGAGTCGGAATTGCGACAAGGCAGCGCCCGACGTCGTGTCTCTCACGAGTTCGCGGGAAGATCGGCTCGCGCCGAATGCCCCTGACGGGTTAAGATCGCCCCCTTTCCGGCCCGTCGCCGGGATATCCGCCTGATCCTGGCCTACTCCCGATGAGCAACGACATATCCAATCCGTTCGGCGATTCCGCCGCCCTGCCTCCGGCAGACCAGCCTCCTGTTGACGACGGCACCCTCGCCCTCGACCACTATGCCGAGCGCGCCTATCTCGCCTATGCGATGAGCGTGGTGAAGTCGCGCGCCCTGCCTCAGGTCGAGGACGGCATGAAGCCGGTGCAGCGCCGCATTCTTTACGCCATGAGCGAGATGCGGCTGTCGTCGACGTCAAAGCATGTGAAGTCGGCGCGCGTGGTCGGCGATGTGATCGGTAAGTACCATCCCCACGGCGACACCTCGGTGTACGACGCCATGGTGCGGGTGGCACAGGACTTTTCCCTGCGCTATCCGCTGGTCGACGGCCAGGGCAACTTCGGCTCGCGCGACGGCGACTCCGCCGCGGCAATGCGCTACACCGAATGCCGCCTGACCCCGATCGCCGAACTGCTGCTGTCCGAGATCGACCGCGGCACGGTGGATTTCATCCCCAACTACGACGGCGCCTTCGAAGAACCGCAACTGCTGCCGGCGCGCCTGCCTTTCGTGCTGCTCAACGGCGCATCGGGCATCGCGGTCGGCATGGCCACCGAGATTCCGCCGCACAACCTGCGTGAAGTGGCCGAGGCCACCTGTCATCTGATCCGCAACCCGGAGGCCGGGCTAGAAGACGTGCTCGAGCGCATGCCGGGACCGGACTTCCCCGGCGGCGGCCAGCTCATCTCCTCGCCCGAGGCGATCCGCGACGCCTACACCGGCGGTCGTGGCAGCCTGCGCATGCGCGCACGCTGGCGCATCGAGGAGCTTGCCCGTGGCCAGTGGCGGGTGATCGTCGAACAGCTGCCGCACGGTGTTTCGGCCTCCCAGGTACTGGCCGAGATCGAAACCCTGACCAACCCGCAGCCGCGCTCGGGCAAGAAGGAAGTCAGCCAGGAGCAGAAGAACCTCAAGCAGCTGGTGCTGGGTGCGGTGGAAACCGTGCGCGACGAATCGAGCGACAAGTCGCCGATCCGCATCGTGCTCGAGCCACGTTCCAGCCGCCAGAGCCGCGACGAATTCATGGCGGTGCTGCTGGCACACACCAGCCTCGAGACCTCGGTTTCGGTCAACATGACCATGATCGGCCGCGACGGCCGGCCGCAGCAGAAGAACCTGGTGCAGGTGCTGCGCGAGTGGATCGACTTCCGCTACGTCACCGTCGAGCGCCGCACCCGGCACCGGCTGGACGAAGTGGATCGTCGGATCCACATCCTCGAAGGCCGCATGATCGCCTTCATCCACATCGAGGAAGTGATCCGCGTCATCCGCGAATCGGACGAACCGAAGCCCGCGCTGATTGCCGCCTTCGGCCTCACCGACATCCAGGCCGAGGACATCCTCGAAATCCGCCTGCGCCAGCTCGCACGCCTGGAAGGCTTCAAGATCGAAAAGGAGCTGGGCGAACTGCGCGACGAGCGCGCCGGCCTGCAGCACATCCTCGACAACCGCTCGGCGATGACCAAGCTCATCCTGAAAGAAATCCAGGACGACGCGAAGAAGTACGGCGACGACCGCCGCACCCTGATCGAAACCGTGGCCGCCGTTGCCCCGGCCGAGATCAGCGTGCCCGACGAACCGATTACGGTGATCCTGTCCCGAAACGGCTGGATCCGTTCGCGCCAGGGCCACGGTATCGACCCCGCATCCATCAGCTACAAGGCGGGCGACTTCGGCTTTGCCGTGCTCGAAACACGCACGACCTGGCCGCTTGTCGTCATCGACACGCGCGGCCGTGCCTATACCGTCAAGGCAGCGGAGCTGCCGGGCGGACGTGGTGACGGCGTGCCGATCACCACCCTGGTGGAGTTTCAGGACGGCGGCAAACTGGCCCAGGTCGTGGCCGACGCGCCGGATGCAAACTACTTCTTCGCCAACAGCGGCAGCTACGGCTTCATCTGCAGCGTGGGCGACGCCACCAGCCGCCAGCGTGCGGGCAAGGCCTTCATGGCCATGGAAAAGGGCGAAACCGTGCTGCGTCCGGCGCGGGTGCAGGGCGACTGGATTGCCGCCGCATCGGCCGGCGGCCGTGTGCTGGTGTTCCCGCGTGCCGAGATGAAGGTGCAGTCAGGCGGACGCGGCGTGATCGTGATGGGCATGGACGAAGACGAGACCCTGGTCGCGGTGGCCGTACCTGCCGACGACGCGGTTCTCACCGTCGAAGGCATCGGCCGCGGCAGCAAGCAGACGTCGGTCACGCTCAAGCCGGCACAGCGCGAAACCATGCGTCACCGCCGTGCGCGCAAGGGGATGCAGCTCGCAATCCGGCTCAAGCCGGAAAACATGTATTGAGGAAAGCGAATCAGCCCGGCGCGACGGGCTCGATCGGCGGCAGGATGGAGCGGATCGGGTCGTTGGCCGGGATCGTACCGGGGGCTTCGGGCGGGGGGTCGCCCACGCGAGATTCGATCAGGATCGCGACCCGCCGGTTGCGCGTGCGCCCCTCTTCGGTCGTGTTGTCCGCCACCGGGCGCTGGTCGGCATAACCGGCCGCGGTCAGGCGTTCGGGCGACACCCCCGAATCCACGAACAAACGCACCACCGACGACGCCCGCACCGCAGAGAGTTCCCAGTTTGAGGGGAAGCGGAAGGTGCTGATCGGGATGTTGTCGGTGTGCCCCTCGATCGTCACCGGGAACGACGCCAGCGCAATCACGCCTGCTACTGCACGCAGCGCCGCAACCGCCTCGTCACCGAGCACGGCCTCTCCGGGCGCAAACAACAGACTGGCGTTGATCTCGACGGTAATGCCAAACGCCCCTTCGGACACACTGACCTGTCCGTCACGCGTCAGCGGCCCGAGCACACGCCGGATTTCCTCGGCCATGTTGCGCATGCGCGCGGCGTTCTGCTGGCGTTCCTCCTCGGCTTTCTTCTCTTCGGCGGTCGGGGCCTGCATCTTGGGTTTCTGCAGGGCCGGCGAAATGGGGCCCGTCACCACGGCGATCGGCGGCATGATGATCTGCTGTCCGCTCTCGTTCACGTTGATGCTGCGGAAAGCCTGCACCAGTGAATCCGACAACACCCGGTAGTTGCCCTCGTTGATCGAACTCAGCGAGTACATCACGACAAAGAACGCAAACAGCAGGGTGATGAAGTCGGCATAGGACACCAGCCAGCGTTCGTGGTTTTCGTGTTCTTCAGGAGCCTTGCGTCGGCGTGCCATGGCGGGTTCCGCTGTGGCCCGTCAGACCAGGTAGCCCTGCATGCGGCTCTCGACGATCCGCGGATTGTCACCGCTCGCGATGCCCACCAGACCATCAACGAACATCTCGCGCTGGGACACCATGGTCCCGATATGGGCCTGCAGCTTCTTGGCGACCGGCAGAAAGATCAGGTTGGCGAGCCCGACACCGTAGATGGTCGCAACAAAGGCGACCGCAATGCCGGCGCCGAGCTTGGACGGATCGGAGAGGTTTTCCATGACGTGGATCAGGCCCAGCACCGCACCCAGAATCCCGATCGTCGGCGCGTAACCGCCGGCGCCTTCCCAGATCTTGGCCTTCTGCTTGAGCTGTCCTTCCCAGGTATCGATCTCGACCTCGAGCACTTCGCGCAGGCGCCCCGGCTCGACACCGTCGACCAGCATCTGCAGGCCGCGCTGCATGAAGGGATCGTTCAGGCCTTCGATCTGCCCTTCGAGCACGAGCAGACCTTCCTTGCGTGCAACCGTGCTCCACGCCGACACCTGCTCGATGATGGCCTCGTGACTGCTCATCGGCGGCACGAAAACCCACTTGGCCATCTTGAGGCCATCCACGAAGACGCGCAGCGGGCTTTGCAGCATGACCGCACCGGCGGTGCCGCCAACCACGATCAGAAACGCGGTGGGCTGCATCAGCGAGGACAGGTGCCCACCCTCGAGTACCTGCCCGACGAGGATGGCGGCCAGTCCGAGCGCGATGCCAACGAGGCTGATGCTATCCATTGGGTTCTATCCTGTGGCCGTCAGGCCCCTGCGGGCGGGTTCTTGGGCGGGCGACCGCGACGCGCACCGGGCGTGCTGCCGGCCGGGCGTGCACCGACCACCTGCACACGAAGGCGTGCAATGGCCTGGCTGTGGAGCTGACACACGCGCGACTCGGTCACGCCCAGCACCTCGCCGATCTCGCGCAGGTTCAGCTCTTCGTCGTAGTACAGCGCCATGATCATCTTTTCGCGCTCGGGCAGCGCCTCAATGGCGCGCACCAGACTGGCGCGATTGTCGGCGCTTTCGAGCAGTTCCAGCGGGTTGGTCTCATGTTCGCCAAAATGACGCTCGAGGAAATCCTCGCCTTCGTCGCGGGCAAAGTCGTCGAAATAGACGAGCTGGTGGCCGCGCGCCTCCTGCAGCATGTGCTGGTACTCGGACAGCGACACGCCGAGCGACTCGGCAAGCTCGGTCTCGCTCGGTGCGCGACCGTTCTGCTGTTCGAGATCGTTGATGGCGGATTCGATACGGCGCATGTCGCGGCGCAGGCTGCGCGGCACCCAGTCGTTCTCGCGCAGGCCATCGAGCATCGAGCCGCGGATGCGCTGTACCGCGTAGGTTTCGAACTGCGCGCCCATCCCTTCCTCGAAACGGCCGATCGCATCGAGCAAGCCCATCATGCCGTTCTGGATCAGATCCTCGACGTCGACGCTCGCGGGCAGCTTGGCCATGAGCTGATAGGCAATGCGCTTGACCAGCGGCGCATAGGACACCACCAGGTGATCGGTATCGAGTTGTCCGTCAGCGTCGTACATCCATTGGACCTGTATTCTTTTGCGACGCGACCGTTCGGGCGTGACCGCAGGCGCGTTCAAGGAGGTCCATTTTCCCGCACTGGCGTTCGCATTGCTAGCAGGATAGGTCAGCGGCATCACAATACTCACTCCCTGCGCACCTGCCCGGCCGGCCGGCTACGTGCCATCACCGAGAGACGACGCAGGAACGCGGCCTCCGGCTCGCGCGGCGAGGACATCGACTGCGGCTGCGACAGACCTTCTGCGATGTCGTCGCGCTCGATTTCGCCCAGCCATGCCAGCGGCACGCCGACATGGCGGCGCACCAGGCCTTGAAGGCTGGTGAAGAAGCGCTCCGCATCGGCCCGGTTGCGGGCACGGCAGACGGCCACGTGCAGCGACCCGGCACCGGCGGCCGCGAGCTGCTTGATGACTTGATAGGCTTCGGTCGCGCCACTCGCGCTCGCCTCTGCGACCAGCAGCCGACGCGGCGCCGCATGCACAAAGGGCGACGGGTCGCTGGCCGAGCTCTGACCGGCGTGGATCAGCACGAAACCGGCATGACGGTGAAGAACCCGCAGCGCTTCGACCAGACATGCGCGACGCGCATCGTCGAGCAGGGGCAAAGCCAGTGCGGCGGCGGCGGCGGGCACACGTCCGAGCAGACCGGGCACCGGCTGCAGCAGGCCGGCGAGCGTCAGCCGGCCATCGAGCATCTGCAACAGATCCGGGCCCGCCGGCAGCTCCAGCGCAGCGGTCAGGGCCTCGTCGCCCGTCGCCTCATCAAGCAGCAGCACGCGGTGCGCATGGCCGGCAATGCGATGGGCAGCACGCACCGCATTGTGCGTGCGGTAGCGGCCGGTGGCATACAGCGCAACCACGCCCGGTGGTGCGTTACGGAACAAACGCCGCAGTCCCGCCGCCTGGTCTTCGCGTCCGTCGATCATGTCAGGCTCCCTGGCCCGCAGCTGCGAGCATCATGCCGGCCTCATCCCCGTTGAGATGCCAGGGTGACTCGCCCCCCTGCTCGCGCAGTGCGCGATGAAGGAGGTAGGCGCGGTTGGGAAGGTGCAGATCTTCCGGCACGCGCTGGCCATTGGTCACGTAGAACACATTCAGGGCGCGGCGCACGGCGACGTCGATGGCCGGTGCCAGCGAAGCGGCCTCGTCCACCTTGGTAAAGATGCAGCCCGCCAGATCGGGGCCGGCGTAGGCACGCACGACGTCGTCCAGCGTGTCGCCGCGGCAGGTTGCGTTGAGCAGCAGCAGGCGACGGACGTCACCGGCGCCGCTGAGCATGGCCGCCTGCTCGGCCACCATGCGGTCGCGCTGGCTCATGCCCATGGTGTCGATGAGTACGATGTGCTTGTTGCGCAGCTCGCCAAGCGTCTGACGCAGGTCGGCTGCATCGCGCACCGAAAACACCGGCACGCCGAGGATCCGGCCATAGATCCGCAGCTGCTCCTGCGCCCCGATACGGTAGCCATCGGTGGTGATCAGCGCCAGCTTGCCGGCGCCATGACGCAGCACGCAGCGTGCAGCGAGCTTGGCGGTGGTCGTGGTCTTGCCGACACCGGTGGGGCCCACCAGCGCATAGACGCCGCCGCGATCGATGAGGTCGTCGTCGGTCGAACGCGCATTGAGCTTGCGGTCGAGCATGGCACGCACGACGGCATGCGCCTGATCGGGCGTCGCATCCTCGGGAATCGCTTCCGCCAGCTGGCGTGCGGTCGTACCGGAGAAGCCGGCTTCGAGCAATTCTCCGAGCATGGCCGCGCGGGCGGGCGCATGACGGCGGGTTTCACCCCAGGCAAAGCCTGCGAGCTGGCGTTCGATCATGCCGCGGATGCCCGTCAGCTCGGCCATCAGTTTGTTATTGGCTTCCTGCAGTTCCCGCACACGGGCGTCTTCGGCGGCGCGAGCAGACGGACGCTCGACGGCGGGCGCAGCCTGGCGACCACCCTCTTCCACCGTCACCCGCGAGCGCATCACCGCTGCACGCTCTGGTGCCGGCGCAGCATTGCTGCGCGGTGCGGGCGCGCTGCTATCGATACGCGGCGGATTGAAGGGGCGCATTACCGGATCGGGATTGCGACGCGGCGGCTGCGGGGCGGCACTGCGCGGCACCACGCCGGCGGCCAGTCCCGACAGGCTGAGGTGAAAGTCTTCATCATCGATCGGTGCCGCCATCTGGCGCGTCGGCGCCGGAGCGGGCGCACGCGGAGCAGCAGGCGCCGGACGCACGCTTTGCAGCGCACCCACGGCATCGGCAGGCAGCGCCAGAATCTCGACCCCACCCTCGACTGCCCGGTTGGACAGTACGATGGCATCGGCACCGAGCTCTTCCTTCAAGGCTCGCAGTGCCTCACGGGCAGTTGGAGCAAAGTAGCGCTTAACGTTCATGATGAATCTCCCGACTACAGCGCTTTGCGCGCATCCTGGAGACGATTATGCGGCGGACCGGTTGTGCGGCATGGGCGGAATAAACCGGTTTTCCCCCGCTTATTCCCCTTGCCGGAAAGTCATAAGGCGATTGCCGCTGTCAGGCGCAGCACGCAGACCGGAGGGCTGCGCGACGGGCGTTCGATCAGGTCGGGGTGCCGACCATGCCCGTGATGCGGATGGTGCGCGACTCCGGCACTTCGCCATTGGAGATGACTTTCAGCGAAGGCACGGCACGGCGCAGGAAGCGCGACAGCAGCATGCGCAGCTGCGCCGGAACCAGCAGCACCGGCGGCAGGCCGATGTCTTCCTGGCGCTGGGCAAGCTGTGCCGTCTGACGCAGCAGGGTGTCGGCCAGACCCGGCTCGATCGCCCCGCCCTCGCCGCTCGCACTCATGGCCTGCAGCAGGATGCGCTCGAGACCGGGCTCAAGCGACATCACCTGCACTTCGGCATTGCCCGGGAACAGGCTCTGGACAATCGCGCGCCCCAGCGCCTCGCGCACCTTCGCGGTGAGTTCGACCGGGTCCTGAATGCGCGGCGCATGTTCGGCCAGCACCTCGATGATGCTGCGCATGTCGCGGATGTTGACGCCCTCGTCGAGCAGGTTCTGCAGCACCCGCTGCACGGTGGAAACCGACAGCAGCTTGGGCACCAGATCCTCGATGAGCTTGGGCGCGTCCTTGCCGATATGGTCGAGCAGCGACTGGGTCTCCTGCCGCCCGAGCAGCTCGGCGGCATGGTTGAGAATGACGTGGTTGAGGTGGGTGGCCACCACCGTGCTCGCGTCGACCACGGTGTAACCGAGCGCGTGCGCCTGCTCCCGGCCACCGCCTTCGATCCAGAATGCGGGCAGGCCAAAGGCCGGGTCCTTGGTCTCGCGACCGGTCAGCGGCCCCGACACACGACCCGGATTGATCGCCAGAAACTGCCCCGGATACGCTTCGCCAGTGCCGATCTCGACCCCCTTGAGCGCAATCCGGTAGGCATTGGGCTTGAGTTCGAGGTTGTCACGGATATGCACCGGCGAGGACAGGAAACCCACCTCCTGCGCAAACTTGCGGCGCAGGCCGCGAATGCGCTTGAGCAGTTCGCCGTCCTGCCCCTTGTCCACCATCGGAATCAGGCGGTAACCCACCTCCAGCCCGAGCACATCGACCGGCGCCACATCGTTCCAGCTTGCCTCCTGCGATTCGGCCGGCTGCTGCGCCGCTGCCGCCTGCGCCGCCGCCGGGGCCTCTGCCGCCTGCGACTCCTCGCCAATGCGCTTGTGCCGCATCCACGCCAGCGCGGCGAACATGGACGCAAGCAGGATGAACACCACGTTGGGCATCCCCGGGATCAGGCCGAGCACGCCGATGATGATGGCCGTCAGCCCCAGCACCTGCGGGTTCGAGAACACCTGGTTGATGACCTGCCCGCCGATATCGCCCTCATCGCCGACGCGGGACACGACCAGACCGGCCGCAACCGAAATGATCAGCGCCGGAATCTGCGCGACCAGACCGTCACCAATGGTGAGCAGCGTATAGGTGCGACCTGCTTCGCCAATCGCCATGTCGTGCTGCATCACGCCGACGAACAGCCCGCCGATGATGTTGATGACCAGAATCAGGATGCCGGCGACCGCATCGCCACGGACGAACTTGGACGCACCGTCCATCGCGCCGTAGAAGTCGGACTCCTGCCCGATCTCCTTGCGTCGGCTCTTGGCTGTCTTCTCGTCGATCAGACCGGCGTTGAGGTCGGCGTCGATCGCCATCTGCTTGCCCGGCATCGCATCCAGGGTGAAGCGCGCGCTCACTTCGGCGATCCGGCCGGCACCCTTGGTGATGACGACGAAGTTGATCAGGGTGAGGATGACGAACACCACCAGGCCGACCGCCGTATTACCACCGACCAGGAAGCTGCCGAAGGCCTCGATCACCTTGCCTGCCGCATCGCCGCCGCCATGACCTTCGAGCAGCACGATCCGGGTCGAGGCCACGTTGAGCGACAGCCGCAGCAAGGTGGTGACCAGCAGCACGGTCGGGAACACCGAGAAATCGAGCGGTTTCTTCGAGTACATCGCCACCAGCATCACCATCACCGAGATCGCGATGTTGAAGGTGAAGAAGACGTCGAGCAGGAACACCGGCAAGGGCAGCACCATCATCGACAGAATCATGATGATGAGGATCGGTGCCGCCAGCGTGCGCAGGTTCTCTGGCGTGATCAGCGCGCGCAGGTTCAAGGTATCGTTCGAGGCCATGGGTCAGGCATTCACTCTTCGGGGGCGCCGGGGTCAAGCCCCTCGGGCACCGGCAATTCGGCAGGCGGCTGTGGCGGCAATCCGCCCTCGGCCACCCAGTTATTGAGCTGATAGACGTAGGCCATCACCTCGGCCACGGCAGTAAACAGGGTTGCGGGCACCGCCTGCTCCAGTTCGCAGTGCGCATACAGTGCGCGCGCCAGCGGTGGCGCTTCGAGCATGGCCACCTTGTTCTCGCGCGCGATTTCACGAATCTTCAGCGCCAGATCGCCGCGCCCCTTGGCCACGACGATGGGCGCAGCCATCCGGCTCGCATCGTACTTCAGCGCCACCGAGAAGTGCGTCGGGTTGGTCACCACCACGTCGGCCTTGGGCACCTCGGACATCATCCGCCGGCGCGCCATCTCGCGCTGCATCGCGCGGATGCGGCCCTTGACCTGCGGGTCGCCCTCCTGCTCCTTGCCTTCGCGCTTGACCTCTTCCTTGGTCATGCGCAATTTCTTGTGGTACTGCCACAGCTGGAAAGGCACGTCCATCAGCGCCAGCAAGCCCAGGCTGGTGGTGATCATCAGTGCCGCGAAGGCGACTGTATCGGCGAAGTCGGGCATGCCCACTTCCAGCGGCTCGACCATGAGATCGAACAGGTGATCCTTGTTGACCCACAGCACGATGGCCGACACGCCGCCCACCAGAAACGATTTCAGAATGGCTTTCACCATCTCGGCCAGGCCGTGGACCGAGAACATCCGCGCCAGCCCCTGCAAGGGGTTCATGCGGCCGAAATTGGGCCCCAGCGCCTTGGGGGAGAACACCAGGCCACCGAGGGCGATGGGGGACGCCACCGCGGCCACGAGCAGGGTCAGGAACAAGGGCATCATGGTCAGCAGCGCGCCGCTGAGCAGGGTATTGAAGCCGTCAAGCATGAGCACGTGATCGAAGGCCATCTCGCGCTCGAACGCAAACGAGCGTCGTAGCAGACCGAACAGACGATTCGCCATCCAGTCGCCGAGCAGCCACAGCGTCGCCACCCCGGTCATGGTGATGAAGAAGGTCGACAGCTCGCGCGACTGCGGAACCTGCCCTTCCTCGCGGGCCTGCTCTATTCGTCGTGGTGACGCTGGTTCCGTTTTCTCGAGATCGCTGTCTTCTGCCACGATCGGCTCCGGTAACGTCCTGCCATGCAGGGATCAGCATGGACGCAGGACGACGTGGGGCAATTATCGCCGGCAGCGGACAAGGACCGAAGCCGGATAAGCGCGGAGAAAACCGTGCAATTCCAGCGCTGCAACAGGTGCTGTCCGCCTGAGGGCAGCGACTGCGCCAGCCCTCAGCGCGGTGCAGGCAGGCGCTCTGTACCGCGGATCAGGTCGCCCGCCTTGAGACCACGCTCGCGAAACCAGCCCAGGTTCATTTCGAGCGCGAAGCGCGCTGGTGCGGCCGCGCAGTGGTTGTCTTCGGTCTGTGGCTGCATGTCTTCGATATTGAGGATGCGCCCGCTCTCGTCGAGGAAGGCCACCGACAAAGGCAACAGGGTGTTCTTCATCCACATGCAGTGCTGCGCATTCTGCGGAAAAACGAAGACCATGCCGCGATGCATCGGCATGCTCTTGCGATTCATCAGCCCGAGCTGACGATCCGGGCCGGTGTAGGCCACTTCGGTCTCGATGCGGAACATGCCGGCGCCGAGCTCCGCGACCTGCATCTGCGCGCCCGCGATCGCCGGCACGAGTGCCGCCATCAGCCCGCCAATCCGCAACACTTGCCCAACCATGCCCATCATGCTCATCACTCGCTTCCGTCGCCCAAATGCACTGGCGGCGATTCTACCGCCTGCGGGGCATGTTCCGCCGCTCGCCTTGCTTGCGCGGCGGTGCGACGGCGGCCTGCACCAGGCCTGCGGGCACCGGCACCTCGCGCGACTGCCCCGGCAGCAGGCCATCGAGCGACCAGTCGCCGATCGCCACGCGCACCAGCCGCAGGGTCGGCAAGCCCACCTTCGCCGTCATCCGCCGCACCTGCCGGTTCTTGCCTTCGCGCAGCACGATCTCCAGCCACGCGGTCGGCACCGTCTTGCGAAACCGCACCGGCGGATCGCGCGGCCACAACCAGTCGGGCTCCGCAACGCTGCGCGCCTCGCATGGCCGCGTGACGAAGTCGCCCAGATCCACGCCGGCGCGCAACTGCGCAAGCGCAGCCTCGTCCGGCTCGCCTTCGACCTGCACCAGATAGGTCTTGGGCAGCTTGTGGCGCGGATCGGCAATCCGGTGCTGCAGCGCGCCGTCGTCGGTGAGCAGCAGCAGACCTTCGCTGTCGGTATCGAGTCGCCCGGCCGCATACACACCGGGCACGGCGACATGATCCTTGAGCGTGGCACGCCCGGTCTCATCGGTAAATTGGCACAGCACCCCGTAGGGTTTGTTCAGCAGAATCAGTCGCGACACCTTGCCCACCCGTTTGCTTGATCATTGGCTGCGCCGCAGCGCGCACAAGCGCCGGCGCCAACCATCATGAAGACTCGCCAGCTCACCGTGGCTCGGCCTCCGCGCCGTGCAATTCGCGCAGACGGCTGGTGAAGTGACGTGCAATGCGCCCCGGCGCCGGGCTGCGCGCGATCGACACGTTCCAGTCGCAGCGGTACTGCAGGGTATCCGAGGGAATCCGCCGCAGTACACCCGCCTGCTCGAAGGACTGCGCATAGTGCTCGGGCAGAAAGCCGAGATAGCGTCCCGAGCGGATCAGCACCACGCTGCCCTCCTGCTCATGCGCACGCGCCGCCGGTTGCAGACCGAGGCGCCAGAAATGCTCCATGTTGGGCGAGTGATAGCCCAGACCGACGAAGGCCGCAGTGCGCAGAACCGCGTCATCGGGCGTCGCACCGCCGCGCAGCAGCGGGTGATCGGGCGCGCCGTAGAGCCACATCTGCTCGGAGAACAGCGGCCAGCTCAGCAGGCTCTCACTGGCGCGGTGAAAGGGGTGGATCGCCACCTGAAACTGGCCTTCGAGCAAGCCCTTCTCGATCGCAATCGTGCCCGATACATGCAGATTCAGATTCACCCCTGGCGCCTCTGCACCGAAGGTGGCGATGGCATCCGCCAGCTTGCACTCGGGGTTGGTCACGAATTTGTCGAAAACCGCCAGGTTCAGCTCGCCGCGCATGCCGCCGTGCAGCCCCGCCACCTCGCGCCTGAAGCCCTCGATCTGCGACAACAGCCTGCGTGCGGCATCGAGCACCGTTCCGCCCTCCTCGGTGAGCGCAAACCCCGATCGGCCGCGTTCGCACAAGCGCACACCAAGCCGGGTTTCGAGGTCCTTGAGGTGACGGCTGATCACCGAACGACTGATGTTGAGCCTCAGTTCGGCTGCCGCCAGTCCGCCGGATTCGGCAATCGCAATGAATATCCGGAGCAGACGAAGGTCGGCTTCGGCGAGGTTGGTCAGGAGTGCGCGGGATTTCATGGCGTGATTGTTTCATAAACCTGAAACGTTAATTTCGCTATTTGTAGTTTTCTGCACCAAACGCTGTCTCTAAGGTAGTCACAAACGCGGAACGAATCTTGTTCGAAGTGCTGCGGGCACCAAACTGAAGCCAAATCCCCAAATTGGTGCATGCGCAAGAGTGTTTCGTATAACGGCAAGGACTGTCACATAACGGAACTGAACCTCCATCACAGCCCGAACCAAGCGGAATCAGCGACATACGACTTATTTAGTAGAAACACTTCAGGCCTGGCATGACGCTTGCGGAATGCCAGTCTGAAGCCCAAGCCAGAAACGCTTTCATCTTCATCTCAACCCTAGCGAGGATTCACCCCATGAGCACATGCAATCGGCCCACCCGTCGGCTAACCGCCCTGTTCGGCAGCGCACTCCTTGCGCTGTCGTTCGCCTCCAGCGCCGTGATGGCGCAGGAGAAAGTGCTCCGTATCGGCATGACCGCCGCCGACATTCCGCGCACCCTGGGCCAGCCCGACCAGGGCTTCGAGGGTAACCGCTTCACCGGCATTCCCATGTACGACTCGCTGACCCAGTGGGATCTGTCCAAGGCCGAAGCAGCGAGTGTGCTGATTCCCGGCCTGGCCACTTCGTGGGCGGTCGACGCTGCCGACAAGACAAAGTGGATCTTCAAGCTGCGTCCGGGCGTGAAGTTCCATGACGGCTCCGCCTTCAACGCCGACGCCGTGGTGTGGAACGTGCAGAAGGTGCTGGACAAGACGGCAAAGCATTTCGACGCCAGCCAGGTCGGCGTCACCGCCTCGCGCATGCCCACCCTGCGCAGCGCGAAGAAGATCGACGATCTGACCGTCGAACTCACCTCCTCCGAGCCGGATGCCTTCCTGCCGATCAACCTGACCAACCTGTTCATGGCCTCGCCCGTACAGTGGGAAGCCAAGTTCAAGGCTGTACCGGCCAGCGTTACCGACACCGCGGAGCGCAGCAAGCAGGCGTGGATTGCCTTTGCTGCAGATGCCTCCGGCACAGGCCCGTTCAAGATGGTCTCCTTCGCGCCGCGCGAGCGTCTTGAAGTCGCCAAGAACAGTGGCTACTGGGATCCAAAGCGCACGCCGACGATCGACAAGGTCGTGATGCTGCCGCTGCCCGAAGCCAACGCCCGTACCGCCGCCCTGCTCTCGGGTCAGGTGGACTGGATCGAAGCACCGGCACCGGACGCCATGGACCAGATCAAGAGCCGTGGCTTCAAGATCTACTCCAACCCGCAACCGCACATCTGGCCGTGGCAGTTGTCCTTCGCTGAAGGCTCGCCGTGGCTGGACAAGCGCGTGCGCCAGGCCGCCAACCTGTGTATCAACCGCGCCGAACTCAAAGCCTTCCTCGGCGGCATGATGGGTGAAGCCAAGGGCATCGTGTCGCCCGACCATCCGTGGTGGGGCAATCCGAAGTTCGACATCAAGTTCGACCCAGCGACGGCGACCAAGATGATGGTCGAAGCCGGCCACACCGCCGACAAGCCGCTGAAGGTGAAGATCCAGGTTTCGGCCTCGGGTTCGGGTCAGATGCAGCCGCTGCCGATGAACGAGTACATCCAGGAAAGCCTGAAGCAGTGCAACTTCGACGTTCAGCTCGACGTGCTTGAGTGGAACACGCTGTTCACCAACTGGCGCAAGGGCGCGAAGGACCCGTCGGCCAACGGCGCCAACGGCATCAACGTGTCGGCCGCCGCGATGGACCCGTTCTTCGCCATGGTGCGCTTCGTCAGCACCAAGACCTTCCCCCCGGTTTCGAACAACTGGGGCTACTTCGGCAATGACGAGTTCGATGCCCTGATCGCAACCGCACGCACCAGCTTCGACGACAAGGCACGCGACGCTGCCCTGGCGAAGCTGCATGCGCGCATTGTGGAAGAGGCACCGTTCATCTTCGTCGCCCACGACGTCGGCCCGCGCGCAATGTCGGCCAAGGTCAAGAACGTGGTGCAACCGAAGAGCTGGTTCATCGACATCGCCACGATGAAGATGGACTGATTGTCCCCACGCGCCGCGGCATCGCGGCGCGAAGCGGACCTGCCGCCGGCCGGCGCGCCGGCGGTTTCACTAACGACCCACAGGGCCGAACGATGATTTTCTATCTCCTGCGCCGCATCGTCTACACGATTCCGATCATGATCGGCGTCGCCTTTTTCTGCTTTCTGCTGGTCCATATTTCTCCGGGCGACCCGCTGGTTTCCATCCTGCCGCCCGACGCGTCAATCGAACTGCAGCAGCAGTTGATGAAGCTCTACGGTTTCGACCGCCCCTGGTACGAACAATTTGCCAACTGGTTCTGGCGTGCGCTGCACGGCGACCTCGGCACCTCGATCGCCTCGGGCCGCTCAGTGTCAGTCGAGGTGATGCGTGCTGTCAGCAATACCCTGATGCTGTCTTGCATGGCAACCCTGATCGGCTTCCTGTTCGGCAGCCTGTTCGGCTTCGTTGCCGGCTACTTCCGCGACTCCTGGGTCGACCGCGTCGCTTCTGCGCTGTCGGTGCTCGGCGTCAGCGTGCCGCACTACTGGCTCGGTATGGTGCTGGTCATCATCTTCTCGTCGCAGCTGATGTGGCTGCCCGCAACCGGCGCCGGCCCAGGCGGATCGGGCGAATGGGCCTGGGACTGGGCACACGTCCAGTTCATGGTGCTGCCCGCGATCACGATGTCAGTCATCCCGATGGGCATCATTGCCCGCACCGTCCGCGCCCTGGTGGCCGACATCCTGGCGCAGGAATTCGTGGTCGGCCTGCGCGCCAAGGGCCTGACCGACTTCGGCATCTTCCTGCACGTGGTCAAGAACGCCGCCCCCACCGCGCTGGCGGTGATGGGCCTGCAGCTGGGCTACCTGCTCGGCGGCTCGATCCTGATCGAGACCGTGTTCTCGTGGCCGGGCACCGGCTTCCTGCTCAACTCGGCCATCTTCCAGCGCGACATGCCGCTGCTGCAGGGCACGATCCTGGTGCTGGCCACCTTCTTCGTCGTGCTCAACCTGCTGGTGGATGTCCTTCAGACCACCCTCGACCCGAGGATCCAGAGATCATGAACATGACTTCGACCGTCGCCGGCATTGTCCCCCTGCCCGCTGCCGCCGAGCCTGTAGAACGCTCGCCGGGCTTCTGGTCCGGGGTTGGGCGCAAACTCATGCGCGACCCGGTTGCACTGGGTGCAGGCGCTGTGCTGCTGACCCTGATCCTGATGGCGATCTTCGCCCATCAACTGGTGCCGTCCGACCCCTACGCCACGTCGATGTTCAAGCGCCTGAAACCGATCGGCTTCGAAGGCTTTCCGCTCGGCTCCGACGAACTCGGCCGCGACATGCTGTCGCGCCTGATGCTGGGCACACGCCTGTCGCTGTTCATGGGCATCACCCCGGTGCTGATCGCCTTCGTCATCGGCAGCGGCATCGGCATCCTCGCCGGTTACGCCGGCGGCCTGGTGAACACGCTGATCATGCGCACCATCGACATCCTCTACGCCTTCCCGTCGGTGCTGCTCGCCATCGCCCTGTCGGGCGCACTCGGCGCCGGCATCGGCAACGCGCTGCTGTCGCTGACCATCGTCTTCATTCCGCAGATCGCGCGGGTGGCAGAAAGCGTCACCACCCAGGTCAGGGGGCGAGACTACGTCGAAGCGGCACGCGCTTCGGGCGCAAGTCCCTTCACCATCGTGCGGGTCCATGTACTGGGCAACGTGCTGGGGCCGATCTTCGTCTTTGCAACCAGCCTGATTGCGGTGTCGATGATTCTCGCCTCCGGCCTGTCCTTCCTCGGCCTTGGCGTACGCCCGCCCGAACCCGAATGGGGCCTGATGCTCAACACCCTGCGCACCGCAATCTACACCCAGCCCTGGGTCGCGGCCCTGCCCGGCGTGATGATCTTCATCACCTCGATCTCCTTCAACCTGCTGTCCGACAGCCTGCGCTCGGCGATGGACGTCAAGAGCTAATCCAGGGAGTCCGTCATGAGTACCGGAATCAGCATCGAACATATCGGCGCACCAGCGGGAAGCGACCGCGGCGGCCCCGCGCAGCCCCTGCTGACCGTCAGCAAACTGGTCAAGCACTTCGACCTCAAGAAGAGTTTTGTGGAAACCCTGATCGGCGGCGGCAAGGTCGTGCGCGCGGTCGATGGTGTCGACTTCAAGATCATGAAGGGTGAGACGCTTGGCGTGGTGGGCGAGTCCGGCTGCGGCAAGTCGACCACCGCACGCCTGCTGATGCACCTGATCGAACCCTCTGCGGGCGAGATCGTCTTCAACGGCGAAACCGTCGGCTCCGCCGCCCTGCCCCTGCGAGAATACCGCCGTCAGGTGCAGATGGTGTTCCAGGACAGCTACTCGTCCCTGAACCCCCGTCTCACCATTCAGGACTCGATCGCCTTTGGCCCCCAGGTGCATGGCGTACCGAAACAGGTCGCCATCACCCGCGCCCGCGACCTCCTCGCACGCGTCGGTCTCGAGCCGCGGCGCTTTGCCGGGCGCTATCCGCACGAACTGTCCGGCGGCCAGCGCCAGCGCGTCAATATCGCCCGTGCGCTGGCCTGCGAACCGCGCCTTGTGATCCTCGACGAAGCGGTGTCGGCGCTCGACAAATCGGTCGAAGCACAGGTGCTGAACCTGCTGATGGACCTGAAGGAAGAGTTCGGCCTGACCTATCTCTTCATCAGCCACGATCTTCACGTGGTGCGCTACATCTCCGACCGCGTCATGGTGATGTACCTGGGCAAGGTGGCAGAAACCGGCCCCGCCGAAGCCTTGTTCCAGCAACCGCATCATCCTTACACCCGGGCGCTGCTGTCGTCGATGCCGTCGATGGACCCCGACCGTCGCACCGAAGAGGCTGCGCTTGCGGGCGATCCGCCCAACCCCATCGACCCGCCGCCGGGCTGCCGCTTTCACACCCGCTGCCCGCTCGCCGAGGCCGTGTGCTCGCAGCATGTTCCCACCCTCGAAAACCGCAATCAGCGCGAAACCGCCTGCCTCATCCATGAGCCCGGCAGCGGCCACTCCCACGCCGGCGCAGTCATCCACGCATCATGAGCGGAGCCGAGATGAATACAGACACTCAAACCGATCGCACACCGATCGTGTCGGTACGTGACCTGCGCGTCACCTTCACCGGCGGCAAGAAGCCGGTCAAAGCCGTCAATGGCGTCGATCTCAGCGTTGCCCGCGGTGAAACCGTGGCCCTGATCGGCGAATCCGGCTCGGGCAAGAGCGTCACCCTGCGCTCGCTGCTGCGCCTGCACCCCGAGCGCCGCACCCGCATCGAAGGCAGGATCGAAGTCGCTGGCCAGGACGTGCTCGCCATGGGCAGCCGCGCCCTCGCCGACTATCGTGGTCGCGTCGCGTCGATGATTTTCCAGGAGCCTCTGCTCGCCCTCGACCCGGTATATACCGTCGGCGCGCAGATCGTGGAATCCATCCGTCGCCATGAACGTATCAGCCCCGCCGACGCGCGCAAGCGTGCGCTGGAGCTGTTCGAGCGTGTGCGCATTCCCAGCCCCGAGCGCCGCCTCGATGCCTATCCGCACGAGATGTCCGGCGGCATGCGCCAGCGTGCGATGATTGCGCTCGCGCTGGCCTGCCGGCCACAGGTGCTGCTCGCCGACGAGCCCACCACCGCGCTCGACGCCACGGTGCAGATCCAGATCCTGCTGCTGTTACGCGAACTGCAGCGCGAGCTGGGTCTTGGGATCATCTTCGTCACCCATGACATGGGTGCCGCGGTGGAAGTTGCCGACCGATTCGCGGTCATGTACGCCGGCCGCATCGTCGAGGAAGGCCCCACCCGCGAAGTGATCCGCAACCCCCGCCACCCCTATACCCTGGCCCTGATGCAGGCCCGTGCCGACGGCGCGATGGAAAAGGGCGCTCGCCTGGCGAGCATTCCCGGCGCGCCCCCCGACCTCGCCAACCTGCCGGCCGGCTGCGCCTTTGCCGAACGCTGCACCTTCGTCCAGCCCGCCTGCCTGCAGACCCAGCCGGACGCCGTCGAGCTGGGCGGCAGCCACCGTGCGCGCTGCCTTCGCACCGACGCCACCGCCCAGGCCGTAAAGCAGACCTCGGCCGGGACCGACGCAGCGATGACGGAGACAACTGCGCCCCTCGCCGAAACCGCCTGAGCGGTCGAGCCCTCACTGCCCTCACACCACAGCCCCAATGGACCCTCAATGCTGATCGATCACGACCCCGCCCACGCCTTTGTTCCCTACCCCGCAGTCCAACTGCCCCACACCCCAGGCGGCCCGCTCGAGGGGCTCAGCTTTGCGGTAAAGGATCTCTTCGACGTTGCCGGTTATCCGACCGGTGGCGGCAACCCGCACGTGCTGGCGCTGTCGGGCATCAAGACCCGCACCGCGCCCACCGTGCAGCGCCTGCTCGACAGCGGCGCCCGCTTCGTTGGCAAGACCTATACCGACGAACTCGCCTTCTCGATGAACGGCATCAACGCCCACTTCGGCGCGCCGGTCAATGGCGGCGCACCGGACCGCATCCCCGGCGGCTCGTCCTCGGGTTCGGCCGCGGCGGTCTCCAACGGACTGGTGGATTTCGCCCTCGGCACCGACACCGGCGGCTCGGTACGCTGCCCGGCAAGCCACTGCGGCCTCTTCGGCCTGCGCCCGACCCATGGCCGCATCAGCCTGGAGAACTGCCTGGATCTCGCACCGGGCTTCGACAGCTGCGGCTTCTTTACCCGCGATGCGGAGACCTTTGGCCGGGTGGCCGATGTGCTGCTCGGCACCGACCCTTCGCCGCTGCCCGCACAGCCCCGCCTGCTCTATCCGGAAGACGGCTGGAGCCTGCTCGATGGCGCCGTGTCCGACGCACTGCAGCCGGCCCTCGACCGCGTCGAGGCGCTGTTCGGCAAAGCGGCCTTCATGCGCATGGCGCCCAAGGGTTTCGATCGCAACTACTGGGCTTTCCGCTACATCCAGGGACGTGAGGCGTGGCAGACCGACGGCGACATGATCGAGCGTCACGGCCTCGCCCTCGGACCCGGTGTGCGCGACCGCTTTGCGTGGTCGAAGCTGGTGACCGATGCCCAGGTGGAAGAAAGCGTGGCGATCCGCGACGAGGTCCGTGCCGCACTTGCAGAAATCCTTGGCAGCGACGGCGTCATGGTGCTGCCGACCATGCCCGACATCGCCCCCTTGCTCACCACCGACGAGGCCGGGCTCGAGGACTACCGCAACAATGCGATCAAGCTCCTGTGCCTGGCCGGTCTGAGCGGTTTCCCGCAACTGTCGATGCCGCTGGTCAAGCGCAACGGTGCCCCGCTCGGCCTGTCGCTGCTAGGCCCCGCCGGCAGCGACCGCAGCCTTATCGCGATGGCTCAGCGGATCGCTGCTGAAGACTGATACTCAGACTGCTGCAAACGCTGAACGGGGCGCCCGGCGAGTGATTCGCCGGGCGCCCCGTTCTGTTTTACACCGCGCTACTGGAGACGGAACTCAGCTCACCGTGCCCGCCCGCGCCAGCATCGCATGC
This sequence comes from Parazoarcus communis, assembly GCF_003111665.1. Taxonomy (NCBI): domain Bacteria; kingdom Pseudomonadati; phylum Pseudomonadota; class Betaproteobacteria; order Rhodocyclales; family Zoogloeaceae; genus Parazoarcus; species Parazoarcus communis. The sequence continues at coordinate 2,983,418 of NZ_CP022188.1, read as the reverse complement.
AGCAACACATTGGCACCTGCAGCCAGGTGCTCGGGGTCCGCGTCCTCGATTTCGTTGTGCGAGATGCCGTCCTTGCACGGCACGAAGATCATCGCCGTGGGCGCGGTACCGGCCACATAGACCGCGTCGTGGCCCGCACCGCTGACGATGTCGAGATGGCTGCAGCCCGCCCGCTCGGCGCCGTCGCGGATGGCATCGACCAGCTCGGGGGCGAAGGCCACCGGCTCGAAGTACACCACCTGCTCCACTGCAACGGCGACCGGGAAGTCCTTCTGCAGCAGTTCGGCGGCTGCGCGCAATGCCGCATCCATCGCCAGCAGGCCATCGTCGTTGCCGTGACGGAAATCCACGGTGAAGCTGACCTTGCCCGGAATCACGTTGCGCGAGTTCGGGTACACATGCACGCAGCCGACCGTGCCGCGCCCGTCGGGCTGATGCGCCAGGGCGATCTCCACCACCTTCTGCATGAGGTGGGTCGCCGCAAACAGCGCATCCTTGCGCAAGCGCATCGGGGTGGGGCCGGCGTGCGACTCCATGCCGGTGACGGTGACGTCGTACCAGCGCTGGCCGAGTGCGCCAGTCACCACGCCGATCGTGGTGTCGGCATCCTCAAGCACCGGGCCCTGTTCGATATGCGCCTCGAAGTAGGCGCCGAAGCGCGGTGCGCCGGCACTGACCGACGCCGGCGCATCACCGGCATAACCAATGTCAGCCAGCGCCTTCGCCACGGTGATGCCGTCGTGATCGGCGCGCGTCAGCGCATGGTCGAGCGTGAAGGCATCGACATACACGCCCGAGCCCATCATCACCGGCACGAAGCGCGAGCCTTCCTCATTGGTCCATACGCAGACCTCGACCGGGGCCTCGGTGCGGATGTTGTGCTGATTGAGCGTGCGAATCACCTCCAGCCCGGCCATCACCCCGTAATTGCCGTCGAACTTGCCGCCGGTGGGCTGGGTGTCGATATGGCTGCCGGTTGCAATCGCCGGCAGGTCGTCGCGCGTGCCTGCACGACGGGCAAAGATGTTGCCGATCTGGTCGATGCGGATGCTGCAGCCTTCGGCACGACACCAGGCAGCGAAGAGGTCGCGCGCCTTGCCGTCAAGCTCGGTAAGCGCCAGACGGCATACGCCGCCCTTTGCAGTGGCGCCAAGCTGCGCCAGATCCATCAGTGACTGCCACAGGCGCGAGCCATCGATGGCGAGGCCGGACGCCGAAGCGCCGGCAGTGGGAAGACGATCATTCATTCAATAAGCTCCGATCAGCCGTTGCTGGGAAAGGCGAACTGCGCCTTCTCGATACTGGCGCTGGGCCAGCGCTGGGTGAGGGTCTTGCGCCGCGTGTAGAAACGCACGGCATCCGGCCCGTAGGCATACAGATCACCGAACAACGAACGCTTCCAGCCGCCAAAGCTCTGGCACGCAACCGGCACCGGCAGCGGCACGTTCACCCCGACCATGCCGACCTGAACGCTGTCGGTGAAGTGACGCGCAACCGCGCCATCGCGGGTGAACACGCAGGTGCCGTTGCCGAATTCGTGTGCGTCGATCAGCGCGATCGCCTCGTCCAGGCTCGCGACACGCACGATGGCCAGCACCGGGCCGAAGATCTCTTCCTTGTACACGCGCATCTCAGGCTTGACGTGGTCGAACAGCGTGCCGCCGAGGAAGAAGCCGTTCTCGCAGCCAGCCACCTTGAGCGTGCGGCCGTCGACCACCAGTTCGGCGCCTTCTTCCGCGCCGAGGTCGATGTAGCTCTTCACCTTGTCGCGATGCACACCGGTGATCAGCGGGCCCATATCCAGCCCGCGTGTCTGGCCGTTGCCGATCGCCAGTGCCTCGACCTTGGGCTTGAGCCGCTTCACCAGCTCGTCGGCGACCTGATCGCCCACCGCAACCACCACCGAGATCGCCATGCAGCGTTCGCCGCAGGAGCCGTAGGCCGCCCCCATGATGGCGTTGACCGCGTTGTCGAGGTCGGCGTCGGGCATCAGCACCGCATGGTTCTTGGCGCCGCCCAGCGCCTGCACACGCTTGCCGTGTGCGGTGCCGGTGGCGTAGATGTATTCGGCGATCGGGGTCGAACCGACAAAGCTCACCGCCTTCACCCGCGCATCAGTCAGCAGGGTATCGACCGCTTCCTTGTCACCATTGACGACGTTGAACACGCCCGGCGGCAGACCGGCTTCGGTCAGCAGTTCGGCCAGGATCATCGCAGCCGACGGGTCTTTCTCCGAGGGCTTGAGGATGAAGCAGTTGCCGCAGGCAATCGCCATCGGGAACATCCACATCGGCACCATGGACGGGAAGTTGAACGGCGTGATGCCGGCCACCACGCCCAGCGGCGGAAACTCCGACCACGAATCGATCTCGGGGCCGACGTCGCGGCTGTGCTCGCCCTTGAGGAACTCCGGCGCACCGCAGGCGTATTCCACCACCTCAATGCCACGCTGCAGTTCGCCATGCGCGTCTTCCCACACCTTTCCGTGCTCTTCCACGATGGCCGCGACGATGCGGTCGGCGTGCTTGTCGAGCAGCGCCTTGTAGGCGAAGAGAATGCGGGCGCGCTTGAGCGGCGGCGTCTTGCGCCAGGCCGGGAAAGCCGCCTCGGCCGAGGCAATCGCCTGCTCCACCGTGGCGCGGCTGGCCATCGCCACCTGACGCACGGGTTCGCCCAGCGCGGGATTGAAGACCGGTTGCAGACGTCCGCTGTCGGCGAGCGTCTGACCGTTGATGTAATGACCAATCGTGTTCATCTGTTGTCTCTCTGAATTTTTCTGGGTTCAAGCAACGGCGCGCAGCGCATCGCGTACGGTCTCGAAGATACGGGTGAGTTCGTCCGGCGTCGAGTCGAGGAAGGGCGAGAACTGCAGGATGTCGCCACCATTGCGGATCACCACGCCCGCTTCGAAGCACTTGAGGAAGACCTCGTAACCGCGCGCACCCGGCGCCCCCGGACGCGGTGCCAGTTCGATGCCGCCCATGAGGCCGAAGTTTCGGATATCGATCACATGCGGCTCGCCCTTCAGCGCGTGGATGGTCTCTGCGAACACCGGTTCGAGGGCGAGCGCGCGGGCAAAGCTGTCTTCTTCACGATAGACCTTCATCGTCGCCAGACCTGCCGCTGCGGCCAGCGGATGACCCGAATAGGTGTAGCCGTGGAACAGTTCAACTGCGTTGTCCGGCCCCTGCATCAGCGCCTGATAGACCTCCTCGCGCACAATGACCGCGCCCATCGGCACCACGCCGTTGGTCAGGCCCTTGGCCGTGGTGATGATGTCGGGCGTAACGCCAAACCGGGCCGAGGCAAAGGGCGCGCCGACGCGGCCGAAAGCAGTGATCACTTCATCGAAGATCAGCAGGATGCCGTGCTTGTCGCAGATTTCGCGCAGGCGCTGCAGGTAGCCGACCGGCGGCACCAGGATGCCGGTCGAACCCGACACCGGCTCCACGATCAGCGCCGCAATGTTCGACGCATCATGCAGACCGACCAGACGCTCGAGATCCTCGGCCAGCTCGCAGCCCCAGGTCGGCTGACCGTGGCTGAAGGCCATGTCGGCGTGACTGTAGGTGTGCCGGATGTGGTCCACGCCAGGCAGCATCGTGGCACTGAACACCTTGCGATTGCCCGGGATTCCGCCCACCGACATGCCACCGAAGTTCACCCCGTGATAGCCCCGCTCGCGGCCAATCAGCCGCGTACGCTGGCCCTCGCCCCGTGCGCGGTGATAGGCCAGCGCAATCTTGAGCGCGGTATCGGCCGACTCCGAACCGGAGTTGGTGAAGAAGACCCGGTCGAGCCCGGCCGGGGCCAGGTCCGCGACTTCACGCGCCAGCGCAATTGCGCGGTCGTTGGTCATCTGGAAACCCATGCTGTAGTCGAGCGTGGCCACCTGCTCCTGCACCGCCGACACGATTGCCGGGTGGCAGTGGCCCAGACCCGAGGTCCACAAGCCGGAGAAGGCATCCAGCAGCTGCTGGCCATCTTCTGCTGTGTAGTAATGACCGCGTGCCGCCTTGATGACGCGGGGGGATTTCCAGAAGGCGCGGTTGGCCGTATAGGGCAGCCAGAAAGCTTGATCGTGGTTCATGGTGGGCACCGTTGATGACATGCCTTCATCCTAGCCATGAACAAACGTGCAGAAAACGACTGTCTGCGTCACTGAAGTTTCACTCAAACGAAACTTATAAACCACACCAAGCCCGATTCCGCCGCGGAAGAGCCGCAGAGTGATGCATACTCTCGGGCCAGCGACTCTAATTACATCCGGCCGCCCGCGAGCGATCCCGCGCGCCGCACACCCGCCACTCATGTCCTCTGCACTGATCTCCAGCCTCGACAGCGCGCTCACCGCCCGCGCCCCCCTCATCGCCCAACTCGCTGCCGAACAGACCGATGCCTATCGGCTCTTTCATGGCAGCGTCGAAGGTCTCGCCGGGCTGACGGTGGACCGCTACGGCGATGCCCTGCTCGCACAGACGTTTCACCGCTCGCTCAGTGCAGAAGAGCGTGCCGAACTCGAAGCCTTCTACGCCGACGCCTTTCCCGGCCTGCCGCTGATCCTGAACGACCGCAGCCCGGCAAATTCGCGCATCGTGAATGAGCTCACGCCCGAGCAGATCGAGATCGCACAACAACCGCGCGAGTTTCGCGAGCTCGGCGTCAAGTACCGCTTTCAGGCCCGCCACGCAGGTCAGGACCCGTGGCTTTTTCTGGACATGCGTGCCGGACGCCGGCGCGTGATGCAGGAGGCAGCCGGCAAGTCGCTGCTCAACGTCTTTGCCTACACCTGCGGCGTCGGCGTCGCTGCAGCCCACGCGGGTGCGCGCCACGTGATCAATGTGGACTTCTCCGAATCGAGCCTGGCGGTGGGCAAGGAGAATGCCCGTCTCAACGATTTGCCGATCCGCGTGCGCTTCATCAAGAGCGACGCCTTCGCCGCGCTGCGCCAGTATTCCGGTATCGGCCAGCCGAAGATGGTGCGCGGCAAGCGCATGCCTCCCTTCCCCGAACTTGAAGCGCACCAGTTCGACCTCGTCTTTCTTGACCCCCCGCGCTACGCCCGCAGCCCCTTCGGCGTGGTTGATCTGGTCAAGGACTACCCCGCCCTGTTCAAGCCCGCCCTGCTGTCGACGGCCGAAGGCGGCACGCTGATCTGCTGCAACAACGTGGCGCAGGTAAAGCGCGACGAATGGCTGGATCAACTCCAGCGCAGCGCAACGAAGGCCGGCCGCCCGATCCGCGAAATGGAATGGATCGAACCCGAAAGCGACTTCCCCAGCCCGGACGGCAACCCGCCGCTGAAGATGGCGCTGCTGCGGGTGTAAGGAACGCGCAGCAGCTGTCGTTCCGGTTGTGGAGCGGGACGGCGCCAAAGCACGAGCAGAAAAAGAAAAAGCCCCTCAAACAAGGGGCTTTTTCTTTGGTCTGGCGGAAGCTCAGGGATTCGAACCCTGGATACCTTTCGGTATGCCGGTTTTCAAGACCGGTGCAATCGACCACTCTGCCAAGCTTCCGGAAGGCGCGCAGTATATCACTCGACGCGAGAAATGGAGCCGCTTCAGCAGCGTTCGAAGAGCGCAATCGACTCCACATGCGAGGTCTGCGGAAACATGTTGGCGATGCCGGCTTCGCGCAGGGCGTAGCCCTTTTCGTGCACGAGCACGGCTGCATCCCGCGCCAGCGTGGCCGGATTGCAGGACACGTACACGATGCGGGCAGGAAGCTGCTGCGGGCTCAGCGCCCGAACCACCGCAATCGCGCCTTCGCGCGGCGGGTCGATCAGCAGCTTGTCCAGCCGACCCAGCGCGGCGAGGCTGTCTTCGGTGGTGTCGAAGAGATTGGCGGCATGAAATTCGGTGCGCTCGGCCAGTCCGTTGCTGCGGGCGTTTTCCAGTGCGCGCTGCACCAGCGACTCGCTACCCTCCACCCCGACCACGGTTGCGCCCAAGCGCGCGATCGGCAGACTGAAATTGCCCAGGCCACAGAACAGATCGGCAATCCGCTCGCCCGGTTGCGGATCGAGCAACTGCATGGCGCGCCGGATCAGCAGGCGATTGATATGCACATTCACCTGGGTGAAGTCCGTCGGCCTGAAGTCCATGCTCACATCGAACTCGGGCAAGGTATAGGCGAGGCTTGGCGCTTCCTTGGGGTGGAACCGGTATGCGGTGCCGGGCTCACCCGGCTGCAGCCACACCTGCACCCCTGCCTCGTCGGCAAACTGGCGCAGACGGGACTCGTCAGCGGCCGACATGGGCGACAGGTTGCGAAAGACAAACGCCGTGCCGGTGTCGCTGACGGCCAGTTCGATCTGCGCCACGCGCTCCGGCTTCGACAGCCCGGCGATGACTTCGCGCAGGCGCGGCAACAGGGCCGAAATCTGCTTCGGCAGGACATCGCAAGCGCGCATGTCGGCAATATGGCTCGAGCGCCGCTCGTGAAAGCCGATGCGCAGACCGCCCTTGCCCGGCAGCATTTTCACGCTGATCCGTGCCCGGTAGCGGTAGGCCCAGGACGGGCCGTGAATGGCAGCATGGATGATCCCGGGCTTGATCTTTCCGATATGCCTGAAGGCATTCTCCATGACGCGCTGCTTGACCGCCGCCTGCGCCACCGGGTCGAGATGCTGCATCGAACAGCCGCCACAAACGCCATATAGCGAGCATCGCGGCGTAACGCGTTGCGCGCTCGGTTCAATGATGCGAACCGCCTCGGCCTGCTCGTAGGTGGGTTTGCTGCGGTGAACCGCGTACTCGACGGTTTCACCCGGCAATGCCCCCTCGACGAAGACCGCCTTCCCACCGACATGGGTGACGCCACGGCCTTCATGGTCGAGTGACTCGATGACTGCAATCGGCATGTTGCTTCCCGATGGAGAAAAGCCCGCGATTTTAACGCATGCGCACGATCTGCCGGAGCGCATTGCCCGACGTGCACCTGCATTCGGCTCTGCTGACGGTGGCTGCACCGAAGATGCCCGACGCCTATAATGCAGCCCATGATGAAAACTCTGCTCGGGGGCATGTCGCCCCGCCAGTTTCTTGAGGAATACTGGCAAAAGAAACCCCTCCTCGTGCGTCAGGCCGTACCCGGCTTCACCGGCGTCGTATCGCGCGACGAACTGTTCGACCTCGCCTGCGACGCTGATGTCGAATCGCGCTACGTGCGCTACCTGCCCGACACGCCGGGCAGCGACTGGGTGCTCGAACGCGGACCGCAGACACGCGGTCGACTGCGCGGCAAGCGTCAGCCGTGGACGGTACTGGTTCAGGGCCTGAATCTGTGGTCACCCGCCGGTGATGCCCTCCTGCATCAGTTCGATTTCATTCCACAAGCCAGGCTCGACGACCTGATGGTCAGCTACGCAGTCGATGGCGGCGGCGTCGGCCCGCACTTCGACAATTACGATGTCTTCCTGCTGCAGGGCATCGGCAAGCGCCGCTGGCAGATTGCCGACCAGGAAGACCGCAGCCTGGTCGAGGATGCACCGCTGCGTATCCTCAAGAACTTCGAACCCGCACACGACTGGGTACTCGAGCCCGGCGACATGCTATACCTGCCGCCCCACTGGGCCCACAACGGCACGGCGATCGGTGAATGCACCACCTACTCGATCGGCTTCCGTTCCCCCACGGCGCAGGAACTGGGCGCCGAGTTCCTCGGCTGGATGCAGGAACGCATCTGCCTCAACGGCATGTATGCCGACCCTGACCTGACACTGCAGGAGAACTCAGCCGAGATCGGGCCGAAGATGATCGACCAGATCGAGAACATGCTTTCCGGAATCCGCTGGTCGCGCAAGGACGTCACCGACTTCGTTGGCGAGTACCTGACCGAACCGAAAGCGCACATCTTTTTCGATCCGCCGGAAAACCCCCTGAGCCGCAAGCGCTTCGAGACTGCAGTGAACAAGCACGGCTACGCGCTCGATGCCCGCACCCTGCTGCTGTGGTCCGAAACCGGCTTCTATCTCAACGGCGAGCCGGTCGAGTTCGACCCGACCGACCGTGCACCACTCGCAGATCTCGCCCACCGCCGCAAGCTGGAGCCCGGGCAAGCGCTGTCGGCCGGTTTCCTCGATCTGCTGCATCAATGGCACGAGGACGGATTTGGCCATCCGTCATCCGATCATGCCTGAACCCGTCACGCGCAGCTTCGACACCTGGTCCGACTATCGCAGCGCGCTGCTGGAGATGCTTGGCCAGGCGCAATCCACCCTGCTGCTCGCGGATCCGGATCTGCGCGAGACAGGGTTTGAGAGCAGTGCCGGCGTCGAGGCGCTCACAGCCTTGCTGCAACGCTCGGCCCAGCCGCTCGCCATCCGCATCCTGCTGAAGGATGCTGCCTACCTCGAACAGCACTGTCCACGTCTGCTTGGATTGCTTGCGCGTTTCAGCCAACGCATGGTCGTGAGGGTAGCAAGCGACGTGCGGGCGGTGCCCGACGCCCCCTTTGCCATCGCGGACGGCAAGGATCTCGTCATCCGCTTTCATCACGAGCGCGCGCGCGGAAAACACTGCACCGACGATCCGCAGTCCACTTCAGTGCATGTCGCACAATTTGAAACACTTTGGACAAGTGGCGAAACGGGCCCAAATGGCGTGCAGCTTGGGCTCTAGCCCGATTTCAATGCTTTTCGCAATGCACCATTCCTGTGGATGCTCGCAATCGTAACGTGCTAGCATTGTCATGCTTCCGGTATCCGATATTCATCGTCGAAACGCCGGGCAACTGCTGTCTTCACCCAAATCAAAAGGAAAACAGAATGAAGCTCTCTCTCCTCGTCGCCGCCATGATGGCCTTCGCCCTTTCCGCCTGCAGCAAGGAAGAGCCGGCACCTGCTCCGGTCGAGCAAGTTGCACCGGTCGAGCAGCCCGCTGCTGTTGAAGAAGCGAAGGAAGAAGCTGCTGCCGCAGCTGAAGAAGCCAAGGAAGGCGCTGCTGACGCCGTTGAGGCCGCCAAGGAAGGCGCTGCCGACACCGTTGAAGCTGCCAAGGAAAGCGCTGCTGCTGCAGTTGAAGCCGCCAAGGAAGGCGCGGCCAACGCTGTGGACGCTGCCAAGGAAGGCGCTGCTGCCGCTTCCGACGCTGTTAAGGGCGCCATGCCGAAGTAATCCTTCAGCACGGATGCAAAAAAGCCGGTCTTTGCAGACCGGCTTTTTTTTGCCCGGCGTCCGGGCATTCACCAAACCGGATGCCGGCCGCCGCCACGAAGGGCGGACAGACCGGCATCGGTCGGCTTAACGCAATTCCTGCTGCAGCAATCCAAGCATGCGCTTGGCCGTGGCCGACTTGTCCACAGCGCCATCTTTGGTCAGCACGGTGACGGTCGACCCTTCGGCCTGCCCCTGCACCCTGAGCTTGTACTCACTGCCACCGACGGCAGGCTTGTCGCTGCTGCGCCAGAACGCCAGCTTGGAGAAGAAGCCTTCGTCCTTCCCGCTGCGACTGTCTGCATCGGGATCGACATAGCGTACGAAATAAAGCCCCTGGGCACGATCACGGTCTTCAACCGTGAAGCCGATGCGGTCGAGCGCCAGACCCACACGACGCCAGGCGCGATCGAACGGCTCCTGCACCTGCAGGTTCATCTGACCATCGACCGATGCCATCTTGGCGCGCTCTGCCACCGGCGCCACGGCGAGTGCAGCCTGCGCACGGGCCTCATCAGCACCGAGGCTGATCATCAGTCGGCGCAGCATCTCGGCTTCGAGTTCGGGGTCGGCCGGACGCGGTTGCCAGATGGTCGAATCCTTGGCCTCGGTCGGGTAGATTTCCATCATGCCGCGGTGGCTGATGTAGATCTCGACGGTACCGGTGTCCTTGCCCACTTCCAGGCGCGTACGGAACTTGTCGCGCTCCGGGGTGGAGTACAGACCGTCGATGACCTTACCCAGCGTCGAACGCAGAAAATCCTGCGGGATCTTGGCGCGGTCTTCCGCCCAGTCGGTCTCAAGCACGCCGATTTCGGGGCTGTCGATATTCAGGATGAAACCGAGTTCGAGCCAGAAGTTCTTGATCTGCGGCCACAGTTCGGCCGCATTGCCCGGCACGACCAGCCAGCGCTGGCTACCGGCACGCTCGATACGCATGCGATCGGGCACGGGCATGACGTCATTGGAGGCGCGGACGCCCGACTGTCCGGCGCGGTCAGCGTTGTAGGCCGAGAAAGTCGCCACGCCACGCGGTGCCACATCGGGCACTGCGAAGCGGTCATCGCGCGTGGGCGCGGTGAGATCCGGCGGAATCTCGAGCGGCGCGATCTGGTTGTTGCTGGCGCTCTTGTAATCGATACGTTTGGATTCGAGCAGGGAACTGGAGCAGCCTGCGAGCAGCAACGAAAGCGCAAGCAGGGAAGCATTAGTGCGCAAGGAGCGATTCATGAGGTTCCTGGTGGGAAATTGCAGATCAGAAATTGATGCCGGCCTGGCGCATGGCCTGCCGCACACGTTCGTGACAAGTGTCGCTCAACTGCGTCAGCGGCAAGCGAATGCCGTCGCCCATCAGACCCATGCGGGCAACCGCCCACTTGACCGGAATCGGGTTGGCTTCGCAGAACAGGTTGCGGTGCAGGCCGAGCAGGCGCGCATTGATCTCGCGCGTCTTGCGTGCATCGCCGGCAAGTGCCGCCGCACACATCTCGTGCATCGCACGGGGGGCGACGTTTGCCGTCACCGAGATGGTCCCGTGACCGCCCAGCAGCATGAAGGCGGCGACAGTCATGTCGTCGCCGCTGTACAGGGCAAAGCCTTCTGGCGCACGTGCGATCAGGTCGCAGTTGCGGTCGATGCTCCCGGTCGCATCCTTCACACCGATGATGTTCGGAATTTCAGCCAGACGGAGCGTGGTGTCGTTGGCCAGGTCGGCGACGGTGCGGCCGGGCACGTTGTAAAGAATCAGCGGCAGCTCGACCGCTTCGGCGATGGTACGGAAGTGCTGGTAGAGCCCTTCCTGCGTCGGACGGTTGTAATAGGGAACCACTGACAGGTGAGCGGCGGCGCCGGCCTGTTCGGCATAGCGCGCAAGTTCGACCGCCTCGGCGGTCGAGTTCGCGCCGGTACCGGCGATGACCGGAATGCGTCCGGCCGCATGCTCGACCGTCGTGCGGATCAGCTCGCAGTGCTCATCGACATTCACCGTGGGCGATTCGCCCGTGGTGCCCACAATAACAATCCCGTCGGTGCCTTCGGCAACGTGCCAGTCGATCAGACTGCGCAAGCGGGGGAAATCCAGGCTGCCATCCTCATTCATCGGCGTGACGATGGCGACAATCGATCCGGTAATCATGGCAGGGGCCAAAACAGTAAAAACCTGATTCTAACCGATCGCCGCATCACAGCCAGCCCCACAACACGTCACGCGGGGCTGACAGGGCGCGGATCAGAGATCGGCCAGTGACTTGATGTGGGAAACGACCGACCGGGCGAGCGAGCTCAGCGAGTAGCCACCCTCAAGAATGGAGACGATGTGCTTGTGACCGCAATCCTCCGCGACCCCCTTGATCTGCTGGGTCGCCCAGATGTAATCGGCCTCTACCAGACCGAGCGACCCCATGTCATCTTCATAGTGCGCATCGAAACCCGCGGAAATGAAGATGGCCTGGGGATTGTGCTCGCGCAGCGCAGGCACCCAGATGTCGCTGACGACCTGCCTGAATGCATCGCCGCGCGTACCCGCCGGGACCGGTACATTGCAGAAGTGCGCGGGCTGATTCTCGGTGCCGCTGTACGGGTAGAACGGATGCTGGAAGATGCTCGCCATCATGACCCGGGGATCGTCCCGGAACACGTCTTCGGTGCCGTTGCCATGGTGTACGTCGAAATCGACGATGGCCACCCGCTCCAGGCCATGAACATCGGTTGCATGCCGCGCCGCGATCGCGACGTTATTGAGAAAGCAGAACCCCATTGCCTTCGCACGCTCGGCGTGATGACCAGGCGGGCGCACGGCACAGAATGCATTCTCGATCTCGCCCTTGAGCACCAGATCCGTGGCCAGCACGCCAGCACCCGCGGACCGCAGCGCGGCCTTCATGGTGTTGGGGCTCATGGCCGTATCAGGGTCAAGGTGGCGGATGCCGTGCTCAGGCACGCTGCTCATCAATTCGTCGAAGTAACTCGCCGGATGAACGCGTGTTATCTGTTCGGCGGTCGCAAGCGGCGCATCGAAAAAGGACAGGTAGAGATCAAGTCCTGCGGCAATCAGACGATCGTTGATCGCCCCCAGCCTGTCCGCACATTCCGGGTGATGAGCCCCCATGTCATGCAACCAGCAATCGCGGTGCGTGATGAACGCCGTTGTTGTCATACCCCTCCTCTCCTGAAACGGGCGAACTTTCCCTGACAGCCCGATTCAAACGGGCTGCGGTGATGGCCCATGTTACGGGCTCGCTGTCTTTGTCGTCTATTATCACCGCTTCCCGGCCAATTTCACAATGTGCGAACTCATGCCCCAACGTCATGCAACCAGACTCCTTGAAGCCGCCAGCCAGATCATCCTCGGCAAGGAGCATGAACTGCAGTTGGCGCTGTCGTGCCTCATCGCACGCGGGCATCTTCTGATCGAGGACATGCCGGGCGTGGGCAAGACCACGCTCGCCCATGTACTCGCACGTCTGGTCGGTCTTCATTTCCAGCGCATCCAGTTCACCAGCGACCTGCTGCCCGCAGACATCGTCGGTGTATCGGTGTTCGATCGCGAGACCAGCAGCTTCCGCTTCAATGCGGGGCCGGTGTTTGCCCAGCTGATTCTCGCCGACGAGATCAATCGCGCCACGCCGAAGACCCAGAGCGCCCTGCTCGAAGCCATGGAGGAGCGCCAGATCACCGCCGACGGTGCCACCCTGCCGCTGCCCGACCCGTTCTTCGTCATTGCCACGCAGAACCCATCGACCCAGATCGGCACCTTTCCCCTGCCGGAGAGCCAGCTCGACCGCTTCCTGATGCGCATCCGCCTCGGCTACCCTGACCGCGCAGCTGAGCGCGCATTGCTGATGGGCGAAGCACGGCGCGAGCTGATTGAACGCCAGCAGCCCGTGATCACACCCGACGACCTGATCGAATTGCAAGATGCCGCTCAAGCCCTTCAAGTGGCCGACCGCCTGATCGACTACGTGCAGAACCTGCTCGCAGCCACGCGTCAGAGCAACGAATTCGCTGGTGGCCTGAGCCCGCGCGCAGGGCTCGGTCTGCTGGCGTCGGCTCGCGCCTGGGCGCTGATCGAAGGGCGCGACCATGTGCTTCCGGAAGACGTGCAGCGCATGTTCCCCCATGTTGCCGGGCATCGCCTCCACCTTGCCGGCGACGGCCGCCCGCCAGCACCTGCCGCCCTCGACCGCTTGCTGCATTCCGTACCGGTGAGCTGATGATGCGCGTCGACGCCGTATCCAGCGGCGCGCGGCGGCTGATCGACCGTTGGCTGTTCCGCCTCGGGCGCCCGGAAGCCGCGCCGATCATTCTTTACCAGCGCCGCATCTACGTTCTGCCGACAGCGGCGGGATACGCCTTCGCCCTCGCGCTGCTGGTGATGCTGATCGCCTCGATTAACTACAACCTCAGCCTGGGCTATGGGCTGACCTTCCTGTTGGGCGGCGTCGCCGTTGCCAGCATCGTTCATGCCTTCCGCAACCTGCTCCAGCTCTCCATCCGCAGCGGCCGTACCGAACCAACCTTCTGCGGCGACACGGTCATCTTTCGCCTGTTGATCGACAATCGACGTCCGGCCCGGCGGCCCGCCCTGACCTTGCGCGCGCAGGGCGGATCGAGCGCCTTCGATTTGCCGCCCGGGACAGTGACAGAAGTCAGCCTCGCGCTGCCGACAAAGACCCGCGGAACATTTCCGCTGGGCCGCACGACACTCGAAACCCGCTGGCCGCTCGGACTGATCCGCGCCTGGAGCGTGTTCATTCCGGATAGCACCGGCCTCGTCTACCCGGCACCCGAAGCCGACCCGCCCCCCTTGCCTGGGCAAACTGCAGGCGAGGCTCACGGCCAGCGCAGCCTGCGGCCTGGCGATGACGATTTTGCAGGACTGCGCAATTACCAGACGTCGGACTCGCCTCAGCATCTGGCGTGGAAGGTGCTCGCCCGCGGGGGAGCGCTGATGACCAAGCAATTCTCGTCGCTCGAAGGCGGCGACGTCTCCCTGGAATGGTCATCGCTGCCGCCCACGCTCGACGACGAAGCGAGGCTGTCACGACTGACGGCCTGGCTGCTGATGGCCGAACGCAGCGGACAGCGTTACGCCTTGCAGCTGCCGTCGCGCTACTTTCCACGCGGCTGCGGACGCGCGCATCTTCATCAGTGCCTGAGCGCGCTGGCGCTGCATGGCCAGCCACATGCCGGGAGCAGCGATGTTTAGGCGCAGGGCCGTAACACCGCCACACTCGAGCGGCCAAGCCGCGCTGCGCCGGGACCAGGGTGCATGGCTGCTGGGCGCGGCGGCACTGACCCTCGCGCCCCACCTCCTCACCCTGCCGCTCTGGGTGTCGGCGCTGAGTGTGCTCCTGCTGGGCTGGCGCGCCAGCCTGCTGTGGCAGGGCGGCCGCACACCAAACACTTACCTCATCCTTTTGATTGCCGTCGCCGCGGGCATCGGTGTGCGTGTGGCCTTCGGACACTTCTTCGGCAAGGATCCCGGCCTCGCCTTTCTGGCACTGCTGCTCGGACTGAAGCTGCTGGAAACGAGCAGCATGCGCGACATCCGGGCGGCCATCCTGCTGTGCTTCTTCCTGCAACTGGGCGTGTTCTTCGACAACCAGAGCTTGCCGGTTGCGGGGCTCGCCCTCTGTGCCAACCTGCTGTCGATCGGCGCCCTGCTGTCCCTGTCCGACCCCGCGGCCGGCACCCGCGAGCGTCTGCGCACCAGCGCGCTGCTACTGGCGCAGGGGCTGCCCTTCATGCTGGTGCTCTTCGTGCTGTTTCCGCGTATCGAGGGACCCTTATGGGGCCTTCCTGCCGACGCCCACAGCGGCATGAGCGGCCTCTCCAACACCATGGCTCCGGGCTCAATCAGCGACCTCAGCCTGTCCGAAGCGATCGCCTTCAGGGCCGATTTCGCGGGTATCCCGCCCCAGCCTGCGCAGCGCTACTGGCGCGGTCCTGTGCTGAGCGTTTTCGATGGCACCACCTGGCGCGCCGCACGCCACCTCGAAGGCGACCGCCCACCCTATGAGCCCTCCGGGCCGCGGCTTGATTACCGCATCACGCTCGAGGCCCACAACCAGCGCTGGCTGCTGGCACTCGACTTTCCTGCCGGGTCTCCGGACGGCGTGCGCTACAGCAGCACCTTCCAGGCCATGTACAGGCAACCGCTGCGCAGCCGCACACGACTCGACCTGGCTTCCTACCCGGAAACCGTCGTCGGCCTCAATGAACATGCCCACGTACTCGACACCGCGCTGCGCCTGCCGCCCGACAGCAACCCGCGCACCCAGGCGCTGGCGCAGCAACTCGCCGCGGGATCGACATCGCCCGAAGACATCCTCGCGAGGACGCTTGCTCGCATGCGCGAGATCGACCTCACCTACACCCTGCGCCCGCCACTGACCGGTACCAATGGCGTGGACGCCTTTCTGTTCGACACCCGTCGCGGTTTCTGCGAGCACTTCGCATCGGCCTTCGTGTTCATGATGCGCGCCGCTGGCGTTCCGGCGCGCGTCGTCACCGGCTATCAGGGCGGCGAGATCAATCCGGTGGACGGCAGCATGATCGTGCGCCAGTCGGACGCGCACGCCTGGGCCGAGGTATGGCTGCCACAGCGCGGGTGGGTGCGGGTCGACCCCACCGCCCTTGCCGCCCCCGGACGCATCGAGTCCGGCATGGCTGGCGCGCTGCCGGCAGGCGAAGTCCTCCCGCTGTTCATGCGCCCACATCTTTCGTGGTTGCGTGATCTGCGTTTCCGCTGGGAAGCCGTGTCGAACAGCTGGAACCAATGGGTTCTTGGCTACAATCCTGAACGGCAGCGCGAATTTCTGTCACGATTGGGTCTGGGCGAACTCAGCTGGTCGACCTGGATCGGTGTTCTGGGCGTCATGGCTGCCGGTCTGATGGGGCTGCTTTTTGCATGGGCGCTCAGACAGGCACGTGCGGCCGACCCCCTTGACCGGGCCTGGGCCGCGTTTTCCGCCAGGCTTGCCCGCCGCGGACTGAACCGGCGCCCGGCCGAAGGTCCGCTCGATTACGGTCGCCGCCTTGCGCAGGCCCTGCCGGACCACGCAGCCGAGATCACCGACATTACGACGCGCTATGCAAACCTGCGCTACCGCCCCCCTGCCAGCCCCGAGGCGGTTCGCGAACTGAAACGACGCATCCGGATACTGAAACTGACATGACTGGAATCACTGCACACCTGCCCCTGTCCCGCCTCGCCTGCACCCTCGCACTGAGCCTGTCATTCGGACTCGGCAGCGCCAGCGCAGACACCGAAAACTATGCAGAACGCGAGGATGTGCAGGCTTTCATCAGCGACCTGTCCGCGCGCCATGGCTTCGATGCCGGGCAGTTGAGCAGGACAATCGGCCAGGCCCAGAAGCTCCCCCGTGTGATCTCGCTGATCACCCCACCCACCAAACGTGGCGTGCGCTCATGGGAACGCTACCGTTCGCGGTTCATCGAGCGTATCCGTATCGAGCGCGGACTCGACTTCTGGGATGAGTACGCCCCGATCCTGCAGGCTGCCGAAGAACGCTATGGCGTGCCGGCCGAGATCATCGTCGCCATCATCGGGGTGGAGACCGTTTACGGCCGCCATACCGGCAATTTCGAAACCCTGTCGGCACTGACCACGCTCGCATTCGACTACCCGCCGCGTGCCGACCTGTTTCGCCGCGAACTCGAGCAGCTCTTCCTGCTCGCCCGGGAGCAGGGGCGCGAGCCGACGAGCTACTCGGGCTCCTATGCCGGCGCACTCGGCTACCCGCAGTTCCTGCCCAGCAGCATGCGTGCCTACGCCGTGGACTTTGACGCCAACGGTGTGATCGATTTCGAGGACAACCCGCTCGACGCCATTGGCAGCGTGGCCAACTATCTCCACGCCCACGGATGGCAGCCGCAGGCGCCGGTGGCGGTGCGTGCCCGCCTGAGTCTGGATGCAAGCCCTGCTCCGCTGGTGGCTGCGGGAATCGAACCGACCCTGAGCGCCGACACGCTGCGCGACGCGGGCATCACGGCAGCCGACGGCGAAGCGGTCACTGCGCCAATCACGCTTGTCGACCTCGAAACCCCGGGCGCCGATGTCGAATACTGGCTGGGTTACCGCAACTTCTACGTCATCACCCGCTACAACCGCAGCAGCTTCTATGCGATGTCGGTCTTCGAGCTCGCGCAGACCATCCGTGCGCGCAGACTGGCCCTCAACCTGGCGGTCTCAGGCTAGTTCCGGGCCGCAGGAGCGTGCCGCAGCGAACATGAGCGGAAGGTACCCGCTTCGGCGGGCGCGCTGGCGCGCAAACGCTCAGAAAAGGGCGTCCTTGGAGATACCGCGGCGCCGGAGCGTGCGCCGGAGTTGGCCCAGCGCCTCGAGCTGTATCTGGCGTACCCGCTCGCGCGTAAGCTCTAGCCGGGCGGCGAGTTCTTCGAGTGTCAGCATTTCGCACTCGTCGATGCCGTAGCGGTGACGGATGACCAGACGCTGCTTCTCGTTGAGCATGTCGATCCAGGTGCGCAGCAGCGTTTCGATTTCCGCGCCGTGAATCAGCACTTCGGGGGATTCTGCGTGGTCGTCCGCAAGCGACTCGCCGATGGACAGACTGGGATCGATGTCCAGCGGCGCATCGAGCGAGGCCGTATGTTCGCTCAGCGCAAGAATGGCGCGAACGGTCTCGATGGGTTTGTCGAGACGCTGGGCGATTTCCTCCAGGGTTGATTCCCCGTTGGAATTCGCCTCGATGTTGCGCTGAGCGCGCAGCACCTGGTTCAATTCCTTGACGACGTGCACCGGGAGCCGGATCGTGCGCGACTGGTTCATGATCGCGCGCTCGATGTTCTGCCGGATCCACCATGTCGCGTAGGTCGAGAAGCGAAACCCGCGCTCCGGGTCGAACTTTTCCAGCGCGTGGATCAGACCGAGGTTTCCTTCCTCGACCAGATCCAGCAGTGGAATGCCGCGATTCAGGTAGTGTTTGGCGATGTTGACCACGAGCCGAAGGTTGCGCTCGATCATCGTCTGGCGCGCCTCGAAATCACCCAGCCTCACACGGCGCGACAAGGCCGCTTCTTCTTCGGCCGTCAGCAGCGGATTGGCACCGATCTCGTTGAGATAAATCTGGGTGACGTCGCTGAGAAACTCATTCTCGACCACCGGCGCCTGACGGTCGGAGAAAACCTCCACCTCAAGGGGAAGATCCGGTTCTTGACTATCGATATCGTCAGGGTTTGCCGGCTCTTCCATGTGCCTCCTCGTCAGTGTGCGGGCAGGTATTTCAGCGGATCAACCGGCTGCCCCTGCTTGCGAATCTCGAAATGCAACTTCGGCCGATCTGCGTCGGTACTGCCAAGCTCTGCAATCTTCTGACCCTTTGTGACCGTTTCAGCTTCCTTTACTAGCAGTTGCTGATTGTGTGCATAGGCTGTCAGGTAATTGGCATCGTGTTTGATGATGACCAGTTTTCCAAGACCACGCAAGCCGCTTCCGGAGTAGACCACCTTGCCGCCGGCCGAGGCAAGTACGGGCGTACCCGGAGTACCTGCGATATCGATCCCCTTGTTGCGCAACTTGGCATCACCCGCCACCGGTTCGTCGAAACCGACGATGACCTTGCCCTTTACCGGCCACAGCCAGTCGCCATCAGGCCCCGGCAACCGTGGGGTTTCAGGCGCGACAGGCGCAACCGGCGGCTTCGGCTCGGCTACTGCGACATCGCCGGGGCGCTGCATCTTTTCCCAGGCCTCGTCCGAGTACGGCTGCTTGCCGCCACGCGGCTCCTGCTTGATCGATGCTGCGCCGCTGGTCTGCGGAACAACCGGCGAAATCACGACCGGTTCGGACGTGATCGGAATCACCTGTGCCACCGCGGGCGTATCGGGCGCAACCCGCAGCTCCTGCCCGACGTGGATCTGATTGGGGTTCGTCAGGCCATTCCAGCCCACGATATCTGCAACGCTGACGTTGTACATGCGGGACAGGGCCAATACCGTCTCACCGGGGCGCACCACGTGAAAACCCGCGCGCTCAACCGGCGCGGCTGCAGCAGGCGGCTGCGTCCCGTCACGAACCGGAGCGGAAACGCGGCTGGCGCAGCCCGCGGTCAATGCGAGCAGCGAAACCATCCCGAGCAGGGCCAGGCGACGACGAAAAATTTCTTTGTTCATTCTGTACCAGTCAATAGCGGCACGAAGCGCACTGCTTCGTACCAGCTTTCCTTGAATACGTTACCCTGCCGCTCGATCAGCAACAGGCGTTGTTCTCCGCTGCCCACAGGAATCATCAGGCGCCCGCCGGGCGCAAGCTGATCTTTCAGCGCCTGGGGCACACCGACAGCTGCGGCAGCGACAATAATGGTGTCAAACGGTGCTGCCTCGGGCAAGCCTACGCTGCCGTCAGCATATTTCAAACGTACATTCGGCAGGCGCAGCGGACGCAGATTGTTGCGCGCACGATCAAGAAGCGGGCGTATGCGCTCTACCGCATAGACATCTGTCGCAATCTTGGAAAGCACTGCAGCCTGGTAACCACAACCCGCTCCGATTTCCAGCGTGCGACCGAGTTCCCGGCCCGCACGCAACAACTCAATCATGCGCGCGACGACAAAGGGCTGGGAGATGGTCTGCTGGAAACCGATCGGCAGCGCGGAGTCGTCATAGGCGCCGTAGGCCAGCCCTTCCTCGACAAACTGGTGACGGGGGATCTGGGCCATCGCAGAGAGGACCTTCTCATCCCGGATTCCCTGCGCACGCAGGCGATCGACCATTCTGGCCCGGGTTCGCACTGCATCGGGCGTCCGCGCGTTCATTGTGCCAGCCAGTCCTTTACAGTATGAATCTGTGCGGAGTGCGTCAGGTCGATCTGCAAGGGCGTGATCGACACCATGCCGTTTGCCACCGCATTGAAGTCGGTACCGTCACCAGCGTCCGCTGCGCCACCGGCAGCCCCCACCCAATATACGGTCTCGTTGCGCGGTGTCACGCTGCGGATGACCGGCTCGGCCTTGTGACGCTTGCCCAGACGGGTCACCTGCGTCCCCTTGATCTGCTCATAGGGCAGATCGGGCACATTGACGTTGAGCAAGGCGGGCCGCGGCCAGGGCTGGCGCATGAAGCGCTCGGCGAGGTCACGCGCGACGCGTGCCGCGGCCGAAAAATCCGACGCGCCCTTGCTGACCAGCGACACCGCGATCGAAGGCACGCCCAGCAGGAAGCCTTCGGTGGCAGCAGCCACGGTGCCCGAGTAGATGGTGTCGTCACCCATGTTGGCGCCATGATTGACGCCGGATACCACCATGTCGGGCATATGGTCGAGCATGCCCGTGACCGCCAGATGCACGCAGTCGGTTGGCGTACCGTTGACGAAGTAGAACCCATTGGCCGCACGACGCAGGGACAGGGGGCGATCGAGCGTCAAGGAGTTGCTCGCGCCGCTGCGGTCACGTTCGGGCGCAACGACGGTTACCTCGCCGATTTCTGCCAGCGCCGCTGCGAGCGCTGCAATCCCTGGCGCGAAATAGCCGTCGTCGTTACTGACCAGAATACGCATCTTGAATCCGTTCGGAATGAGACCCCGTCGATCGACAAGGTCGGCCGATGTTAGCACAGCAGCAGGCATGCCTTCCGGACGCGCCAGAACAAAAACCGGCCAGCGCCGGTTTGAATTCGTTTGAGCCGGGCTCCGGATCCGGAACCCGCTACCCTGAGACTGCCTGCTGCAGGAGAGTCGGACACGCCGCTCTTCGCCACACCACACGGATCATCAGGCCGCCGATCGGAAAGGCCACTGCTCGAAATGAAAAGCGATGCGATTATCGCACGCCAGCCCCGCAAGAACCATTTCTTCGGCGGTCTGGCGCGCCCTTCACGTCCCATCAGCTTCCGAGCATCAGCACGCCGGCACCGCTCACGACGACGCCGATGCTCCGCTTCAGGGCCAGCCCCGTGCGCGATTCGGGAAGCCAGCGCGCACTCAGGAATCCGGCCAGGTGCAGCGCACCCGTAGCCAACACGAATCCGCCCGCGTAGCGCATGAAACCCGCGTCGCCCATCTCTGCGTAATGGGCATGGCCGTGGAACACTGCAAAAATCGTGATCAGCGGAAGCGTGAAGGCCAGCGACAGGTTTGTCAGCGAGATCAGCAGCAGACCAAGCACGATCACCGACGCTGCGACCACGCCCTCGACCGCCGGCAGGGCGACGCCCGCCATCCCCAGCAGCGATCCACCGAGCATCGCCAGCACGAAGCCCAGGGGCAGCCCCCAGCGCGCCGCACCGCGCTGACCCGCGGCGTAAAGCCCCACGGCAAGCATTGCGAGCAGGTGGTCGAGGCCGCTCACCGGGTGCATCAGGCCCGACGCGAATCCCGCATCCGCATGCCCCGGATGTGCGAACACCGATCCGGCACAAAGGCTGAGTACGGCAGCAATCAGAACACGAGAGCGAAGCATGGAATTCTCCTCATTTTTTGGCGTTGTCGAGCAAACTGTCATCGATTGATACAAGATGCGTGCCAGCAAGCGCCCCCACTGCCTGCTGGCAATCCGGAGCCCCTTTTTCGCCACACCGGATGCGCTGCTGGCGGTGCGCAGCCCAAGCCGGTTACAGACTTTCCACTGCGCGTCGCGGAGGCGTCAGCGCGCAAGCGGCAGTTCGAGCGTGAATGCCGCACCGCCCGCAGACAGGTTTTCGGCCCGCAACGACCCGCCATGCCGCTCGACAATGCCGTAGCTGATGGACAAGCCAAGCCCGGTACCCTGCCCCACCGGCTTGGTGGTGAAGAAGGGATCGAACACGTGTGCCAGATGCACAGGAGTGATGCCGGGGCCGTTGTCTTCGAAGCGCAAGAGGATGCGTGCCCCCTGAGCCGTTGAAACCTGCTCCGAGGAAATCCGCAGCGTCGGCAACTCGGTCAGACGGGTGGCATCAGCTGCGTTCTGAACCAGGTTCATCGCCACCTGCTGCATCTGCCCTGCCGATCCGATCACCGGTAGCGGACCTGAAAACTCCGTCGCAACCTTGAAGCTCTTGCGCTCTGCCTGACACACCCAGCGCACCGCACGCTCGATGACCTCGGCAAGATCGAAGCGTTGCTGCTCGTCACGATCGACCGCAGAGAAGCGCTTCAATCCATCGACGATCTCACGCGTACGCTCGGCGCCCTCGATCGTGCCCTCGATCAGTGGATCGAGATCGACCAGGATGCGGTCGATACGCAGGCGTTTGCGCAGCTGTTCGATCTCCTCGGCCGGCACCCCCTCATGCACGGCGGCAAGGTACTGCCCGAGACGCTCGGCATAGCGGCGCAGCGCGTGCACATTGCCGATGATGAAGCTGATCGGGTTGTTCAACTCATGCGCAACGCCGGCCACCAGGCGCCCAAGAGAAGCCATCTTTTCCGAATGCAGCAGTTGCTGCTGGGTACGCTTCAGGTCGTCGTGCGCCTGAGTGAGCGCCTGATAGGCCTTGCGCAGTTCGCCGACCGGGCGCCCGGTCACGACCATGCCTAGGGACTTGCCCACCGCATTGAAACGCGGCGTACAGTTGAAGGAGACCGGCACCGACGCGCCGTCGTGCGCGCGCAACGGGAGTTCGCAATCGTGCACTTCCTGATCGCCTCCGGTCACATTGAGCCGGGCACGCGCCAGCACGCGCGCGTCGCCATCGGCAAACAGGTCGAAAACCGAGGTGCCGCGCAAATCTGCGGCCTTGCGCCCGGTAATCACCTCGAGCGCCGGGTTCACATCCTCGATGGTGCCGTCGCGCCCACAGATCACCAGAATGTCGGACATCGCAGTCAGCACGCTGAGGATGAACTGCTGCGACTCCTCAAGCTTGGCGTTCTTTTCCTCGAGTGCGACCTCGTACTGCAGCAGATCGGAATAGACCTCATCCATCTTGTGGATCACATCCATCCACACGTCCTCGCCCACACCGACGAGTTCGCCAGGATGTCCGGTATGGCCGACGTCGAGGGAAGACTCAGGGGTATTTTTCACGCAGTCCTCCTCAGTGCACCGTGCATACCATGCAGGGGTCGAAGGAGCGCACGACATGCTGCACCGCAAGCGGCATTTCATCCGACTCGCACGCGGGCGTGCCCACCAGAGCCTGTTCGAGCGCGCCGGGCGTACCGCGCTCGTCGCGCGGAGAAAAGTTCCAGGTCGTGGGCGCGATGATCTGGTAGCGCTGAATCCGCCCCTTGCGGATCACGACCCAGTGTCCGAGCGCACCGCGCGCGGCTTCGATCAGGCCCACGCCCTGCGCCGAATCGGGCACGCCGGCTTCGGTGCAGAAACGTTCGCCAGGCTCGATCGCAAGCGCCCAACGCTCCATCTCGGGCACCACCCGCGCAATTTCGAGCAAGCGCCCGACCACCCGGCTGAACACGTTTCCGCCGCCCGCAGCCACGAGATCGCGCGCCAGCGGATGGGCATCCACCACCTGCCGCGACAAGGCGCCGCACTGCACCACCTCGCCCCGCCAGCGCGGCGCCTTGCACCAGCTGTAGCCGGACTCGCGCGCGATATCGGGCTGGGTGAAACCGGAAAGCGGATGGCAGGCCCCCTCCCCCGCCATCCATGCATGGGAGACGTCCTCGGTCACATCTTCATGGGCGAAGTCGAGCAGGCTGGCCGACACCCCATCCCACACTCCGCGGGCGAAGAGGCGCTCGCCTTCGAACACGTAATTGCCATGGCTCAGGTAGCGTTCGCCCCCCTCACAGCGCCCCAGGCGATCGAGCCGGAGGTTGCGGGCAATCCCCAGGAAACGGGCGAAATCCCCACGCTCCGGCCCCTTCGCATCGAACCACTCCCACAGGGCCGCCTCGGAGCCGATACCGCTGATGGCCTCCAGTGCATCGCCAAACAGATGACGCTCCAGCCAGGCGCGAAAATGCCGGATCAGGGACACCATCCTCACGCGCTCGGTCGCGCTGACAGCGCGCGCCGACCCGCCAGGCTGCACGCTCAGCGTGTGCGGCCACTTGCCGGCCAGCGTGCCGAGCAGGTGCATGAACTGCGCCCGTGCGGGCAGGACGTCGGCCGCGGCCGCCCCCCGGATCGCCTTGAAGCGCGCTTCGGCCGACGCGAACCACGGCGCACCGGCATACGCGTCGCGCGCGAAATCCGGCATGAAGAACAGATAGAAATGGGTCAGGTGATCGGCGAGGTTCTCGGTAGCAAGCATCAGGTTGGTCGCACGCGCGCCATTGGGCGGAGGCGTCACGCCCATCGCATCGGCGAGGGCCGTCGCAGCCGCCACCGACTGGGATACGGAGCAGATACCGCAGATGCGCGGCACGATGACCAATGCATCAGCCGGCACCTTGCCTTCGAGAATCTGCTCGAAACCACGATACAGCGGCGAATTGACTCGCGCCGCCGAAACCACGCCATCATCGGTATCGAGGCTCAGCTCGAGGTCGCCCTCGACGCGGTTGAACGGGCCCAGCACACGACGGCTCATGGGCGTACCTGCACAGGCCGGCGCACCGCCACGCTGCGTCGAGCGACACCGCAATCCATCATCCGGACGATCACACTTGCCACCTTCAAGGTCATTTCACACCCTGTTACTTGAGCCCGGTCTTGCGGATGACCGGCGTCACCACCGGGTGATCTGCCGTCGCATTGGTTCGCACCCGCTTCGGCGTGGCCGACTTGGACAGCGCCGCGAGTGCGACAAACCAGGCCTTTGGCATGTCGGTCGGCAAGCCGATGGGAATGCCGCCCACCTTGGGCGTTTCAAAGAAGGGATGGCCGGGCTCCTCGAAACCGGGTTCGGTACAGCTGATGCAGGGGTAGCCCCCGCTGGTACATGAACCTGCTCCGTTCCATGGGCGCACATTGCAGTCGGCGTGCGCCTGCGTACCCTTGCAGCCCATGTGCTCCATCATGCAGCCGAGATCGGACGCCTTCTCCGCGCTGGCCTTGAACTCGTAGAACTCGTTGCGCGAACAGCCGTGGTGCACCAGCTGGTCTGCATAGAAGCGCGGACGCCCGAGCGCATCAAGGTCGGCCGCGGCGATGCCGTCGAGCGCAAGCGCCAGCAGGGTTTCCAGCACCCAGCCCGGATGCGTCGGGCAGCCCGCGACATTGATCACCGGCAAGCCGCTTGCGCTGCGATAGCCGGCACCGAGCAGGCCGCCTGCCGCGTTGCCATCGTACTGCAGGCCGCAGGCATCGGTCGGGTTGTATGCGGCTGCGGTCACCCCGCCAAACGCAGCGCAGGTGCCCACCGCCACGGTATGACGTGCGCGCGCCGCCAGGGCGCGGACCCAGTCGATCATCGCCTGCCCGGTACCCGCCAGCACATGAAAACGGCCACTGCCATGCGGTCCGCGCAGCAGCGCGCCCTCCACGCAGAGGACGTCGAGCGGGGTCGTCCCGGCGATACAGGATTCGAGGATGGCCACCGCCTCGCGGCCGCTGGCCTCGGACAGGCTCGGGTGCCACAACAGTGACACGCCACCGCCCTCGAGCGTCGCAAGCACGTCGGGCGACTCGGCGCACAACAGGGACATGGTGCAGCCACCACAGCCGCCGGATTGAAGCCAGAGCACGTTCATGAGCGGTATTGAAGCACAGGATCAGTCCTTGTCGAGCCCGTAGCGGGTGAGCTTGTTGCGCAGCCCCACGCGCGACAGGCCGAGCTCGCGCGCAGCATGGGTCTTGTTCCAGCGATGACGCACGAGGCTCTCCCTGACGATGCGGGCCTCGAGCGCGTCGAGCCGGGTCTTGAGATCACCGTCGAGCCCCGACAACAGCTCGAGTGCCGGCTCCTGCTCCACCGCGGCAGCACGCAGCACGCGCGGGCTGAGATCGGCCGCACGCAAGTCGCCGTCGTCCGCCAGTGCGACCATGCGCAGTACCTCGTTGCGCAGTTCGCGCACGTTGCCAGGCCAGCGGTACGCAGTCAGACAGGAAAGCACATCGTGCCCAAGCCGCTGTGGCGCCAGCCCCGCCGCGGACAGGGTTTCGTCGACGAAGGTCTGGGCGATGAGGCCGATATCCATCGGCCGCTCGCGCAGCGGCGGCACCTGAATGGTGATCGCGGCGATACGGTAGTAGAGGTCCTCGCGGAAACGACCGCCGCGCACGTCGGCCTCGAGGTCGCGGTTGGTTGCCGCCACCACGCGCAGATCGACCGGTAGCGGGCGGGGCGCGCCAATCGGTCGCACCTCCCCTTCCTGCAGCACCCGCAACAGCTTGACCTGGAAAGCCGGCGTGGTTTCGCCGATCTCATCGAGAAAGATGCTGCCCCCATCGGCCTGCTTGAACAGCCCGACCCGATCCTCGTAGGCGCCGGTAAACGCACCACGCTTGTAGCCGAACAGTTCGGATTCGAGCAGCTGGTCCGGCACCGCACCGCAGTTCTCGGTGACGAAGGGCTCGGAACGGCGCGGGCTGGCCAGATGCAGCGCGCGCGCGAGCAGCTCCTTGCCGGTACCCGACTCGCCGGTGAGCAGCACCGGCACATCGAGCCGCGCCACCTTGCACAGCAGATCGCACACCGCATTCATTGGCGAATCCGGCGCACGCAGCAAGGTGTCCAGCGCAAACTTGCGTTCGATCACCTGGCGCTTGCTCGCCACCCGCTGACGCATCACCGGCCCCGTCACCTTCAGGTCGAGCGACAGGCGCTGGTTCTCGGTCTGCAGCCGGTAGATCTCCGCTGCGCCACGCAGGGTAAGGAGCAGCTGTTCCGGCTGCCAGGGTTTGAGCAGGTACTGGTAGATGCCAGCCTCGTTGATGCCGGCGATGATGTCCTCGGACTCGGTGTAGCCCGAGATGATGATGCGCACCGCGTCCGGCCACTTGTCGCGTACCTCGCGTAGAAACTGCACGCCGGACACCCCGGGCATGCGCTGATCGCACAGCACGATCTGTATCCACTCGCGCGCCATGACCTCAGCCGCTTCGGCCGCAGACGAGGCGGTGAAGACGTTGAAATCCTCTTCCAGCGTGCGATGCAGGGCTTCCTGCGAGCGCAGTTCGTCATCCACCACCAGCACGCCTGGCAATTCGCTCGTCATGCACCCGCCTCCGTTGCGCCTTCCGGCACCCGCCACCCCAGATCGCGGTGCAGGGCCAGATGCCTCGGCGTCCACGACTGCGCCGATTTGTGCACGAAGTGGTAGCGCGCCACGTGATAACTCGGATCGAAGCCGAAGAAGTTGCGTCGCATCTGTTCAAGTTCGTGGTCGCGATAGGCGGCAAGCGGCTTGATGGCTTCGTCAGCAGCACGGCGGCTCTGCTTGTCCGCCAGCCGGGCTGGGTAGTCCGCAGCGCGCGCAAGCGCATCCGCGTGTGCAGCCACCTCACGCTCGAAACCGGGCAGATCGCGACCGAAACAGGCGTCGATCAGCCCCGCCTCCACGGCACGTCCGGCCAGCAGCGGCAAGCGGCTGGACATGATCGTGCGCGCAGTTTCCGGGCCAACCCTGCGCGGCAGCAGATAGGTCCAGTACTCGGAGCCGTAGAGGTTGCCCATGTTGCGGTAGTGAGGATTGAGGACCACGCCCTCGCGCGCCCAGACGAAATCCGCAGCCAGCGCCAGAAAGCAGCCGCCCGCGCCGGCATTGCCGCGCATCGCCGCAACGGTCAGTTTGTCGCTCGTCTGCAGCAGTGCCAGACAGACGTCGTCCATGGCATTGATGTTTGTCCACGACTCGTCGGCCACCGAGCGTGCCGCCTCGATGGTGTTGAGATGAATCCCGTTGGACCAGAAATCACGTCCGCCTTCGAGCACCAGCACCCGCGTCGGCCGTGCATTGGCCTGTTCGATGGCTTCACGCAACTGCCCGCACTGGGCGGTACTCATCGCACCGTTGTAGAAGTCGAAGCGCAGGAAGCCAACGCAACCGTCGGCAGACTCGCGGTAGCCGATCGCATCGGCATCCGGGTCGGCAAGCAAGGGCAAAACCGCGACCTGTTGCGGAAAGGCGTCCGCGACCGGAAGCTTGAATCGGTGTTCGCCATTGCTGCACCTGACGTGACCGATCCACACTGCGCCATCGACCGTTGCGCGCAACACCGCGCCATCGGCCCGCCGCCCCACGACCTCGCCTGCCGCGGCCTCGTGCTGCACCTGAGCGGGCTGTGCGTCGAAGAGCCGGCAGTCCTCTCCGAAAAGCGTATCGGCCACACCCGGATAGCCGTCAGCCGCACGCAGCCGCGCAAGCACCGTGGCCGTGCCGTCAGCGGCCCAGTCGATGCTGCGATCCGCCTGCTGCATGGGTGGGTGCCAGGTTCCGTTCGCGCCCGTCCAGTCGTGGATGGGACAGGGTTGCCACCGTCTCGCACGCCACGCGGCGACGCGCGCCAGCGCCTCGCGCACGGCTGCGAGCGCGGCATCGGTCACCTCGTTGCGGTAAAGGCTGGCCTTGGTCGCGGCCCGCATCGGAAAGCGCCGCGCCGCCCACACCGGGCCGGCGTCCATTTCAGCTTCGGCCTGCAGCACCGTCACACCCCATTCGGGCACCCCGTCATGAATGGCCCAGTCCAGCGCTGACGGCCCACGGTCGCCGACGATGCCCGGATGCACGATCAGGGTGAGGTGTTCGCGCCAGATCGAGGCCGGCACCGCGCGCTTGAGAAAAGGACACACGATCACATCGGGCCGGAACAAGGCCACGGCCTCTTCGGCCACCGCGTTGGCAATGTCGAACTCCACCGACACCCGATGCCCGTCGGCACTCAGTTCGGCAAAGAGACGCTGGCTCAGGCTGTTGAAGGCGTGGGTCAGAAACAGGATGCGCATCCGTTCGGCCTCAGCAGATGCGGGGCAATTGCTCGCCCGACAGCCAGTCGACCATGCGCCGCCCGCCAAACCCGGTGCGGATCTGTACGAAATGGTTGGGATCGTCGATCACCTCGCCGATGCGCGCGGCCTCGGTGCCAAGCGGATGCGCGCGCAGGGCGGAAACGGCTGCGTCCGCATCGGCCGCGGCACAGATCACCACCAGCTTGCCCTCGTTGGCCACATACAGCGGGTCGAGGCCGAGGAACTCGCACGCGGCCTCCACCTGCGGATGAACCGGTATCGCCGCCTCCTCGAGGCTGATCCCGACCCCGGACTGGACCGCAATCTCGTTGAGCGTGGTCGCCAGCCCGCCGCGGGTGGGGTCGCGCATAACCCGGACGCCGGGCACAAGCTCGAGCAGGTGGGCGATCAGGCCGTACAGCGCGGCCGTGTCGGACACGATTTCGGTGTCGAAGGCGAGCGATTCGCGCTGCGACAGGATGGCCGTGCCATGGTCGCCGATGCTGCCGGACACGATCACCGCATCGCCCGCGCGCGCATTCGCGCCGCCAATGTCGCGCCCCGCCGGCAAGGCCCCGACGGCGGTGGTGGAAATGAACACACCGTCGCCCTTGCCTGCTTCGACCACCTTGGTGTCTCCGGTCACCACCGGCACGCCGGCCTCGCGCGCGGCCGCGGCCATCGAATTGACGATGCGTACCAGATCGGCCAGCGCAAAGCCTTCTTCCAGAATGAAGCTCGCCGCAAGGTAGAGCGGGCGGGCGCCCATGACGGCCACATCGTTGATCGTGCCGTGCACCGACAGGCAACCGATATCGCCGCCGGGGAAAAACAGCGGTGACACCACGTGCGCATCGGTGGCCATCACCAGCCGCTCGCCCGCTGCGGGTGCAGGCAGCACCGCCGCATCATTGCCCTGCCCCAGCCACTCGTTGGCGAAGGCGCGCGCAAACACCTCGTCGATCAACTGCGCCATCGCTCTGCCACCCGCACCATGTCCCATATCCACCCGGCCCTGTTTCAGGTCGAGCGGGCGGACATAGCCTTTCTTTACCTCACCCATGTTGGGGCCTCCAGCGTCGCACTCCAGCCTCCAGTCACGCAGCCACCACCGGAATATCGCGGAAGCGACCGTAGTTGTAGTGGGCCGCGCACGCACCTTCGGACGACACCATGCACGAGCCCATCGGATTCTCTGGCGTGCACACCGTGCCGAAGATCCTGCAGTCGGTCGGCTTTTTCACCCCGCGCAGGATCGCACCGCATTCGCAGGCCTTGTTGTCCGCCACGCTGCGGTAGGCGATGTCGAACTTCGCCTCGGCATCGAAGGCGGCGAAGCGCGCCCGAATGCGCAGCGCCGAATACGGCACCTCGTGCAGACCGCGCCATTCAAAGCTGCGACGCAGTTCGAACACGTCGCTCACCAGCGCCTGCGCCTTGAGATTGCCGTCCTCGGTAACGGCGCGGGTGAACTCGTTCTCGACCTCGGCGCGACCTTCGTTGACCTGGCGGATCAGCATGCGCACGGCCTGCATCACGTCGAGCGGTTCGAACCCGGCGATCACCACCGGCTTGCGATACTCCTCGGCGAAGAAGGCATACGGGCGGCTGCCGATGATGGTCGACACATGCGCCGGCCCGATGAAGCCGTCCAGCGGCACGCTGCCGATCTCGCGCACCTCGGGCGACTCAAGGATGGTGACGATGGCCGACGGCGTGAGCACGTGGTTGCAGATCACACTGAAATTGTTCAGCCCGAGCGCTTCGGCCTGGCGAATCACGAGCGCGGTAGGCGGCGTCGTGGTCTCGAAGCCGATGGCGAAAAACACCACTTCGCGCGCCGGGTTGGCCTGAGCGAGCGCCACTGCGTCGGCCGCCGAATACACCATGCGGATATCGGCGCCACGCGCCTTGGCCTTGAGCATCGACAGCCCGTCGGAGGCCGGCACCCGCAGGCAGTCGCCATATGTGCACACGATCACCTCGGGCCGCGCAAGCGCCAGTCCGATCGCCATGTCGATGCGGCCGATCGGCA
Organism: Parazoarcus communis; assembly: GCF_003111665.1. Taxonomy (NCBI): domain Bacteria; kingdom Pseudomonadati; phylum Pseudomonadota; class Betaproteobacteria; order Rhodocyclales; family Zoogloeaceae; genus Parazoarcus; species Parazoarcus communis. Next base: position 2,952,474 of record NZ_CP022188.1, on the reverse strand, counting down.
GCACGCATACCGGACAGCCGGGGCCGTGGATCATGCGCACATTGGGCGGCAGCAGGTCGGTCACACCGTAACGCGAGATGGCATGGGTATGACCCCCGCAGAACTCCATGAACGCATACTCGCGCGCCGGATCGGCCTCGGCGCGAATCGCGGCCGCGAGCTTCTGCGCAAGACCTCCGTCACGGAACTCGTCCACGTACTTCATGCGCCCACTCCGGCGCCCGGCACGCCACCGATGCCGGCCTCGGCGAACAGGGCGAGCGTGCGCTCGGCCTCCTCCGCATCGAGCCGGGACAGGGCGTAGCCGACATGGACGATCACGTAATCCCCCACCGCGACATCCTCGACCAGGGCGAGCGAGATCTCCTTCTTTACCCCGCCGAGATCGATGCGGGCATTGTCACCGTCGAGCAGTTCGACGACACGGGCAGGAATCGCAAGACACATGGCTCAGTTTCCGGGTTGCAGTTGCTGGATCGCCACCCACGCCTGACCGAGGGCGATACCGCCGTCGTTGCACGGGGCCTGGCGCGCAGTAAGAACCTCAAGCCCGCGTGCCGAGAGCCGGCGCGGGAGCTCGAACGCAAGCTGGCGGTTGAGAAAACAGCCGCCGCCGAGCGCGACGGTCGACAGCCGCTCGCGCCGCGCGGCAGCGACGATCCAGTCCTCGAGTGCGGCCAGCAGCGTGGCATGAAAGACCGCTGCGCCACGCGCCGGATTGCGCTCGTGCGCAAGCTCGGCAAGCAGCGGCAGGAGGTCGAGTTCGGCGCCGGTCTCATCTTCGCGCACAGTCCACCCTCGATGCGCGCGCAGTGCCGAGCCATAGCTTGCGGCAAGACTCTCCAGTCGCATCGCGGCCTCGGCGTCGTAGTCCATGCGCTCGCATACACCGAGGAGTCCGCCTGCAGCGTCGAACCAGCGCCCCATGCTGGTCGTAGTAGGGCACAGGTGGGGCTTGTCCAGCAGGATGTCGATCTGCTCCGCTCCGCGGTGCGCGGCAAAGCGCGGCGCGATGTCGGCGCCCCTTCCCATCCGGTGCAGCGCGGATGCGGCCATTCGCCACGGCGCCCTGGCGGCCTGGTCGCCACCGGGCAGCGCCAGCGGCGCGAGATGGCCCACGCGCTCGAACGCTGCGCCATCCACCGTCAGCAGCTCGCCGCCCCAGGCGCTGCCGTCACTGCCCAGGCCGACGCCGTCGAGCGCGACACCGAGCACCGGGCCCGAACGGCGATGCTCGGCAAGTACCGCGGCGATATGGGCATGGTGATGCTGCACCCCAATCGCTGGCACACCGAGCCGGTCCGCCAGCGCCAGCGCGGCACGGGTGGAATGGAAATCCGGATGCAGGTCGTGCGCCACGGCTTCGGGCTGGATGGCCAGAATGCGCTGCAGATGCTCTGCCGCCTGATCCATCGCCACGCACACACCCGGATTGTCGAGATCGCCGATGTGCTCGGAGAGGAAGGCTTCGTCGCCACGGGTGAGGCACACCGCGTTCTTCAGCCACGCGCCAAAGGCCAGTACCGGCACGCCTTTCTGTGCCAGCCGGATAGACCGCGGGGTGAAACCGCGTGCGCGGCGAACGAAGCGCGGCGTTTCCCGCGCCGCGGCAAGCGCGCTGCGCTCGGCGACCATGACCGAATCGTCGCAACGGCTCAGGATGTCACGATCGTGCATCAGGTAAGCGTCGGCGATCCCTTTGAGGCGCTGCAGGGCTTCCTGGTTGTCAGTCACCAGCGGCTCGCCCCCGGGGTTGGCCGAGGTCATCACCAGCGCCAGATCCTGCACCTCGCCGAGCCAGTCCGTCCCCGTCGGGCGGCCTGCGTTGTCGTGGAACAGCAGGTAATGAAGCGGCGTATAGGGCAGCATCAGCCCGATGCTGCAGAGATCCGGGGCAACGCCCCAGAGCTCGTTATCGACGCTCGGACGCTTTTCGCACAGCACGACGGGTCGCTCGGCGCCAGCCAGCAAGGCTTCTTCGGCGGAAGCCAGTCGCGCCCAGCGACGGGCCGACGCGAGATTGGCCACCATCACCGCAAACGGCTTCCCGCCGCGCCCCTTGCGCGCACGCAGACGCTCGACCGCCTCCGGGTTGCGCGCATCGCACACCAGGTGAAAGCCGCCGAGCCCCTTGACCGCAACGATCTCGCCGGTGAGCAGGCGCAGCAGGGTGTCGGCAATCGGGTCGCGCGTCGCCACCCGCACGCCGGCCGCTTCGAGCAGGCTCAGCTGCGGCCCGCAGTCCGCGCACGCATTGGGCTCGGCATGAAAACGCCGATGCACGGGGGAATCGTATTCGCGCTGACATGCCGGACACTGCACAAACGTCGCCATGCTCGTGTTGCTGCGGTCATAGGGCAGCGCACGCGTGATGGTGTAGCGCGGACCGCAGTGGGTGCAGTTTATGAAGGGATAGCGCCAGCGCCGGTCGGCAGGATCGAACAGTTCCGCAATACAGTCTGCACACACGGCGCTGTCGTGGCCGATGGTGGTGCTCACCGCGCCGCTCTCGCTGGTCCGGATGGTAAAGCCCTGATCTGCGGGGTCGGCATCGCACAGCCGGGTGTGAATCGAATCGACCCGCGCAAGGCTGGGCGCCTCCGAACGGATCCGCGCAATCAGCGCCGAGAGATTGCCGGGCAGCCCCTGCCCTTCGAGCTCGACGCCATCACCGTCGTTTCTGACCCAGCCGGAGAGGTCCAGCGTCTGCGCCAGACGATAGACGAAGGGCCTGAAACCCACGCCCTGAACCACGCCGCGCACGCGAATATGCCGGCGCTCGAGCCTGGGCTGGGAGAAGTCCTGCGCCATCAAGCCACGACACCTGCTGCGGCCACTTGCGACGGCGACCGGTCAGCCGAGGCCGCCTCCACGCCTGCACCAATCCAGGCAAGCCACTCATCGAAACCTTCGCCGGTGGTCGCGGACACCTTCATCACCTGCAGGCGCGGATTGACCCGCAGCGCAAACTCCACCGCCCTGTCCACATCGAAGCTCAGGTAGGGAAGCAGATCGACCTTGTTCACCAGCATCAGATCGGCCGCGGCGAACATGTCGGGATACTTGAGCGGCTTGTCCTCTCCCTCGGTCACCGACAGGATCACCACCTTGTGCGCCTCGCCGAGGTCGAAGGCTGCCGGGCAGACCAGGTTGCCCACGTTTTCGATCAGCAGCAGCGAATCATCCGCAAGCTCGAGGCGCGGCAATGCCTGACCTACCATGTGTGCATCAAGATGGCAGCCCTTGCCGGTATTGATCTGCAGTGCGCGCACGCCGGTCGCGCGGATGCGCTCGGCGTCGAAATCGGTCTGCTGGTCGCCCTCGACCACGGCCACCGGCAATCTGCCGCCCAGTTCGGTGATCGTGCGGCACAACAGGGTCGTCTTGCCCGAACCCGGACTCGACACCAGATTGAGCGCAAAGATGCCGCGCTCGCCCAGCCAGCGACGGTTGGCCTCGGCGAGGCGGTCGTTCTTGCCGAGAATGTCCTGCTCGATCCTCACCATCTGGCCCTGACTGAGTCCGGGCGCATGTGCGTGCGCCGGGCCGGTGCCGTAGTCCACGTTGTCGCCCTCAACACGGGGGCCATGCTCGGTCGCATCGCCATGCGGATCGTGCGCAGTCTGACCGTGCTGATCATCATGGTCGTGCTCATGCGCTGCCACGGCGCGCCAGGCCACGGTCGCCCCGGCTTTGGCCCTCGGCCTGGCGACGGCCTGACCGATTCTGATCTCACCTGTTCCGCAACCACATACCGTGCACATGCTCTCTGCTCCTCGATCACCCGGGCAGTCACGCTGCCTCTCAGTTACTGCCTCGGTTTCAGCATTCGCTTCTGAATCACTACTCGACTTCCAGTTCCAGCACCCGCATCTCGGTGCCCCCCGTCGGCTGGACCTGATAGCTGCCACACTGCGGACACGGGTCATACAGCCTGCTCACCGCGACCGTCTGCGCGCACTGCATGCACCAGCCGCTCCCCGCCACCCTGACCACCTCCATCCGCGCGCCTTCAGCCGCACTGCCGCGCATCACCGCATCGAAACAGAAACTCAGCGCATCGACTTCAACTGCCGACAGCTCGCCGATCTCGACCACGACCGTCTTGACCCGACCGAGCTGCTGAGTACTCACTGCATCATCGACGATGCTGCGGATACCTTCGGCCAGCGACATCTCATGCATCCTCCGCCGCCTCCTGCGTGACGGTGAATGCGACACAGGGGTCGAGCGACAGGGCAAGCCAGTCGAGCCGCGCCAGCGCCGCGTCACGCCCCTCGGCCTCCCAGCCGGTCGCCTCCTGCATGAAGGCGCCGCCCGGTGCAAAATTCCATTCGGTGGGGGCGATGATGTGATAGTCGGCCACGATGTCGCCCTCCAGCCGCAAGGCGTGCAGCAGCACACCGCGTGAGGTTTCGACGCAGGCCAGCCCGGCCCCCTCGCCCAGCGGCGCGGCATCGAAGCAGGGCTGCATGTCGCGCGCAAGCGGATGACGCAGGCGGCTGGCGTGGTCGGACAGGTCCACCACCTGCGCAAACACGCGTGCTGCAATACGATGCCCGTAGCCCAGCAGCGCCGCGACCAGTGGCGATCTGCTCTGACGCGCAAGCGCGCCGGTTTCATAGACGACCGGGCTGGCGCCGCCATGCCACGCGGGGGCGCGGTCGAATTCGGGCGCGGGCAGCGTGCCGCCCAGCATCTGCGCCCACTCCTGCGCCGTATGCGGGGGCAGCAGCGGCGCGACCTTGTCGCAGTCCGGCGTCCACCGTCCCGCCTCGATCAGCTCGGCGAGCGTCTCGCCGACAAAGCCGCCGTAGCGCGTCGCACTGACGAACTCGGCCAGGTTGGCGGGTTCGCGCATGGACAGGAAGAAGCCCGACAGCAGGTCCTTGGCGACCAGGTCGAGCAGCACGCCGCCCACATCGAAAGCGGCGGCCGTGTCGTTCACCTGCGCCAGACGATGATGCAGTTGCGCGAAGCGAACGCGTTGCGGCAACCGGCCGAAGCGCGTCGGCCAGTCGAGCAAGAGCCGCCACAGGTGTTCCTGAGCGGCCTCGCAGCTGATTGCGCGCTCGTCTTCGACGCTCGGCACACAGGCCTCGCCGCGTGCGGCAGCCACCGCGGCCCGCGCTGCAATGCCCTGCGCCCGGCCGCACAGGCTGAACAGCACCGGCACCATGCGCAGCACTTCATCCACATGCCGCCCCACCAGCACCGCTGCGGCACGCGGCCGCGTGTTCTCGACCCGCGCCGCCAGACAGCGCCCGCCATCAATACTGACCACGATATTCAGGTTGCCAGCACTGCTCATCCCCGCCCCCGCAGTAACAGTCCGCCGCGCAGAAAATCGCGCCGCGATACCGGCGCGGCGGCGACGGATTCGCCCTGCAGCCGTGCCTGCTCGGCTGCTGCGCCCGCTTCTGCCGCCCCATCGGCCGCCACAAACAAGGCGTCGAGCGCCGCATGTGCCACGGCTTCTGCATCGGCTTGGCTTTCGAACTCGAACACCGGCGAATACAGGGAACACATCTGGTAGGGGCCGAGTTCCGGTTCGCGGTTGCCCAGAAACGCATATTCGCCAGAGGGAAAGCTCCAGCACTGGCGCTCGTCTGCCGCCAGGGGCCGGAACAGACCGCCACCGCCCGGGAGCAGAACCAGGCTCAGCGACCATGGCGTCAGCAGCGCACCCAGCCACTCGCCCTGCCAGGACCGAAACCCGATGGCAGCCACTTCGAGCGCGGGATTGCACAGCGGCAACCCGGCCATCGGCCCCGCCGCGATCGCAGCAAAGCAGGCCCGGAGTTCGGGCGCGGGGTCGTGTGCGAAACCGGAGAGACCGGCAGACGTCGTCGGGCTCATGCGGCGTCCACCACCATGAACTTGTGACGCGGCGCGTCGCAGTTGGGGCAGGCCCAGTGCTCGGGCAAGGCCGAGAACGGTGTGCCGGGCGGGATCTGCCACACCTCGTCGCCTTCGGCCGGATCATAGACATACCAGCAGATGCCGCACTCAAGACGGGCTCCGTCCGAAATGCGACTGCCGTCGCCGAGATAGCTGCCTTCAAACATGGTCGGAATTCCTGTTGTCGTGCGCGTCCATATGCACCGCCTGCCCTCATGCAACCCGATGGTACGCCGAAGCCACGGAGAGGAGCAGTCGGGTCAGCCCGCATCATTCAAACCTGAGCGTCTCGATCCATTCGTCGAGGCGTTCGACGCTGTCACCGAAGTCGTCAGCCGCAGCGGGCACCACATCGGGCATGTCGGTCACCTCGATGGTGTTGAGAATCAGATTGTCGGCACTGTTGAAGTACTGCACCCACCAGGTGTTGGCGAGCCGGGTGCTGCTGACGCGGCAGTTCCCGTAGCCGCGGGAGAGCACCAGCACGCTGCCCGCACCCAGCGCGCCGTCGAGATAGGCAAGGTCGTCAGGTACCAGCGGCAGCAGGGTGAGATTGACAATGTGGGCGCCATCGCCTGACTTCCACCGCGCGGCGGCATCGACCAGTTCGGCCAGGATCGAGGGTGCGTTCATCACGCCTGGCGGCGGTGGCGGCACCGAAATCCCGACGCTGCCCGCAAGCCGCGCGCAGACCCCGACAGCCCCGGGCACCGGCGCTGCCGACACCACATCGCGCACCTGCTGCTTCGCGACGTCGAATCCGAGTTCGCGCCAGACGCCGGCAAACACCGTTTCCTGAATGCGCAGCCTACCTTCACCGGCCTCCACAACGATGCTGACCTCACCCTGCCCCAAGGCCTCGTTGACCAGCTTGAGGCCAGGGGCCGACAGCCCTGCGAGATCGATTTCGGGATAATCCGGATCGCCAAACGACCAGGCACGCATGGCGTCGAGCAGGCGCCCAAGCACGCCGAGCACCTCGTCGCGCACGGCGGGGTCGATCGCCTCGGGCATGCGTGGCACGTTGAATGTGCTCATTGCGCCCGGTGACGGAATGTACTCGAGCGTATCGTCTTCTTCCTGCGATCCGGGACCGAAGGCCACGACGGGGATGGGGAAGGCTTTCATTGTCTGGCTCCGGTCAGTGGCAGGCGGAATCGGACGCGGGACCGCGCACCGGAATGCCGATGGAAGGCGCACGTCCGACGGGCAAAGCAAGCTTGCGTGCCACCGCCCCGCCCCAGGCATCCCAGTCGAGCATGCCTTCGAGCACCCCGACATAGCCACCGTCACGCAGGAACAACTGCGCCGGATAGCGGGTGATTCCGTAGCGCGCGGCCACTTCGCGGCTGTCGGCGGGCATCAGGGCAGCTGCTCGCAGCCGACGTCCGCACGTCTTGAGGATCTCGGGCAGGATGACCGCCACATCCCAGGTCTCGGGACTGCGGGCGGGGTCTTCGGTGAGCAGGATCAGCACGTCGCCGCCTTTGGCTACGAACGCGTCCAACCCGGCAGCGTCGACACAGGCGATGCCATGCCGCAGTGCCTGGCGTTCGAGCAACGCGGCGAGGGAATCGAGATTGGGTGCGGCATAGTCGTTCATGTTCGGGGGCCTCGCAAAAATTCCGGAAGTTGGGGCTCGCGGTCGACGAGGTCGGCAAAGGCTGCGTCCAGATCCACGGGCTGACCGGCCATCAGACCCGACAAGGCATTGAGGGCAGCGCCGACCCGGGCCGCCTCGGCCTCATCGATCACCGCCCGTGCAGCGCCGAGAAATGTCATCAGCCAGACCCCTTGGGTCTGCGGCCCCACGAGCAGCGTATCGATGCGGTGCTCGACGCCATCGAGGTCGGTGCATAGCGCAACGCTGCCCTCCATGCGCTGCACCTGCAACGGAATGCCGACACACATCTCAGACCTCCCCGGCGGTCGTGACGAAACGCAGATCGCCATGCCGGCAGGCAGCCTCGGGCGGGGGGCGCCCCGCTTCGTAGGCATCCATGGCGAGTGCAACGTCGTTGAGCCGCAGCACCGCGTCGGCACGAGGCTCGACGCTCACGCCCCAACTGCGCAGGCGCGCCACCGCATGTGCCACCGCCGGCTCGATACAGGCACGCACGACCGGACGAAGGCTGCCACCGAAATCGTCGAGCTCGACCGGCTGCACGCCGATGAGCAGCATGGATTCGGGCAGGCGGTCGAGCATCTGCGCCGAGGCCAGCACCTCCTGAAAGCCGGTCTGGTGCAGGCTCATCTTCTTCGCCCCCATGAAGCGGGGCACTTCGCTGTCCTCGACCAGGCGCATCGCGCCCGGCTCTAGGCCATAGTCCACCGCATCGAAAACGATCAGACGGCGGGCCTCGGTGACATAAGGCAGCAGGTACAGGCCCTGGGTGCCGCCGTCCATCACGGTCACCTCGTCGCCGAACTGCCAGGCCGCATCCAGCGCCTCGACACAGCGCACGCCGAAGCCCTCGTCAGCCCACAGGAGGTTGCCGATACCAAGAATCAAGACTGAACTGGACTGTGTGCGCATGCCGACTCCGGGTGTAACGAGTGGGGTTACAGTTGCATGTGCCGTGCCAGCCCGGGTCGCGCGCATGATTCAGCGCATAATCAATCACTTGAAGAACAGCTGACTGACGATGCGGGACCGCCGACTGAGGCAATGTCGATCAGGTTTACATCAAATCGAAAACCTTCTTTCCACTTCCGCATTCAGCCATCAGCCGTACCGCACAGGCTGCGCCACGCGATATGGGTATCCCACGCAGCCTGCAGATGCATCCATAACAGCGGGTCGGTACCGAAGAAGATTCCCAGACGCACAGCGGTGTCCGGCGTGAAGGCACGCCGGCCGCGGGTCAGCTCATTCACCCGTCGGCGCGAGACGCCGAGCGCCCGGGCCAGCGCATCCTGCGAGATACCAGCCGGACGCATGAAGCGGGTTTCGAGAAAGCGCCCCGGATGCCTGGGCGCCCTGGCGGGGCCGCGGACCACAGGCAAAAAGATGCGCGGGCCGAAGCCCGCGCGAACGATCGTCATCATGAGGAGAAAGAGACGAAAGGGGGAAAACGCGAATTCATTGCGGAAAGAAGGACCGGCGTCAGTCCTTGAACATCCGCCAGCCGGAAATCATGGTGGAGATCAGGCTCTGGCGGCTCATGATGTCCTCACGGATGGCGGCATAGACGTGCACGATCACGAAGCAGACGGTGACCCACATGCCGAGCCGGTGAAAGCTGTGCACCTGCAGGCTGTTGCCGCCCACCGCAGTGATGACCCAGCCGAACATCGATTCGGCCCAGCTGCCTTCACCCAGCCCTTCGCCATACAGCGCGAAGCCGGTGCAGATCATGTACACCGCGCCAATGGTGAAGAACAGGAACATCATCAGCTGGGCAAGCGGATTGTGGCCGACATATTTCTTCGGCTCGCGAACGAGAAAGAGGTACCAGCGCAGTTCGTAGAACACCTCGCTCCACCACTTCAGACTCCACACCGGCACCAGAAAGATCTGCCGGGCGTGGTGGTTGCCCACCATGGCCCAGTAAATCCGGCCGAGAAAGCCGACGGCGAAGATATAGGCCGCTGCGAAATGTACGAAACGGATGTAGCCCATCAGGAAGTTCGCACTCGCTTCGCCCGGCACCGACGGCAGCGGCTGCCCGATGAAATAGCCGGTGATGGCCAGCACGGTGATGGCCAGCGCATTGACCCAGTGCCACAGCCGCAAGGGCGCCTCATACACATAGACGGCCTTGACCAGCCGCGCCTGACGTTCGGCCTCGAATGCATCTTGTTCTGCCAGCATGTCGTTCTCCTTTTCCCGACGACCGCGCCGCTTGAGCGGCAGCGGCGCAATCCGTCGAAGCGTGGGATTCAGCGCACCTTCACCTCGCTCAACTCCTGTCCGTCCGGGCTCATGACATGCGTCGAGCACGCCAGGCAGGGATCGAAGGAATGCAGGGTGCGAAGGATCTCGAGCGGCTCGTCGGCCTTGGCCACAGGGGTATTCAGCAGCGACGCCTCGAAGGCACCGATCTGCCCCTTGTCGTCGCGCGGGCTGCCGTTCCAGGTGGTGGGCACCACGGCCTGATAGTTGTCGATCTTGCCGTCCTTGATCCGGATCCAGTGCCCAAGCGCACCGCGTGGTGCTTCGGTGAAGCCAACGCCCTTGGCCTCGGCCGGCCAGCGCGACGGGTCCCACTTGTCGACGTTGGCGGTGGACTCATCGCCCGCCTTGATGTTGGCCATCATCTTGTCGAAGAAGTAACGCATCTTGTGCGCCGCCCACGAGGCCTCAAGGCCACGCGCGGCGGTGCGTCCCAGCGTGGAGAACAAGGCCTGCAGCGGCAGGCCGAGATCGGTCAGCAGCTTGTCGGTCGGCTCCTTGAACTCGGGATTGTTCTGCACGTAGCCGATGATGTAACGCGACAGGGGGCCGACTTCCATCGCGTGCCCGCGCCAGCGCGGCGACTTGATCCAGGAGTACTTGCCCTCCTCGTCCAGCGACTCGATGCGCGTCTTCGTGCCCTTCGTATTCTTGCCGAGCACGAAGTTGGGTTCGGTAATGCCGTCCCAGGGGTGCAGGCCTTTGGTCTCGTCCGGATAGCTGTACCAGCTGTGGGTGACGAACTCTTGTACCTGATCCGGATCGCGCAGATCGATCTCGTGAATCTTCGACAGGTCGCCGTTGATGATGGCGCCGCGCGGCAGCAGCAGGTTGGACGCGGAGTAGTCGTTGGCGCGGTCGGGAATGTCGCCGTAGGACATGACCGACAGCGAGGAGATACCGCCGCCATGGAGCCAGTCCTTGTAGAAGCTGGCGATGGCGGTCAGATCGGGCACGTAGACCTGATCGACGAACTCGATGCAGCGGTCGATGATGTAGCTGACCTGGTTGAGCCGCTCCATGTTGATTGCACCCACCGCGCCGGTGTCGTGCACATTGATCGCGCACGGCATCCCACCCACCAGCCAGTTCGGATGCGGGTTCTTGCCGCCGAAGATGGTGTGGATCTTGACGATTTCCTTCTGAAAGTCGAGTGCTTCCAGGTAGTGCGTGACCGCCATCAGATTGGCTTCGGGTGGCAGCTTGTAGGCCGGATTGCCCCAGTAGCCGTTCATGAAGGGGCCGAGCTGGCCGGACTCGACGAATTTCTTCAGCCGGTTCTGGATGTCGCGGAAGTAGCCAGGCGAACTGTTGGGCCAGTTCGAGATGCTTTGCGCCAGCGCCGACGTGGCCTTGGGGTCGGCCTTGAGCGCCGACACCACATCGACCCAGTCAAGCGCGTGCAGGTGATAGAAATGCACCAGATGGTCATGCACCTGCAGCGTGAGCTGCATGATGTTGCGGATCGAGTTGGCGTTCTCGGGGATGTCGATCTTCAGCGCGTCTTCCACCGCGCGCACCGAGGTCAATGCATGGGTGCCGGTGCACACGCCGCAGATGCGCTCGGTAAAGGCCCATGCATCGCGCGGATCGCGCCCCTTCAGAATCACCTCCAGCCCGCGCCACATGGTGCCCGTCGACACCGCGTTGCGGATCACATTGCTTTCGTCGAGGTTGACCTCGACCCGCATGTGGCCCTCGATCCGGGTTACCGGGTCGACCACCACGCGCTTGCCGGTATTGTCGAGCTTGAAGCCCTGCGTCTCGTACGAGCCCATGATCACTTGTCTCCCGCTTGCGGTTTGTTGTCGAGTCCGGGCGTGCTGCGCGCTCGCGCCAGTGCGGTCACCGCCGCATGCGCCGCAACCGATGCACCGACCACGCCGGCTGCGGCTGCACCAATCCTGTCCGCATTGGCCTCGATACCGAACTGATGGATGTCGGTGACCCGGTCGTAGAAACTGCCCTTGTCCCAGAAGCCGTCTTCCGAGCAGCCGATACAGCCGTGGCCGGACTGGATGGGGAAGGACACACCGCTGTTCCAGCGCACGGTGGAGCAGGCGTTGTAAGTGGTCGGCCCCTTGCAGCCGACCTTGTACAGGCAGTAGCCCTTGCGCGCGTTTTCGTCGTCCCACTCCTCGACGAACTGCCCGGCGTCGAAGTGCGGCCGGCGGTAGCACTTGTCGTGAATGCGCTGGCCGTAGAACATTTTCGGCCGCCCCTGACGGTCGAGCTCGGGGATGCGATCGAAGGTCAGCATGTAGGTGACGACGCCGGTCATGACCTCGGCAATCGGCGGACAGCCCGGCACCTTGATGATCGGCTTGTCGAAAATGACCTTGTGCACCGGCGTGGCCCGGGTGGGGTTGGGCTTGGCCGCCTGCACGCAGCCCCAGGAGGCACACGAGCCCCACGAGATGATGGCCTTGGCGTCGGCAGCGGTTTCCTTGAGCACCTCGATGAAAGGGCGTCCGCCGTGGATGCAGTACATGCCATCCTCGTTGAGCGGCGGGTTGCCCTCCACGGCCAGGATGTAGTTGCCCTTGTACTTGCGCTTGACCTCTTCGATGATGGCCTCGGCCTGGTGTCCGGCCGCAGCCATCAGGGTGTCGTCATAGTCGAGCGAGAGCATCGACAGCACCACGTCCTTGGCCAGCGGATGTGCAGAACGGATGAAGGACTCCGAACAGCAGGTGCACTCCAGCCCGTGCAGCCACAGCACCGGAGTGCGCGGCCGGGTTTCCAGCGCATGGGCGATCTGCGGCGCAGCGGCCGAACCCAGCCCCAGCGAAGTCGCGGTAAGGCTGCAGAACTTGAGGAAACTGCGACGTGTGATGCCCTGACGGCGCAGCACGTCGTAGAAGGTTTCAGTCATGGAATGTCTCCCTCGAAGGTCTTTCTTCTGACCCCGCAGCCAGGCAGCGCGGCGGCACATGCCGGGAGACAACACAAGAACCATGCCAAAGCCCAGTGAAATCACTTTCCGCATGATAATCAACACATTAAGAAGCCACTGAAAATCTGCCGACGGTCCGCCCAGGCAAGATGGTTTCCACTTCCGAAAAGCAGCTGATCGCTGCGTACCCGGCGTCGCACAGCCGCGCCGCGCCGGCGCGAGCTGGCAGGAATCAGGGGAGAGGACAATCACCAATTGAAAAGCCCGGCCCCGCACCACAGAATCGCGGCTCAGGGTCGGCGGTCTGACGGCCCTGAATCCGCCATTTCCATGAAGGTGCCGCCATGTCCATCAGCGTTCTCGACCTGTTCAAGATTGGCATCGGCCCGTCGAGCTCACACACCATCGGGCCGATGCGGGCGGCGCACGACTTCGCAGCGGAGCTCGACGCGAGACAACTCACCGCCAGCGTGAGCCGCATCGAGGCAAGACTGTATGGCTCGCTGTCCGCGACCGGAATCGGGCACGGCACCGATCATGCGGTGATCGTCGGCCTCATGGGCCAGCGCCCGGACGAAGTCGACCCGGACTTCATCGCCCCCGCGGTGGCCGAGGTCCGGCAGACCGCGAGCCTGCGCCTTGGCGGAACCCATGCCCTGGCTTTTCACTGGGATCGCGACATGCGATTGCTGCCGGTGAGCCTGCCCTATCACCCCAACGCACTGAAACTCATCGCCCACGGTGACACTGGCGTGGTGTACGAGAACACCTTCTACTCGATCGGCGGTGGCTTCGTCATCGACGAGGCCCAGGCCGCAGCAGATGCGGGCCTGGTGCCACAGACGGCGTTGCGCCACGAATTCGACAGCGCAGCGGAACTGCTCGCGATCTGCAAAAAGCATTCGCTGCGTATCAGCGAGGTCATGCTGGAGAATGAGCTCGCGTGGCGCAGCGAGGACGAGACGCGTGCTGCGCTGCTGCAGATCTGGGCGGCCATGCGCAGCTGCGTGGCGCGCGGCATCGAACAGCAGGGCGTGCTGCCGGGGGGCCTCAGGGTGCGGCGTCGCGCACATGCCCTGCACGAAAAACTGAGCGGGCTCGAACACGGCCGCAACTTCATCAGCGACACCCTGGCTGCGCTCGACTGGGTCAATCTGTATGCGCTCGCGGTGAATGAAGAAAACGCCGGGGGTGGCCGCGTGGTGACGGCGCCGACCAATGGCGCGGCGGGCATCATCCCTGCCGTTCTGCACTACTACATGAACTTTCATCCTGGCAGCGACGAATCCGACGTGGTCGATTTCCTGCTGACCGCAGCGGCGATCGGCACCCTGTGCAAGAAGAACGCCTCGATCTCCGGTGCCGAGGTTGGCTGCCAGGGCGAAGTCGGTTCGGCCTGCGCGATGGCGGCCGCCGGCCTGACGCAGATCATGGGCGGCACGCCCGAACAGGTGGAGAATGCGGCGGAGATCGGGCTTGAGCACAACCTGGGCCTGACCTGTGACCCGGTTGCCGGGCTGGTACAACTGCCGTGCATCGAGCGCAACGCAATGGCCTCGATCAAGGCAATCAACGCTGCACAACTGGCGCTGCGCGGAGACGGTTCGCACGCCATTTCGCTCGACCAGGTGATCCGCACCATGCGCGACACCGGGCGTGACATGCTGGACAAGTACAAGGAAACCTCGCGCGGCGGGCTGGCGGTCAACTTTACCGAGTGCTGACTGCTCCGCCGCAGGCCCTGCAGCCCCACCCGGCTGCGTGGCCTTTCTAACCGCAACACACGCGACACGACAGGAAACACGTCATGAACACCGCAGTAAGCCGTTCCCCCGTTTTCATGCTGAGAACCAGCCTCATCACCCAGATCGTCGTCGGCCTGATCTGCGGCATCGCCCTCGCCCTGCTCGCCCCCGACCTGGCACGCTCCGTATCGCTCCTCGGAGACGTCTTCATTTCTGCGCTCAAGTCGGTGGCGCCGGTACTGGTCTTCCTGCTGGTGATTGCGTCGATCGCCAGCCACAGGCGCGGTCAGCCCACGCACATCCGGCCGGTGCTGATCCTCTATCTGCTCGGTACGCTCGGTGCCGCAGCAGTCGCGGTCGCCGCCAGCTTCGCGTTTCCCACCACCCTCGTTCTCGACGCGCCCGCAGTGAGCGGCACGCCACCGGGCGGCATCGTCGGCGTACTCAAGAACCTGCTGCTGAGCGCGGTCTCGAATCCTGCCAAGGCCCTGATGGAAGCGAACTTCATTGCCATCCTGAGCTGGGCGATCGGCCTCGGCATCATGTTGCGCCACGCGTCCGACACCACCCGGACGATGCTCTCCGACCTCTCCGAAGCCGTATCGAAGATCGTCAGGCTCGTGATCCGCTTCGCCCCGCTCGGCATCTTCGGCCTCGTGGCAAGCACACTTGTGGAGTCCGGACTCGACGCCCTGCTCGACTACGCCAGGCTGCTGCTGGTCATCGTCGGCTGCATGATCTTCGTTGCCCTGGTCGTCAATCCGCTGATCGTATTCCTGAAGACCCGCCGCAATCCCTACCCGCTGGTGCTGACCTGCCTGCGCGAAAGCGCGATCACCGCATTCTTCACCCGCAGTTCGGCCGCCAACATCCCGATCAACATGGAACTGTGCAAGCGCCTGAACCTGCACGAAGACACGTACGCGATCTCCATCCCGCTGGGCGCGACCATCAACATGGCCGGCGCGGCCATCACCATTACGGTGATGACGCTGGCCGCTGCGAACACCCTGGGCGTCAGCGTCGACCTGCCGACCGCATTCCTGCTGTGCATCGTGTCGGCACTCGCCGCCTGCGGCGTTTCCGGCGTGGCCGGCGGCTCGCTGCTGCTGATCCCGATGGCGTGCAACCTGTTCGGCATCTCGACCGATGTTGCCATGCAGGTGGTCGCGATCGGCTTTGTCATCAGCGTGCTGCAAGACTCTGCCGAAACGGCGCTGAACTCCTCCACCGACGTGCTGTTCACCGCCGCCGCCTGCCCGCCGGCAGCGCCCGCACCAGCCGCTGCAAAGCCGTGATTCGAGAGACGATCGAGCCGGTTCCGCGGTGCCGGCTCGCGTCAGATCATGTCGTTCCCACCCCATCACGTTCCTTCCGCTGAGCGCAATCTCGTGTGCGCACGTGTCGTACGCGATGTGTAAGTAATCGAGCATCCATCCGACTGAGTAATGCACAGGCGGGGGCGGCAGCCCTCGCTCTTTACATTCACCGAGGTCTTTCATGCAAGCTCGAAAACTGGCAGTCGTGGCAGCCGTCGCGTCGGCCATTGCGCTGTTCTTCATCCTGGACCTGGGCCAGTACCTGAACCTGCAGAACCTCAAGGAGCAGCAGGCCGCCATCGAAGCGTTCCGCGACGAGAACGTGCTCCTGAGCGTCACCATCTACTTCGTCATTTACGTGCTGATGGCGGCCTTGTCCCTCCCCGGCGCAGCCCTGCTGACACTGGCGGGCGGTGCAGTGTTCGGCCTGCTGTGGGGCACGGTCATCGTCTCCTTTGCCTCGACCATCGGCGCCACGCTCGCCTTCCTGATGTCGCGCTTCCTGCTGCGGAACTGGGTCGAGCAGCGCTTTGGCCAGCGCCTGCAGGCCATCGACGCCGGGGTTCGCCGCGAAGGTGCGTTCTATCTGTTCACCCTGCGTCTGGTACCGGCCTTCCCGTTCTTCCTGGTCAACCTGCTGCTCGGCCTGACTGCAATGAAGACCCGCACCTACTACTGGGTCAGCCAGCTCGGCATGCTTGCCGGCACCATTGTGTACGTCAATGCGGGCACCCAGCTGGGCAAGCTGGAGTCCCTGTCCGGCATCCTCTCGCCGGGCCTGCTCGGCTCCTTTGTGCTGCTCGGCATCTTTCCGCTGATTGCCCGCAAACTCCTGGAGGTCATTCGCATGAACAAGGTATTCGCCAACTGGACGAAGCCGTCGCGCTTCGACCGCAACCTCGTGGTCATCGGTGGCGGCAGTGCCGGACTGGTGACCTCCTACATCGCCGCTGCGGTCAAGGCCAAGGTCACGCTGGTCGAGAAACACAAACTGGGCGGGGACTGCCTCAACACCGGCTGCGTGCCCTCGAAGGCGCTGATTCGCTCGGCCAAGTTCCTCTCTCACGTCGGCAGGTCGCAGGAGTTCGGCATCAGGTCGGCGCGCGCAGAAGTCGATTTCGCCGACGTCATGGAGCGGGTTCAGTCGGTGATCAAGGCGATCGAACCGCACGACTCGGCCGAGCGCTACACCGGGCTCGGCGTCGATGTCGTGCAGGGCGCAGCGAAGATTGTCTCGCCCTGGGAGGTCGACATCACCCTGGAGGACGGCAGCACGCAACGCCTGACCACCCGCAGCATCGTCATCGCCACCGGCGCCCGTCCCTTCGTGCCACCTATTCCGGGCATTGAGCAGGTTAGCTACCTGACTTCGGACAACGTCTGGGAACTACGCGAACTGCCGCAGCGCCTGATCGTACTCGGCGGCGGGCCGATTGGATGCGAACTGACCCAGGCCTTCGCACGGCTTGGCGCCAGCGTGACCCAGGTCGAGATGGAAGCGCGCATCATGGGTCGCGAAGACCCAGAGGTCTCGGACCTCGTCACCGAGCGCTTCCGCGCCGAAGGCGTCGCCGTGCTGACCGGGCACAAGGCCAAGGAATTCCTCATCGAAAACGGCGAGAAGATCCTGATCGCCGAACACGAAGGCGAGGATGTTCGCATTCCCTTCGACGCCGTGCTGGTCGCCGTCGGCCGCGCGGCCAACCTGAAAGGCTTTGGCCTCGAAGAACTGGGCATTCCGACCGGACGAACGGTGGACACCAACGCGTTCCTGCAGACCAACTACCCCAACATTTACGCCGCAGGCGACGTCGCCGGGCCCTTCCAGTTCACCCATACGGCTGCGCACCAAGCCTGGTATGCCGCGGTCAACGCACTCTTCGACCCGCTAAAGAAATTCAAGGCGGATTACTCGGTGATCCCCTGGGCCACCTTCGTCGAACCCGAAGTCGCCCGCGTCGGCCTGAACGAACAGGACGCAAAGGCACAAGGCATCGCCTTTGAGGTGACCACTTACGGCATCGACGATCTCGACCGCGCCATCGCCGACGGCGAGGCACATGGCTTCATCAAGGTACTCACCGTCCCTGGCAAGGACAGGATTCTCGGCGTGACCATCGTCGGCGAGCACGCGGGCGACCTGATCGCCGAGTACGTGCTGGCCATGAAACAAGGCATCGGCCTGAACAAGATCCTCGGCACGATCCATATCTACCCGACACTGGCCGAGGCCAACAAGTATGTCGCAGGCAACTGGAAGAAGGCGCACGCACCGCAACAGTTGCTGGCCTGGGTCGAACGCTTCCACGCCTGGCGCAGGGGCTGAGACAAACGTCGTTTGCGAAAAGGCGAGGTCCCGGCACGGTGCGCGCATGGATGACGTGCACGTGGAAAGGACCGTTCCCGATGATGGCAGGCGCCAGCAAGAATCGGCGCAGTGCCGGAGAGCCCTGAGCCGGATTGCGCACCCGCCGCTTCGTCCGCCCTCCTTTTGCCGCACAATGTGGCGTGAAGGAGGTGTTCATGAAAGCAAGCGACTCGGCACCGGCGCCGGGAGCCGGTGTCCTCAAACAGGCCGCAGCCACATGATGGCGACACAACTTTCCTGCGGCCTGCTGGTGATCAATGAACGCGGCGAACTGCTTGTGGGTCATTCCACCGGAAGCACGCACTGGGACCTGCCCAAGGGCCTCATCGATGAGGGAGAGAGCCCCATGGCTTGCGCCCTGCGCGAGGCTCGCGAGGAGTTCGGACTCGAGTTCCCGACCGGGCGCCTGGTCGAGCTGGGCCGTTACGCCTACTACCGCGGCAAGGATCTTCATCTGTTCTGCGTCGGCACCACATCCACCGAAACCCGTCCCGAGCATTGCCGGTGCACGAGCTACTTCGACCACTACGTGACCGGCAAGCGTGCGCCGGAAGTCGATGGCTTCGCCTGGGCTGACGACGCGCAGCTGCGTGTTCGGCTGGCAAAGAGCATGAAGAGACTGCTGCTGGAAAAGGGCTTGCTCGCACACGCCAGAACACTGCTCGGGCGCGCACCGGACGCGGGCTAGCTCAGACCCGGCTCAAGAAGCACCCGGTTCAAGAAGCTCGGTATCTTCATGAGCGTATGCCGGTGCACAGCAGCACAGCAATTTCAGCGGGGCATCTCCAAGCGCTTCGATGCAGTGCGGTGTGCCGGGCGGAATGCAGACGGTATCGCCGGCCGCCACGTCGAAACGCGCGTCGCCGAGTTGCATCCGCCCTGTTCCCGACGTGATGTGATAGAGCTCCTCGGTCAGGGCGTGGCGATGCAGCTGCGTTCTCGTCCCTGCGGGGACGGTGGCTTCGGCCAGGCTCTGTGCCTTGTTGCCATGTACGTCCGGATGCATCAGTTCGCGAATCATCGAACCGTCCTTCGTGATGTAGGGCCTGGCTTCGCTGTATCCGTACTTCATGAAATCTGCCTCCGCTGATTGCATCCGCCTCGGTCTTCAGTCATCGCTGCCAGCGCCGCCCCGCCGTTCCATCGTTGCAAGAAGATGCAGACGTGCCCGAATGGACTGAGCCGGAAAAACAAAAAGCCAACCCCGAAGGATTGGCTTTTGTCTGATTCGTTTGGTCGGGGCGGTGGGATTCGAACTCACGACCCCTTGCACCCCATGCAAGTGCGCTACCAGGCTGCGCTACGCCCCGACACAAGCCGGCATTATAGCAGGCCAAAAAAACTTTACCAGCAAAAAATCAGCTTTTCAGCGCTGCCAGTGTAGTCTCGATTTCATGCCGCAAATCCGCGATCAAGGCCTTGTAGCGTGTTGCCGCCTCGATCTCTTCGTGCTGATGAATCGCGGCTTCGCCGAGACGGTTGCGTGCCCCGGAAATAGTAAAGCCTTCGTCATACAGCAGATGGCGGATGCGCCGGATCAGCATCACTTCATGATGCTGATAGTAGCGACGGTTGCCGCTGCGCTTGACCGGCTTGAGCTGGGTAAACTCCTGCTCCCAGTAACGCAGCACATGTGCCTTGACCCCGCACAGTTCGCTTACCTCACCGATCGTGAAGTAACGCTTGGCGGGAATCGGCGGCAGTGCTGCCGTACCGGTTTCAGGGTTGCTTGCTTGCATCGCTGAGTTCCTCTACCGCGGCCTTGAGCTTCTGGCTGGCGTGGAAGGTGACCACCCGACGGGCAGTGATCGGAATTTCCTCGCCAGTCTTCGGGTTGCGCCCCGGACGCTGCGGTTTGTCACGCAACTGAAAGTTGCCGAACCCGGACAGTTTCACACTGTCGCCGCGCTCGAGCGCTGTCCGGATTTCTTCAAAGAAGCCTTCCACCATGTCCTTGGCTTCACGCTTGTTCAGGCCAACCTGCTCAAACAGCAGATCGGCCAGTTCGGCTTTGGTCAAGGTCACGTTCATTCTCCCGATCCACGCAGTCGCGCACCCAGCGTGAGCTCAGCATGGCGGAGCAGTGCCGACATTGCGGCTTCCACCTCGGCATCTTCAAGGGTCCGTTGAGTATCTTGCATCAACACACTGAAAGCAAGACTCTTCTTGTCAGGGTCAATGCCCTTGCCATGGTAGACGTCGAACAGGCTGATCTCGCGTACGAGGCTCGGCGCCGCTTCACGCAGCACTGCCAGAACACGCGTCGCACTGAGTTCCTGATTGACCACCAGGGCCAGGTCACGGGCAACCGCCGGCATACGCGACACACTGCCCGATGCAGGCAGAATCGCCTCCAGTGCGGCATCAAGCTCAACCTCGAACACCACCGGTGCAGGCCCGAGATCGTAGCGCTGCACCCAGATCGGATGCAGTTCGCCGATGACACCGATGCGGCGACCATCGAGCATGACGACTGCCGCCCGCCCCGGGTGCAGCGCGGGATCGGCCAGGCATTCAAAGCTGAGTTCGCGCGGCGCGAACAAGGCCTCGAGATCCCCCTTGAGATCATAGAAGTCGGTCGTCCTGCTGCGCTCGCCCCACTGTTCGGGCACGACCGGACCGGCGGCAAGCGCGGCAATTCGCCGCGGCTGATGGAAGCCGGCTACCGGCTGACCGTCAGCCTTGCGCTCGAAGCAGCGCCCGAGCTCGAACACGCGAACACGGTTCTGCTGGCGCTTGCGGTTCGTGACCAGATTGGCAGCCAGTCCCGGAATCAGGCTTGAGCGCATGACGCTCATCTGACTCGCGATCGGGTTGGCAAGACGGATCGGATCTTCGTTGGAACAGAAATCGCGCTCCCACGCTTCTTCGACGAAGGCGAAGTTAACCACTTCCTGGAAGCCGCGCGCAGCGAGCAGGTGGCGAACATCCCATTCGCTGCGATCGGACTCGCTGCGATCCAGCATCACCAGCCGACCCAAGGGTGCGACCGCGGGGATGTTGTCATACCCATGCAGCCGAGCCAGCTCTTCGATCAGGTCTTCTTCAATCTCGATATCGAAACGGAAGGAAGGCGGGCTGACGAGCAGCGCGTCACCGTCCCGGCTCACTTCAAGATGGACGCGTTCGAGCAGTTTCTGCATTGCGTCGTCGGCCATGTCAATGCCAAGCACGCGGCGAGCACGTGCCGGACGCAGACGCACCGGCGGACGGGCGGGCAATGCATCGGCAGCCAGCGCCTCTTCAACCGGGCCTGCAGCACCACCGCAGATCTCGAGAATGAGACCGGTGGCGCGCTCCAGCGCCGGGCGGGCGAGTGCGAAATCGACACCGCGCTCGAAACGATGCGAGGCATCGGACGAGAAACCGTAGGCACGGGCGCGACCGGCGATTGCGTCGGGTGCGAAGAAGGCGCTTTCGAGGAAAACTTCGGACGTTTCCAGCGTGATACCGCTCTCTTCACCGCCCATGATGCCTGCCAGCGCAAGCGCGCAGTGCTCGTCGGCGATCAGCAGCGTGTCGGCCGCCGGGGTCACCGTCTGTTCGTTGAGCAACAGCACCTGCTCACCCTCCACCGGAAGGCGCACATGAATTGCGCCCTTGAGACGGGTGTTGTCGAAAGCGTGCAGCGGTTGCCCGAGCTCGAGCATCACGTAGTTGGTGATATCCACCAGCGCGCTGATCGACCGGATGCCACTGCGCTGCAGACGCTGCTTCATCCAGTCCGGTGTCGGCGCCTTGGCGTCAACACCCTTGAGCACACGACCACAATAACGCGGACAGGCCTGGGGCGCGTCAAGCAGGATCGCACGGCGATCGTCGATCGTCGGTACAACCGCAGCAATCTCGGGCCGCACCAGCGGCACGCCAGTGAGGGCCGCGACCTCGCGTGCCACGCCGGTCAAGCTCAGACAGTCGGAGCGGTTCGGCGTGAGCTTGATCGTGAACAACGTGTCGTCGAGCGCAAGGTATTCCCGGATGTCCACGCCCACCGGCGCATCGTCGGGCAGCGCATACAGACCGCCATGCTCGTCGGACAGACCAAGCTCGCGCTCCGAGCACAGCATGCCGAAGGATTCAATACCGCGCAGTTTGGCCGCCTTGATTGCAAAGTCACCCGGCAGCACCGCACCCACCTTGGCGCACGGCACTTTCAGACCGACCGCGGCATTGGGTGCGCCACAGACGATCTGGAGGAGCTCCCCGGCGCCGGCGTCGACCTTGCACAGCTTGAGCTTGTCGGCGTTCGGATGCTTTTCGGCTTCGACGATCTGCGCCACGACGATGCCGGTAAATGCCGGCGCCACGGGTTCGGCTTCTTCCACTTCGAGGCCGGCCATGGTCATCAGATGACCCAGCGCAGCACTATCAAGAAGCGGATTGGTGAAGGTCCGCAGCCAGTGTTCGGAAAATTGCATGATTCGCTTACCTGAATTGGCTCAAGAAACGCAGATCGCCCTCGAAGAAGAGGCGCAGATCGTTGACGCCGTAGCGCAGCATGGTCAGGCGGTCCGGCCCCATGCCGAAAGCAAAGCCGGTATAGCGCTCGGGGTCGATGCCGCCGAGGCTGAGCACGTTCGGATGGACCATGCCGCAACCGGCGATCTCCAGCCAGCGACCTTCGAGCGCACCGCTCATGAAGGCCACGTCGATTTCAGCCGAAGGTTCGGTGAAGGGGAAGAAGGACGGACGGAAGCGCACCTGCAGGTCTTCGGTCTCGAAGAACTTGCGCAGGAAATCGGCAATCACGCCCTTGAGGTCGGCAAAGCTGACGTTCTCACCCACCCACAGGCCCTCGACCTGGTGAAACATCGGCGAGTGCGTGGCATCGGAGTCCACCCGGTAGACCCGGCCCGGCGCGATCACGCGAATATCGGGCATGGTGTCCAGGTGCTTGTAGCGTTCGACGTGCGCCATCATCGCCCGGTTCTGTACCGGGCTGGTATGGGTGCGCAGCAGGACGTCGTCCCGGCCTTCCAGGTAGAAGGTATCGTGCATCGAACGCGCTGGGTGATTCTCAGGCGTGTTGAGCGCGGTGAAGTTGTGCCAGTCGGTCTCGATCTCGGGACCATCCGCCACCACGAAACCGACGGAGCGGAACAGGCTTTCGATACGCTCAAGGGTGCGGCTGACCGGGTGCAAACCACCGGAAACCGAGCCGCGCCCCGGCAGGGTGACGTCGAGTGCTTCCGCGGCGAGCTGAGCCAGCAGCGCGGCTTCGCGCAAGGATTCGCGGCGCGCTTCGAGCGCAGCTTCGATCGCGACCTTTGCACGGTTGATTGCAGCGCCAGCTTCGCGCTTCTGTTCAGGCGCAAGCTTGCCCAGCGCCTTCATCTGTTCGGTGAGCGACCCGCTCTTGCCAAAAAAGCGCGCTTTTGCCTGCTCAAGCTGGGCGCCATCAGCTGCCGCGGAGAACGCCTCCTCGGCCTGTTGAACCAGTTGATCGAGCTTATCCATGTCCCTGCCATCTCGGGAAAATCAGAAAAAAAAAGGAGGCCAGGCCTCCTTTTTTCGGGCTGCGACGACTTACGCAGCGATTTGGGCCTTGGCTTGCGCGACGAGCGCTGCAAACGCGGGCTTGTCGAAAACGGCCAGATCGGCCAGAACCTTGCGGTCCACTTCGACAGCGGCCTTCTTCAGGCCATTCATGAATACGCTGTAGGTCAGACCGCACTCACGCGCAGCGGCGTTGATACGGACGATCCACAGGGCACGGAACTGACGCTTCCTTTGACGACGGTCGCGGTAAGCGTACTGGCCGGCCTTCATCACCGCCTGTTTGGCGATGCGATAGACGTTTTTGCGACGGCCGCGGTAACCCTTGGCCTGAACGAGAACTTTCTTGTGACGTGCGCGGGCTGTTACACCACGTTTAACTCTGGGCATAGCGGTCTCCTATCAAGCGTAAGGCAGCATGGCGCGGATCAGCTTTTCGTCGGCTGCATGAATTTCCTTCATGCCGCGCAGCTGGCGCTTGCTCTTGGTGGTCTTCTTGGTAAGGATGTGGCGTTTGAACGCCGAGGACCGCTTGATCCCACCGCTAGCACGAACCTTGAATCGCTTCTTGGCTCCGCTCTTGGTCTTCATCTTGGGCATTGCTTAGACTCCGAGTTTATAGAATGCCGTCAGGTAGTACCGGTTCAGGTACGTTTTACACCCAACACCACTTGTTTTCCGCAGACATCCACAGCTGGATGTCTGCGGTCTTGCCACCGGTTACCCGGCGGCAAATCCTGCAACCGCCCGATCAGCGATTCTTCTTGATCGGCGCGATGACCATAACCATCTGACGCCCTTCCATCTTGGGCATCTGCTCAACCTGACCGAGCTCTTCGAGATCGGCCTTGACTCGCTCAAGCTGACGCAGACCAAATTCCTGGTGCGCCATCTCTCGTCCGCGGAAGCGAAGCGTGACCTTGCACTTGTCACCTTCATCCAGGAAGCGCTTCAGGTTGCGCAGCTTGATCTGGTAGTCGTTCTCGTCCGTACCCGGACGCAGCTTGACTTCCTTGATCTGAATCTGCTTCTGCTTGGAACGCGCCTCGTGGGCTTTCTTCTGCTCCTGATACTTGAACTTGCCCAGATCCATTACCCGGCAAACCGGGGGTTCCGCCATTGGCGCGATCTCGACAAGGTCCAGCCCGATTTCTTCTGCTGCTTCGAGGGCAATTCTCAGGGGGACAATACCCAGCGGTTCACCGTCTTCACCGACTAGCCGGACTTCCGGCGCGGTGATCTCCCCGTTGACGCGCTGCTTTTTATCTTGAGCGATGGTTCAGTTCTCCATAAAGGCCAATATCAGACCGAGCCGGCTTTCGCTTCAATTTCACGATGCCAGCGCTCGATCAGCGAATCTAGGGACATTTGGCCAAGATCCTGGCCACCCCGGACGCGCACAGCAACCACCCCGGCGGACTTTTCCTTCTCGCCGATTACGATCTGGTAAGGCAGCTTGTGCACGCTATGTTC
This sequence comes from Parazoarcus communis, assembly GCF_003111665.1. Classification (NCBI taxonomy): domain Bacteria; kingdom Pseudomonadati; phylum Pseudomonadota; class Betaproteobacteria; order Rhodocyclales; family Zoogloeaceae; genus Parazoarcus; species Parazoarcus communis. The sequence goes on along the minus strand of NZ_CP022188.1, from coordinate 2,927,381 downwards.
GCGGATTTTATAGTTAATCTTTTCGTTACGCAAATCCGTCTCGACCCGGAAACCGGCTTTCTTCAGTCTCTGAGTGACTTCCTGCGCGTATTCGGCCTGACCTTCCGAAATATTCATCACCACCGCATGAACCGGCGCCAGCCACAGCGGCAGCGCCCCGGCGTAGTGCTCGATCAGGATGCCGATGAACCGCTCCAGCGAACCCAGGATTGCGCGATGCAACATCACCGGATACTTCTTGGTGTTGTCCTCGGCGACGTATTCGGCCTCGAGCCTCACCGGCAGGTTGAAGTCGAGCTGCAGCGTACCGCACTGCCACACCCGTCCGAGGCAGTCCTTCAGCGAAAACTCGATCTTGGGACCATAGAACGCGCCCTCGCCCGGCTGCAGGTCGTATTCAAGCCCCTGGGCATCAAGCGCAGCCGCAAGCGCCGCCTCGGCCGCATCCCACTGCTCGTCGCTACCCACCCGCTTGTCCGGGCGCGTCGACAGCTTGATCAGCACATCGGTAAAGCCGAAGTCGACATAGACTCGCTGCAGCAGACGGATGAACTCGGCCGCTTCGTCCTGCACCTGTGCATCGGTACAGAAGATGTGCGCATCGTCCTGCACGAAGTTGCGCACGCGCATGATCCCGTGCAGCGCGCCGGACGGCTCGTTGCGGTGACAGGAGCCAAACTCGGCCATCCGCAGCGGCAGATCGCGGTAGCTCTTCAGACCCTGGTTGAAGATCTGGATATGACACGGGCAGTTCATCGGCTTCACTGCATAGTCGCGCTTTTCCGACTGCGTGGTGAACATGAGGTCGGCGTACATACCCCAGTGACCGGATTTCTCCCACAGCGAGCGATCAACGATCTGCGGCGTCTTTACTTCCTGATAGCCAACATCGCCAATGGTCTTGCGCAGGTACTGCTCGACCTGTTGCCACAGCGTCCACCCTTTGGCATGCCAGAACACCATGCCCGGCGCCTCTTCCTGGAGATGGAAGAGATCGAGCTGACGACCCAGCTTGCGGTGATCGCGCTTCTCGGCCTCTTCCAGCATGTGCAGGTAAGACTCGAGATCTTCCTTCTTCACCCATGCCGTGCCGTAGACCCGCTGCAGCATTTCGTTCTTCGAGTCGCCACGCCAGTAGGCCCCGGCCAGCTTCGTGAGCTTGAACACCTTGAGCTTGGCCGTCGACGGCACGTGCGGGCCACGACACAGATCGATGAAATCGCCCTGACGATAGAGCGAGACATCCTCGTCAGACGGGATGGAGGCAATGATCTCGGCCTTGTAGTTCTCGCCAATCCCCTTGAAGAACTCGACCGCCTTGTTGCGCGGCCAGACTTCACGCGTCACCGGCAGTTCGCGCTTGACGATCTCCGCCATGCGCTGCTCGATGGCAGCCAGATCTTCCGGCGTGAACGGGCGATGATAGGAGAAATCGTAGTAGAAGCCATTGTCGATCACTGGCCCGATCGTCACCTGCGCTTCCGGGAACAGCTCTTTCGCCGCGTGCGCCAGCAAGTGCGCCGTCGAATGACGAATGACCTCGAGACCTTCCGGATTCTTGTCGGTAATGATTGCCAGCGCAGCATCGGATTCGATGCGGTGCGAGAGATCAACCAGACGGCCATCCACACGCCCCGCCAGCGAAGCCTTGGCCAGCCCCGCACCGATCGAAGCGGCGACCTCACCCACAGTAACCGGATGGTCGAACTGACGAATGGAACCATCGGGAAGCGTGATATTCAGCATGATCTCTAGCCTCTAGACTGGGTGAGCTGATGAAAAGTGACAGCTCTGGTAATGCGACCTTGGTTGCACTGCACAAAACGTGGACGAAAAAAAAGTGCGGTCGAACCGCACTTTTTCCTCAAGCAGACAAGCGGACCCGACCTGTTCAGTTTCCGGCCTTGGTATGAGTTCGGAACATGGCAAATCGACTCCAAGTGTTGGTAGGCGCGATTGGACTCGAACCAACGACCCCCACCATGTCAAGGTGGTGCTCTAACCAGCTGAGCTACGCGCCTGCTAAGAGCCGCGAATTATAGGCACTTCACGACAGGTGTCAAACTATTTTTAAAACTTTCTTCAAAAAAATTAAATCTCGGGCCATTCGGCCAAGAACGCCTCCCAGTGCGGAGCGCCGATCCGCCCCAGCGCTTCGCGCACCACAGCCAGTTCGCTCGCAAGGCCGGCCGCATCGAGGTGGCCGCGCATGCGCTGAAAACGCAGGAACACGAGGTAAGTATTCACCACGTCAGTCTCGCAGTAGTCGCGAATCTCAGCGATGCGCCCCTCCTGCCAGGCGGCCCATACAGCAGATCCGTCCATGCCGAGCTTGCCGGGATACCCCATGAGCTTTGCCAGATCATCCAGCGGCGCATTGGCACGTGGCGAATACATTGCCAGCATGTCCATCAGATCGAGATGCCGCGTGTGGTAGCGACTGATGTAGTTGTTCCACTTGAAATCCCGCGAATCGGCGTAGTCGCCGTCACCCAGGTCCCAGTAGCGGGGCGCAGCTACGCCATGGAGCATGCCGCGGTAGTGAAGCACCGGAAGATCGAAGCCGCCGCCGTTCCAGGACACGATCTGCGGGGTGAAGCGCTCCACCCCGTCGAAGAAACGCTGGATGATCTGCCCCTCGTTCGACTCCGGCTCCGATAGCGAGAACACGCGGAACTGATTCGCATCGCGCATGGCGCATGAAATCGTCACCACCCGCTGCAGATGATGAGGCAGGAAATCATTCCCGTGGCTCGCCCGCCGTTGCTGGAAGGCGAACTCCGCCACCTCGAAGTCGGAGAGATCATCCGGCAACTCGTTGAGGCGTCGGATCCCATCCACGTCGGGAATGGTTTCGATATCGAAAATCAGGGTCGGCATCACTTCTGAACCCAGCCTCCGCCCTGCTGCACCCACCAACCGGGCTGCGCCCGCTGCACCCAGCGCTTGGCAAAGGTGTTACGCACGTCCGACTCCCACTCGGGGTGCCCGTTGGCACGCGCAATTTCACGATAGAGGGCGCTACGATCAGCGTTCTCGGCCGCGATCAGGGCATTGACCTGACCGCGCTGAGCCAGGGGCACATTGCCGGCACTGTGCAGCGCCACTGAGCCATCATCCGCAAGCCCCACCGCACCCGACTGGTACAGCGGCGCAAGCTGCGAGTGGCGTTGGTGCATCGACTGCTTGAGCGCACCGATTGCCGGAGAATCGATCTCGAGATTGCCCTGCGCTGCAACCGAGAGCGAAACGCTCAGGAGCACCGCACAAATCAGGGGAGCGAGTTTCATGGTTTCTTTTCCTCCGCAGGCGGCTTGGCGGGCACGGCAGCATCTTCCCGCAACTGCCACACTTCGTCGATGATCCGGTCCGCAGCCTTCTCCGCCGCAGCGGCCGGGAAATAGATATTGATCGTGACACAGGCACTGCTGGTCAGAACCAGCGCGCCCAACAACACGTTTCGCAAGCTTGGCGACATGTCACCTCCTTCGTTACGCGGCACTCCGTACCGCCCGCTTCAGCGCACCTCGGCCGCAGCATTGCCTTCGATGACACGCTGAAGGCGCTCGACCAGTTCGCGCCAATCCACGCGTCGATTGTAGCCGATGACATCCAGAGCCGGGATTCCGCCGCCACTGACGATCACGAAGCGCCCCGCCTCCGCACCGTCGCCGATGCCGCTCATCTCGCACACACCTGACTTCAGAACACAACCGAGCCCGATTTCCCGATAGCCGAAGGTGTCGAAGAACCCGAGCAGGCTGCGCTGAATCGCTGCCATTGCGCCCGGCCCGCCCAGCGCACTGATGTTCTGCACAGCTCGCTGGCTGATGCGTCGCGGATAACGCCCCGGACTGCTGCTGACCCGCGCATCGAAGCCCACCGGACGCCAGCGCACCAACTCCAGCCGACGAACGTCGGCATCAACGAAGCCCGTAATAGTGCCGAAGCTGAAGGTTTCGGTCAGTTGCTCAAGATCGAGATGACGCGCCTCAATGTCGGCGGTGAGGTGCGAACCGACGCCAAAGGGTTCCAGAACCCTGAGCCCGGTTGCCCGCAGATAACCGTCGAACACGGAGACCACCGTCGTCCCGTCCAGCACGACCTCGCCTGGTGACGCGCGCAGCCCCGGAATCGAGCCCGACAGCACGCCGGACATTGACGGCAGGTCCAGTGCATCGGTGAGCAGGCGCATCGACACCGGCTCGATGACCAGACTTCCCTTGCCCACCCAGCCCTCACTCCCGGCATTCAGGACCGTCTCGCCAAATACCAGCGCGCCATCAAGCAGCGGAATACGCACCCGATCGACACGGATGCTGCGCTCGTCGATGCTGACGCCAAGGTCAAATGCACCGAGTGCAAGCTTTTGCCAGCGCCCGCCTCCGATCTGCAGCTCCCCGCGCGTCGGCAGACCGTGGCGCCATGGCACATGACCGCTCAACGGCCCGAAGGCCAGCCCCGGGCCCCCATCGCCACCCGCAAGGCTGACGCCGGCCTCGTCGAAGACTGCATCGAGCGCGCGCAGGTGCACGCCCTCGAACTCAAGCGCCCCGCTGACCCGCCCGGCAAAACGCAAGCGCTCGCCGGCAGCCGGTGCCACCAGCGGCGCCAGCCAGCGCGGCCCGACAATCGCAAGATCAGCGCCAGCAAGCGCGACCGAAAGTCTGTCGGGCATACCGGTGGCCAGATTGATCCGCGCCGACGCCGCGAGCTGCTCGACCCCCTCAAGCATCACGGACGCCTCGTGCACCTCAAGCACGCCTGGCCGCAACTGCCCGTGGGCGTGCAAGGACGGGCCGGCCTCGACGAAGAAAGGATGAAGATAGGCAGCCCCCTCGCGCCACCCGAGCTCGGCGATCCAGTCCCAACGCCCCGACTTCAGGACTGCATCGACACGCACATCAAGCGCAAGCTTTTCTGCCGCGTGCAAACCGTCCGCGGACCCGAAGGCGCCACCGGAAAGACGGCCGGTCAATTCAAGCATCCGGGTTGGATGCCACAGGAGCTCACCGTCGAAACGCCCCGTCGGCGACCACGGCTTGAGCACCGGCAGCCAGGTCGGCAATGCGGCGAGATCGAGTCCGATGACCTTCGCCCGCACACTCCCATCGCCGGGCAGGCGTGCCGTCAGCCGCGTACCGTCTGGCGTACCAATGGCGAACGTGCCGGCGCGGGTTGCGAGGTCGAGTCGAAACGAGATTTGCAGGGGGTGCGGCAGACCGGGGAGGCGAAAGACCCCGTCGGTGCAACGAACGACCGTCGCATCGAGACTGCCGTGAGCGCAGTCGAGGCGCACGTTGCGCCAGTGCCGGTCGGCAACCCGCAGACGAGCGATGCTCAGACTCGCACGCCCACCTACAGGAAAGCTGAATTGCAAACCCTGCAGGCCGAAGCCCGGGTGCTCGATGCGGTCGACCGACAAAGCCAGCGTGCCCAGCGCCGATGCGGCCACAGGCAGGGAAAGCAGCACCATGCACAGCCATCGCCATGCATGGCGCAGGAGCGGACGATCAGCCCGGGAAAACGCCCGTCGACAGATAGCGATCACCCCGGTCGCAGACGATGCTCACGATGACCGCATTCTCGACTTCCTGAGCGAGGCGCAGCGCCACATGCAGGGAGCCGCCGGACGAGATGCCTGCGAAGATGCCTTCTTCCCGCGCCAGTCGGCGGGTCATCTCCTCGGCGTCAGCCTGCCCGACATACTCGAGCCGATCAACCCGAGGCTTCTCGTAGATGCTCGGCAGGTAAGCCTCGGGCCACTTCCGAATGCCCGGAATCTGCGAACCCTCTTCGGGCTGACAGCCGACGATCTGGATGGCCGGGTTCTGCTCTTTCAGGAAACGTGAGGTCCCCATGATGGTCCCGGTCGTCCCCATCGAACTGACGAAGTGCGTGACACGACCGCCGGTCTGCTCCCAGATCTCGGGGCCGGTGCCCTCGTAGTGCGCCAGAGGGTTATCCGGGTTACCGAATTGATCGAGAATGACCCCCTGCCCTTCGTCGCGCATTTTCTCGGCGACGTCTCTCGCCATCTCCATGCCGCCTTCCTTGGGCGTGAGCACCAGCTCTGCGCCAAATGCGCGCATGGTCTGACGACGTTCGACGCTCTGGTTCTCCGGCATGACCAGAATCATGCGGTAGCCCCGCATTGCGGCAACCATCGCCAGCGCAATGCCGGTATTGCCACTGGTGGCCTCGATCAGGCAGTCGCCCGGGTGGATCGCCCTCCGCGCTTCAGCGTGCATCACCATCGACAGTGCCGGCCGATCCTTCACCGACCCTGCGGGGTTGTTGCCCTCGAGCTTGGCCAGGATCACATTGTTGCGTCCCGCCTCAATTCGCTTGAGCCGCACCAACGGCGTATGCCCAACGTAATCCTCGAGCGTCTTGAATTCCATTTGAATACCCTTTCAGACCTTCAAGGCCATTGCAGCCGCTCAGCGGCGACCGATACCGTGATAGTCGATGTCGAGTTTGCGCATCACAGCGGGGTCGTACATGTTGCGTCCGTCGAAAATGACCGCGCTCTTCAGCGCCTGCCGGATCGCATCGAAATCGGGACTGCGAAACTCCTTCCACTCGGTCACGATCACCAGCGCATCCGCATCGTCGAGCGCGGCCATCGGGCGCTGGGCATAGCGCAGGCGCGGTTCGTCGCCGAAGATCCGCTTTGCCTCGTCCATTGCCACCGGATCGTAGGCCGTCACGGTTGCGCCACGCTCGAACAGTTCGCGGATGATGACCCGGCTGGGGGCGTCGCGCATGTCGTCGGTGTTGGGCTTGAACGCGAGTCCCCACAGGCCGAAATGCAGCCCGCTGAGGTCTTCGCCGAAACGGGACACGATCTTGCGCACGAGCAGCATCTTCTGCGCATCGTTGGCAGCCTCGACCGCGTTGAGCAGCAACAGGTCGTGATCGTTTTCGCGCCCGGTACGCACCAGCGCCTTCACATCCTTCGGGAAGCACGAGCCGCCATAGCCACAACCGGCATACAGGAAGTGCCAGCCGATACGCGGATCGGAACCGATACCCTGACGCACGAGTTCGATGTCAGCACCGAGAGTCTCGGCCAGATTGGCCAGTTCGTTCATGAAGCTGATGCGGGTCGCCAGCATCGCATTCGCTGCGTACTTGGTGAGCTCCGCACTCTTCACGTCCATCGCCAGCAGCTTTTCGTGATTGCGCTGGAAGGGGCCGTAGAGCTGGCGCATCAGCTCAATGGCACGCTCATCGTCGGCACCGACGATGATGCGGTCGGGACGCATGAAATCGTCGACCGCAGCGCCCTCCTTCAGGAACTCAGGATTCGACACCACGGAGAACTCAATCGCAGCCTTGCGCTTTTCGAGCTCTTCGGTGATAGCTGCACGGACCTTGTCGCCGGTACCGACCGGCACCGTGGACTTGTCGACCACGACCCGGTAATCGTCCATGTAGCGACCGATGTTGCGCGCGGCCGCAAGCACGTACTGCAGATCGGCCGAGCCGTCCTCATCGGGCGGCGTACCGACGGCGATGAACTGGATGGTCCCGAAACGTGCGGCCTTCTCGATGTCTGTCGTGAACGAAAGACGCCCGGCTTCGACGTTACGTCGAACCACGTCGAGCAGCCCCGGCTCGTGAATCGGAATCCCGCCCTCCTCGAGGATGCGGATCTTGTTCGGATCCACATCGAGACAGAGCACGTCATTGCCGACATCCGCAAGGCACGCACCGCTGACGAGCCCTACATACCCCGTACCGACAACCGTAACCTTCATGCGATTTCCCTCATCAGTGCCGGAACCCGAGGCTCACGGCGTAAGATCGAATTCCTCGGTCCTGCGCGGCGGATAGGTCTCCCAGCCGCCACAGGCCGGACAACGCCAGTGAAACTGTCTCGCCTTGAACCCGCAGGCGTCGCAGCGGTAGCGTGCAACCTTGCGCGTATGACCGTGGATCAGCTGCTTTATCATGTCGATGTCGCCGCGCAACTCCGTCGGCGCTGTCAGCAAGGCCGCCTCGAGCAGTTTGTCCAGGCCCAGCAGGGTCGGGTTGCGACGCAACTCCTCGCGCACCAGATCATAGGCCGCCTTGGCCCCGAGCTTGTCAATTTCCCAATGAAACAGCTCGTCGAGCAGATCGAGCGAGGGGTGGCGCTCAAGCCATGAACGCAGCAACTGGTGGCCCTGCTCGATCCGCCCCAGCCGTCCATAGATGTCCATGACCCGCTGTGCCGCCAACGCAAGGTAGACCGGATCCTGGCTCTCGATCCGCTTCCATGCCTCAAGCGCATCCTCGTCACGCCCTTCGGCAAGCAGGAGGTCACCCTGAATCAGACTCGCACGCACGCAGCGGCGGTTGATTGCCAATGCGTCACCCACGTGCCGACGAACCTCGTCGAAGCGGGAACTGGCAAGTGCCTGGGTCGCGAGCTCGCAATGAAAGTTGGCCACGTCCGTGCGCCAGTGCAGGCTATCGTGATCGGTCAGAAAGCCTGCGATCTCGATCGCCTTGGCCCAGTCCTTTTCCTGCTGATAGATCTCGAGCAGATAGCGCAACGCGACATTGTCGGCGCGCGTGCCACGCAGCCGCATGAACACGGCTTCAGCCCGATCGAGCAGACCTGCCTTGAGAAAATCCTGTCCAAGCTCGCCCAGCGCCTGAAGGCGCTGCTCCTCGGAAAGGTCCTCCCGATCGACAAGCAGCTGATGCATGCGAATCGCACGATCAGTCTCGCCGCGGCGCCGGAACAGACTGCCCAGTGCGAAATGAAGTTCTATTGTCTGAGGATCGATCCGGACTGCCTCGACAAAGGCATCGATGGCCTTGTCAGGCTGTTCGTTGAGAAGAAAATTCAGCCCGCTCAGGTAGGAGCGGGGCAAGGCTCTGGACTCGTGGACGACCTGGCGGATGTCGATGCGTGCCGCCAGCCAGCCCAGGCCAAAAAACAGTGGCAGCGCAAGCAGCCACCAGAATTCGATTTCCATAGATGTCAGAGAGTCTCGGGTGCCTGTGCTTCGGCCACGGGAACGGGTGATTCAGCACGCTCGCGTTTTGCCCGGTCGATCTGCTTGCGCAAGCGCGAAATCTCACGCCGCTGCCGCAACAGAGACCCGAAAGTTGCCGTTACACCCAGCAGGGCACCGGCCGCAAATGCAATCAGGATGATGAAGACGATGGGCAGTTGCCACTCACTGCCGAAGAAGAACCTCAGGCTCGCCAACTGGTCGTTCTTGACCGCGAAGCCGAAGAGGAGAAAAAACAAAACGAGGCGGAGTAACCACATCAATGCGCGCATATCGACATTATCCCCGAGCACATGACAAAAAAGAAGGCAGCCTAAGCCGCCTTCCCTGATTCATTCCACCGATCGCCGCGCGGTCAACCGCCAATATCCACCCGTTCGCGCAACTCTTTGCCGGCTTTGAAGTGCGGTACGTACTTTTCAGGCACGTGCACCTTATCACCAGACTTGGGGTTGCGTCCCGTTCGGGGAGGACGATAGTTCAGCGCAAAACTTCCAAACCCGCGGATCTCGATGCGGTCACCGCGCGCGAGCGCGTCGGTCATCGCATCGAGAATCATCTTGACCGCGTAATCGGCATCCTTTGCCACCAGCTGCGGGAAACGTGCCGCCAGCTGGGCAATCAGCTCCGATTTGGTCATGATCGGTTAGATTACTGCTTCTGCTCGTTCAGCTTGGCCTTGAGCAACGCACCGAGGTTGGTCGTGCCGGACGAAGCAGCGCTTTCGGAAGCCATCTTGTTCATGACTTCGGACTGCTCAACCTGATCCTTGGCACGGATCGACAGGTTGATCGAACGCGTCTTGCGATCAACGTTGATCACAACTGCTTCGATTTCCTGGCCTTCCTTCAGCACGGAGGTCAGATCATCAACACGATGAGCTGCAGCTTCGGAAGCGCGCAGGTAGCCCTCGACTTCTTCACCCAGCGCAATCACGGCACCGCGAGCTTCAACCGACTTGACCGTACCGGTCACGAGGCTGTTCTTCTCGTGGGTAGCGATGAAGTTGGTGTACGGATCGCCTTCCATCTGCTTGATGCCCAGCGAGATACGCTCACGCTCGACGTCGATTGCCAGAACGATGGCCTCAACCTCGTCACCCTTCTTGAAGCGGCGCACGGCGTCTTCACCGGACTCGCTCCACGACAGGTCGGACAGGTGAACCAGGCCGTCAATGCCGCCTTCCAGGCCGATGAACACACCGAAGTCGGTGATCGACTTGATCTGGCCGCGGACCTTGTCACCCTTCTTGTGGTTCAGGGCGAAATCGTCCCACGGGTTCGAAGCGCACTGCTTCATGCCCAGCGAGATACGACGACGGTCTTCGTCGATTTCGAGGATCATCACTTCGACTTCGTCGCCCAGCTGGACAACCTTGGTCGGATGGATGTTCTTGTTGGTCCAGTCCATTTCGGAGACGTGCACCAGGCCCTCGATACCCTGCTCGACTTCGACAAAGGCGCCGTAGTCGGTGATGTTGGTGACCTTGCCGAACAGGCGGGTGCTCTGCGGGTAACGGCGGGAGATGCCGACCCACGGATCTTCGCCGAGCTGCTTGAGACCCAGGGAAACGCGGTTCTTCTCCTGGTCGAACTTGAGCACCTTGGCTTCGATTTCGTCGCCGACGTTGAGCACTTCCGACGGGTGACGCACACGACGCCAAGCGAGGTCGGTGATGTGCAGCAGGCCGTCGATGCCGCCGAGGTCAACGAACGCACCGTAGTCGGTGATGTTCTTGACGATACCCTTGATGACCGTGCCTTCCTTGAGGTTGGCAAGGAGCTTCTCGCGCTCTTCGCCCATCGACTCTTCGAGCACTGCGCGACGCGAAACGACAACGTTGTTGCGCTTGCGATCGAGCTTGATGACCTTGAATTCGAATTCCTTGCCTTCGTACGGCGTGGTGTCCTTGACCGGGCGCATGTCGACCAGCGAACCCGGCAGGAAGGCGCGGATGCTGTTGGTCATGACGGTCAGACCACCCTTGACGCGACCGGAGATCACGCCCTTCACCAGGGTGCCTTCGTTCAGTGCCTTCTCGAGGTCGTTCCACGCCGAGATACGCTTGGCCTTGTCACGCGACAGGCGGGTTTCACCGAAACCATCTTCAAGTGCATCGATCGCAACGTGGACGAAATCGCCGACATTGACTTCGAGGTCGCCGCGATCGTCGCGGAATTCCTCGATGGGAACATAGCTCTCGGACTTCAGGCCGGCATTGACGACGACGAAGTTCTGGTCGATGCGTACGACTTCAGCGGTGATGACTTCACCGGTACGCATTTCCTGAAGGGCAAGGCTTTCTTCGAACAGGGCGGCAAAGCTTTCTTCGAAGGCGGGGGTGGCAGTTGACATAAAGAGAAAGAATCCGGGACCGGCGTGCGACGGCAAGCAAAGTAAGTTGATGGACACGCACCGGGCACCCTTGCCCGGGCATGGTGAAACTCAACCGGTCGCCAGTCCCCGATCCCGCACGAGATCGAGCACGAAAGCCACGGCCGCATCGACATCCATTGAGGTGGTATCGAGCAGTACCGCGTCCGGCTGTTGCTGCAATGGAGCAACGGATCGGGCCGCATCACGCGCATCCCGTTCACGGAGATCCTGCATCAAGCTCTCAAGCTTAGCAGGCAAACCCTTTTCGATCAACTGCTTATATCGACGCTCCGCACGCGCCTCAGCGGAGGCCGTGAGAAACACCTTGACCTGTGCGTCAGGGAAGATCGTCGAGCCCATGTCACGCCCTTCCGCCACCAGTCCAGGCCCGTGCCTGAAGTCGCGCTGACGCCCGAACAGTGCGTCGCGCACCGCCGGCAGCACGGCCACCCTGGAGGCGCCGACCGAGCATGCCTCTTGCCGGATCTCATCGCTGACATCCTCGTCGCCAAGCAACACACGGCCGCCATCGAAGCGGGCCGGCAGGGCCGCCGCCAGCGCGGACAGCGCCACCGCGTCGCCGAGATCAACGCCACGACGCATCGCAGCCAGCGCCGTGAGCCGGTACAGGGTGCCGCTGTCGAGGTGATGCCAGCCCAAGGCCTCGGCCACGCGGGCGCCGACCGTTCCCTTGCCCGATGCGGACGGACCGTCGATCGCCACCACCGGGACCGGTGTCACGACACCGGAGAACGCAGCGAAGTAGTCGGGGAAGGTCTTGTTGACGCATTTCGGATCATTGATCCGCACCCTGCAGCCGCCCAGGCTCACCAGCGAGAAGCACATGGCCATGCGGTGGTCGTCATAGGTATCGATCGCAGCGGGTTGCAGCGTCGCAGGCGGGGTCACGCGAATGTAGTCGGCACCCTCTTCCACGTCGGCGCCGACCTTGCGCAACTCGATGGCCATGGCCGCGATGCGGTCGGTCTCCTTGACCCGCCAGCTGGCGATATTGCGCAACCGGCACGGGCCGTCAGCGAAGAGCGCCGCCACCGCAAGCGTCATGGCGGCATCGGGAATGTGGTTCAGATCGAGATCGAAGGCGCGCAGACAACCAGACGCCGGCGCCGAAGCCTCGATCCAGTTGTCGCCCATACTGATGCGCGCGCCGATCTGCTCCAGCGCCTCGGCAAAGCGGACATCGCCCTGGATGCTGCTGCTGCCTACACCCTCTACACGAACCGGACCACCACCAATGGCGCCAGCGGCGAGAAAATAGGAGGCCGATGAAGCATCGCCCTCGACGAACAGGGTGCCGGGAGAGACATAACGGGCACCGCCGGGAACGATGAAACGCCCCCAGTTCTCATGCGTCACCCGTACGCCGAAGCGCGCCATCAGATCGAGCGTGATCGCGATGTAAGGCCGCGAAATGAGCTCGCCCACCACTTCGATCGTGACCTCTTCACCGGTGAGCGGCAGCGCCATCAGCAAGGCCGTCAGAAACTGACTCGAGACGTCTCCCCGCACCTTGACCACACCGCCGCGGCGAATCGTCGCCGGGCGCAGCTGCAGCGGCGGGAAACCCTCGTTGCCGAGATAGTCGATATCCGTACCGATCTGGCGCAGCGCATCGACCAGATCGCCGATCGGACGCTCGTGCATGCGTGCCACACCCGACAGGTGATAGCTGCCACCGGACAGCGCAAGTGCGGCCGTCAGCGGCCGGAAGGCGGTCCCCGCATTGCCGAGAAAGAGCTCGGCGGCCTTGACCGGAAACGGCCCACCCGCACCACGCACGCGGTAATCGTTGGTGCCGGACTCATGGCGCCAGTCGACCCCGAGCGCACGCAGCGCATCGAGCATGCGTTCGACGTCGTCCGAGGCCAGAAGGTCACGAATGTCTGTTTCGCCCTCGGCCAGCGCGGCCAGCAGCAGGACCCGGTTGGAGATGCTCTTGGAACCCGGCAGACGCACCGTTCCACTGGCCTCGAGTACGGGAGGCAAATCTAGAAATTGCATGGCTTACTCAGCAGATGAGGTGGGCGGAAACTGTGATGCCCAGGCATTACGTGCAACGCGGGCTTCATCGAAGAGCTCTTCGAGTCGCTTGCCGTCGCCCGCCATCAGGAGTGCACGTACATAGGCGAGTTCGGCCAGATACTGATCGAGTTCGCCAAGCAGCGCCTGACGGTTGGCGATGCAGATGTCACGCCACATTTCGGGGTGGCTGCCGGCAATCCGGGTGAAGTCGCGAAAACCGCTGGCCGCATGGGAAAACAGCAATTCGGCATTTGCACGGCCGGCAAGGTCGTGCACCAGCCCAAAGGCGAGCAGATGCGGAAGGTGGCTGACTGCCGCGAACACCCGGTCGTGGTCGTTGGGTGCCATCTCGACCACCATTGCCCCACAGGCCTCCCATGCGGAACGCACCAGGACGACCGCAGCCGCATCGTTCTCGGGCAAAGGGGTGAGCACGACCTTGCGATCACGGTAGAGCTCGCCGAAGGCGGCATCCACACCGCTGGTCTCTGCGCCGGCAATCGGATGCGCCGGCACGACGTGCGACAGCCGGCTATCGAGATGACGGTAGGCCGCCTCGATCACGTCACGCTTGGTACTGCCGGCATCGGTCACCACGGTGCCGGGGGCGAGATGCGGCGCCATTGCCGCCATGATGCTGTCCATCTGTCCGACGGGCGCCGCAAGCAGCACCAGATCGGCGCCATCGAGCGCAGATGCCCAGTCGGTGGCGACCTCGTCGATCACGCCCAGCTCTCGCGCCCTTTCGAGCGCGCTCGCTGTCCGGCCAATCCCGACGATGCGCTCAACCACGCCCGCCTTACGCAGACCCAACGCAAATGAACCGCCGATCAGACCGACGCCACACACCACCAGTTTGCCGATCAGCGCCATACCTTCTCCTCGGGCGCTCACGCCAGAATCTGGCGCAAGGCCTCAATGAACCGAGTGTTTTCTTCGGGCAGTCCGATCGAGACCCGCAACCATTCGGGCATGCCGTAGCCGGCGATCGGGCGCACGATGACACCGCGCTTGAGCAGCCCAAGGTTCACGGCAGCCGCATCGCCTGCCCTGAAAGCCACGAAATTGCCCGACGACGGAATCCACTCCAGCCCCAACTCGGACAGAGCCCCGGTAATCTGGGCCATGCCGCGGCGGTTGATCTGAGCGCTCTGCGCCAGAAACTCTTCGTCACCAAGCGCCGCTTCCGCGGCCGCAAGCGCGATGCTCGAAACGTTGAAGGGCTGACGAACCCGGTTCATCAGATCGGCCACCTCGGGATGCGCAATCGCGTAGCCCACGCGCAATCCCGCCAGGCCGTATGCCTTGGAGAAGGTGCGCGAAATCAGCAGATTCGGAAAGCGAGCCAGCCAGCCGATGGCATTGTAGGACTGCTCCGGCGCGAGGTATTCGGTATAGGCCTCGTCCAGCACCACCAGCACATCCCGCCGCACCTTCCCGAGGAAGGCCTCGAGTTGCTCGCCGGACAGGAAGGTACCGGTCGGATTGTTCGGGTTCGCGATGAACACGATACGGGTTTCGGGCGTGATCGCTGCGGCCATGGCATCGAGGTCGTGCCCGAAGTCCCGGGCCGGCACCTCGATACACTTCGCCCCCACCGCGTTCGTCGCCAGCGGGTACACCGCAAATGCGTGCTGCGAGAACACCGCGGCACAACCGGGCGCCAGAAACGCCCGCGCAGCGAGCTCAAGAATGTCGTTGGAGCCATTCCCGATCACCAGTTGCTCGGCACGCACGCCAAACTTGCTGCAGATCGCCGCTTTCAACGCAAAGGCATTACCGTCCGGATAGCGGGCGACCTCCGACAGCACGCCGGTGATCGCGCCGCGGGCATGCGCACTCATGCCGAGCGGGTTCTCGTTGGACGCGAGCTTGACGATGCTCCCTTCGGCGATGCCCATCTCCCGGGCCAGCTCGGAAACCGGCTTGCCGGGCAGGTAGGGCATGATTGCGCGGATGTACTCCGGCGCATTTCCAGCAACACTCATGCTTGTCTCCAGCTTGTTCAGATCGCGGCGACGGGGTAGGACCCCAGCACCTTGACGAAGGCGGCACGCTCGCCGAGTTCCTTGAGCGCGACCGCCACATCGGTGTCGGTCTGGTGGCCCTGCAGGTCGACATAGAACACGTATTCCCACAGCCCACCACGGGCGGGCCGGGACTGCAGCTTGGTCATGTCGACGCCATGACGGGCGAGCGGCTCGAGCAGCGCATACATCGCACCGGGCCGGTTCGGCGCCGAGCACACCACCGAGGTCTTGTCCTTGCCCGACGGACCGGCCTCGTGATGCGCGATCACGAGGAAACGGGTCGAATTGTTGGGATCGTCTTCGATGTTGGATGCGAGCTTGTTCAGGCCGTAAAGTTCGGCGGCGGCTTCGCCCGCAATCGCGCACGACTCAGGATCTTCCGCAGCCAGTCGCGCGGCCTCGGCATTGCTCGCCACCGGGATGCGCGGCAGATTGGCCAGATGACGATTGAGCCATTCGTGACACTGGGCGAGCGACTGCGCATGCGAATACAGCCGCTTGGCGCCACCGATACCTTCGGCACGCGACAGCAGATGCTGATGGATGCGCAGCTTGACCTCGCCGCAGACCTTGAGCGGGTTCGCGAGCAACAGATCCAGCGTGCCGCCGACAGCGCCCTCGGTGGAGTTCTCCACCGGCACCACGCCGTAGTCGGCATTGCCCTGCTCGACCGTGCGGAACACGTCGTCGATGGCGGCCATGGGCAGGAAGTTGGGAGCCGAACCGAAGTGCTTGCGGCTGGCGCTCTCGGAGAAGGTGCCGGCGGGGCCCAGATAGGCCACCTTCAGCGGCTGCTCCAGCGCCAGGCAGGCCGACATGATCTCGCGAAAAATCCGCTGAACCGCGCCACCGGGCAAGGGACCGGGGTTGATATCGGCCAGGCGGCGCAGCACCTGGGCTTCACGCTCCGGGCGATAGATGTTGCCATGCTTGATCTCGCCCACACGCTGGGCGCAGGTGGCACGCTCGGAAAGACGGGCGAGGATCTCCTCGTCGAGGCTGTCAATCCGGTTTCTCAGGTTCAGCAGTTCGTCGCTCATGCTCAGCTCTCAAAACGCCCGATCGGGCTCAGGCCCTGCGCGCGGCAAAGTCGCGCATGAAATCCACCAGCGCCTGCACTCCGGCAAGCGGCATCGCGTTGTAGATCGAGGCCCGCATGCCCCCGACCGACTTGTGTCCCTTCAGCTGAAGCAGACCTGCAGCCTTCGATTCGGCCAGGAAGGCTTCATTCAGCGCTTCGTCCTTGAGGAAGAACGGTACGTTCATCCGCGAGCGGCACGCAGGGTCGATACGGTTCTCGTAGAAGTCGCTGGCATCAAGATAGCCGTAGAGCAGTTCGGCCTTGGCGATGTTCTGCGCCTCGATTGCGGCGACCCCGCCCTGGCGCTTGAGCCACTGGAAAACCAGCCCAGCGATGTAGATGCCGTAGGTTGGCGGCGTGTTGTACATCGAGCCGTTGTCGGCAACCGTCTTGTAGTCGAAGGCCGTCGGACAGTGTGCAATCGAGCGCCCGAGCACGTCGTCGCGCACGATCACGATGGTCAGGCCGGCGGGGCCGATGTTCTTCTGCGCACCGCCAAACAGCAGGCCGTATCTGGAGATATCGACCTTGCGCGACAGAATGTGCGATGACACGTCGGCCACCACCGGTACCTCGCCGCGTCCGATCGTGGCCAGATCCGGCTCAAACGGATACTCCACGCCACCGATGGTCTCGTTGGTGCAGGTAAACACATAGGCAGGGTCGGCCGACAGCTTCCACTCTGCCATCGGCGGCACCGACCTGAAGCCGTTCGCCTCGGCGCTCGCTGCGATATTGACCTCGCAGTAGCGCCGCGCTTCCTTCTGCGACTTCTGCGACCACGAACCGGTAACGACATAGTCCGCCACCCGCTTGTCACCAAGCAGGTTCATCGGAATGATCGCGTTTTCGGCAATCGCACCGCCCTGCATGAACAGGATGCGGTAATTCGACGGCACCGCGAGCAGTTCGCGCAGATCGGCTTCGGCCGCCTCGGCGATGGACATGAACTCCTTGCCGCGGTGGCTCATCTCCATCACGCCCATGCCGGCGCCATGCCAGTCGAGCATCTCCTCGGCGGCCTGGCGCAATACCGGCTCAGGCAGTGCTGCCGGACCGGCGCTGAAATTCCACACCCGACTCATGCTTCGCTTCCTTCTTCACCTTCGCCTTCGGCCGGCGCATCTCCGCCAGCGTCTGCGACCGGGCCCTCGCCCGCTTCAACATTGCCCTCATCACCGCCTTCCGGCGCCTCGTCGAGACTGCCAACAAGCTCATCCTCATCCGACTCGGCAACCTTCTCAATACCGGCGAGGTAGGTACCTTCGTCCAGGTTGATCAGGGTCACGCCCTGGGTTGCGCGGCCAAGCTCACGGATATCCTGAACCTTGGTGCGAATCAGCACTGCACCTGTGGAGATGAGCATGACCTCGCCGGTCGGCTCGACCAGCACAGCGCCCACCAGCTTGCCGTTGCGATCGGAAGTCTGGATCGCGATCATGCCCTTGGTGCCGCGGCCATGGCGGGTGTACTCGGCGACCGGCGTGCGCTTGCCGTAACCGTTTTCGGTTGCGGTCAGAACCGACTGCGATTCGTCCTTGGCCACCAGCATTGCGATCACGCGCTGACCATCTTCCAGCGTCATGCCGCGCACACCGCGCGCTTCGCGACCCATCGGGCGCACGTCGCCCTCGGCAAAGCGCACTGCCTTGCCGGCGTCGGAGAACAGCATCACATCGCAGGCGCCATCGGTGATCTCGACGCCGATCAGGTGATCGCCATCGTCCAGGTGCACCGCAATGATGCCGGCCTTGCGCGGGTTGGCGAAGGCGGTCAGCGCGGTCTTCTTGACTGTTCCGGCAGAGGTCGCCATGAACACGAAGTGGTCGTCGTCGAAGGCCTGCACCGGCAACACGGCATTGATCTTCTCCCCTTCCATCAGCGGGAAGAGGTTTACGATCGGCTTGCCACGTGAGTTGCGCGTGCCCTCGGGCACTTCATAGACCTTCAGCCAGTAGGCACGGCCACGGCTGGAGAAGCACAGCACGGTGTCGTGGGTATTGGCCACGAACAGGTGATCGATGAAGTCCTCGTCCTTCATCGAGGTCGCCTGTTTGCCGCGGCCACCACGACGCTGGGCGCGATAATCGGCCAGCGGCTGACGCTTGAAGTAGCCGGTGTGCGACAGCGTCACCACCATGTCTTCAGGCGTGATCAGGTCTTCGATGTTGATCTCTGACGTATTCATCACCAGCTCTGAGCGACGCGGGTCGCCGAACTGGTTACGAATGCCGGTGAGCTCGGCAACGATGATTTCGGTGATACGTTCCGGGCGGGCCAGGATGTCGAGCAGGTCGGTGATGATGTCCATCACTTCGCGGTACTCATTGACGATCTTGTCCTGCTCGAGGCCGGTCAGGCGCTGCAGGCGCAGCTCAAGGATGGCCTGGGCCTGCGCTTCGGACAGGCGATAGCCCTGAGCCGACAGACCGAACTGCGGATCGAGCCCGTCGGGCCGGTAGCTGTCGGCCAGCGCGCGCGACAGCATCTCTTCGACCAGCGGCGAGCGCCAGGTGCGATCCATCAGGCCGCGCTTGGCATCGGCCGGGGACGGTGCCGCCTTGATCAAGGCGATGATCTCGTCAACGTTGGACAGCGCAACCGCCAGACCTTCGAGGATGTGACCACGATCGCGCGCCTTGCGCAGCTCGAAAATGGTGCGGCGGGTGATGACCTCGCGCCGGTGCTCAAGGAAGCACACCAGCATCTGCTTGAGGTTGAGCAGGCGCGGACGACCGTCGACCAGCGCCACCATGTTCATGCCGAAGCTGTCCTGCAGCTGAGTGTGCTTGAACAGCTTGTTCAGCACTACCTCGGGCATCTCGCCGCGCTTGAGCTCGACCACCAGGCGCATGCCCGACTTGTCGGACTCGTCGCGGATCTCGCTGATGCCCTCGATCTTCTTCTCGTTGACCAGCTCGGCCATGCGCTCCTGCAGGGTGCGCTTGTTCACCTGATAGGGCAGCTCGTCGACGATGATCGCCTGACGATCGCTCTTGCCGATCGGCTCGAAGTGGGTGCGCGCACGCATGACCACGCGGCCGCGGCCAGTGCGATAGCCTTCATGAACGCCGGAAAGACCGTAAATCAGCGCAGCGGTCGGGAAGTCAGGCGCCTTGACGATCTCGATCAGCGCATCGATATCGGTTTCGGGCTCTTCGAGCAGCTTCAGGCAGGCATCGATGATCTCGCCGAGGTTGTGCGGCGGGATGTTGGTTGCCATGCCGACCGCAATACCGCTCGATCCGTTGATCAGCAGGTTGGGGATCCGCGCCGGCATGACCAGCGGCTCTTTCTCCGAGCCGTCGTAGTTCGGCCCGAAATCGACGGTTTCCTTGTCGATGTCGGCCAGCAGTTCGTGACCGATCCGCGCCATGCGGATTTCGGTGTATCGCATCGCCGCGGCGTTGTCGCCGTCGACCGAACCGAAGTTGCCCTGGCCGTCGACCAGCATGTAGCGCAGCGAAAAGTCCTGCGCCATACGCACGATGGTGTCGTACACCGCGGTATCGCCGTGTGGATGGTATTTACCGATCACGTCACCGACGATACGGGCGGACTTCTTGTATGCACGGTTCCAGTCATTGGAGAGCTCGTGCATTGCAAACAGCACGCGCCTGTGTACCGGCTTGAGACCGTCGCGCGCATCGGGCAACGCGCGCCCCACGATCACGCTCATGGCGTAATCGAGGTAGGAGTGGCGCATCTCCTCCTCGAGGCTGATCGGGAGTGTTTCCTTGGCGAACTGTGTCATGCTCTGAGGCGGTAAAACCCGCTTGAACCAAAAGCGTGCAATTTTAGCATGCGCAAGGGCTTCACTACCTTGACGACAGAAGACGATTGCAGCAGCACGTCATCTCGCGCGCAAAAAAATCTTTGCCCTGCACTTGAAATCCCTGCACACGCCCCAAGCTGTTGGGCGATTGATGAACACAGGGAGCGATCATCCATGCAGGAACAGAAGCCTACGCCGGAAAATGCAGCGGAACTCGAACAGGCGGCCGCCGCGGACGCCACGACGGAAAACCCGACCGGCGAGCATGCAGCACCGGACGTGATGCCCAGCCTCGAACAGAGCCTGCGTGAAGCCGAACTCAAGGCCTCCGAGCACCACGACGCCTGGCTGCGCGCCAAGGCTGAAACCGAGAACGTTCGCCGCCGCGCGCAGGACGACATCGCCAAGGCCTCCAAGTTTGCAGCCGAGAAGTTCGCCACTGCGATGCTGCCGGTCAAGGACAGCCTCGAAGCCGCACTCGGCACCGAGAACCAGACCCTGGAAAAGCTGCGCGAAGGCGTCGAGCTGACGCTCAAGCAGCTGGTCTCTGCATTCGAGGGCGCCAGCCTCACCGAAGAAGACCCGGCCGGCCAGAAGTTCGACCCCAACAAGCATCAGGCCATCGGCGCACTCGAGTCGGACGCCGAGCCGAACACGGTGATCAACGTACTGCAGAAGGGTTACCTGCTGAACGACCGCGTGATCCGTCCCGCCATGGTGATGGTCTCGAAGGCAGAATCAGCGTAATTCGGCGCGCCGGTGGCTTGAAACACGGCCACCCCGCCCCATATTCGAATCAAGGCTGAGCCGGCAAGCACGGCTCTCATACAAATTCAGGAACTAAAGGACACAATCATGGGCAAGATCATCGGCATCGACCTCGGCACGACCAACAGCTGCGTCTCCGTCATGGAAGGCGGCAAGCCCAAGGTCATCGAAAACTCCGAAGGCGGCCGCACCACTCCGTCCGTCGTCGCCTACGCGGAAGACGGCGAGATTCTGTGCGGTGCGCCGGCCAAGCGCCAGGCCGTTACCAACGCCAAGAACACCCTGTTCGCCATCAAGCGCCTGATCGGCCGCCGCTTCGAAGAGAAGGAAGTGCAGAAGGACATCGCCATGATGCCCTACACGATCGCAAAGGCCGACAACGGCGACGCCTGGGTTGAAGTGCGCGGCAAGAAGATTGCCCCGCCGCAGGTTTCTGCCGAAGTGCTGCGCAAGATGAAGAAGACCGCCGAAGACTACCTCGGCGAAGAAGTCACCGAAGCGGTCATCACCGTGCCCGCCTACTTCAACGACAGCCAGCGTCAGGCCACCAAGGACGCAGGCAAGATCGCCGGTCTGGAAGTGAAGCGCATCATCAACGAGCCGACCGCAGCTGCCCTCGCCTTCGGCATGGACAAGAAGCCGGGCGACTCCAAGATCGCCGTGTATGACCTCGGCGGCGGCACCTTCGACATCTCGATCATCGAGATCGCCGACATCGACGGCGAGCACCAGTTCGAAGTGCTGGCCACCAACGGCGACACCTTCCTTGGCGGCGAAGACTTCGACCAGCGCATCATCGACTACATCGTCACCGAGTTCAAAAAGGAACAGGGCGTCGATCTCAAGAACGACGTGCTCGCTCTTCAGCGCCTGAAGGAAGCTGCCGAGAAGGCCAAGATCGAACTGTCCTCGGGCAGCCAGACCGAAGTGAACCTGCCCTACATCACGGCAGACGCCTCCGGCCCGAAGCACCTTGCAGTCAAGATCACCCGCGCCAAGTTCGAATCGCTGGTCGAAGAGCTCATCACGCGCTCGATCGAGCCCTGCCGCGTTGCGATCAAGGACGCCGGCCTCAAGGTTTCCGACATCGACGACGTCATCCTGGTGGGCGGTCAGACCCGCATGCCCAAGGTGCAGGAAAAGGTTAAGGAATTCTTCGGCAAGGAGCCGCGCAAGGACGTCAACCCGGACGAGGCCGTTGCAGTTGGCGCCTCCATCCAGGGCGGCGTGCTGCAAGGCGAAGTCAAGGACGTGTTGCTGCTCGACGTGACCCCGCTGTCGCTCGGTATCGAGACCATGGGTGGCGTGATGACCAAGCTCATCCAGAAGAACACCACGATCCCGACCAAGGCGAGCCAGGTATTCTCCACCGCCGATGACAACCAGAGCGCCGTGACCATTCACGTGCTGCAGGGCGAGCGCGAAATGGCTGCCGGCAACAAGAGCCTGGGCCAGTTCAACCTGTCCGAGATTCCGCCGGCACCGCGCGGCATGCCGCAGATCGAGGTCACCTTCGACATCGACGCCAACGGCATCCTGCACGTATCGGCCAAGGACAAGGCAACCGGCAAGGAAAACAAGATCAAGATCCAGGCCAACTCCGGTCTGTCCGACGCTGAAGTCGAGCGCATGGTCCAGGACGCTGCCTCGCACGCCGACGAAGACAAGAAGGCCCGCGAGATGGTCGACGCACGCAACCAGTGCGACACCCTGATCCACACGACCAAGAAGGCACTGGGCGAGCACGGCGACAAGGTCGGCGAAGAGGACAAGGCCAAGATCGAAGCTGCGATCAAGGAAGCCGAAGAAGCCATCCAGAGCGGTGACAAGGACAGCATCGAAGCCAAGACCCAGGCCCTTGCCATGGCCAGCCAGAAGCTCGGCGAAGCCATGTACGGTCAGCAGGGTGGCGCTGAGGCGGGCGAGCAGCCTGCGGGCTCGGCAGGCGGCAGCAACAAGGCCGACGACGCCGACGTGGTCGATGCCGAATTCACCGAAGTGAAGGACAAGAAGTAAGCGTCTCGCCCGACGGCAGACTTAACGGCCGAGCCCCCGCCGGAGCACCTGCTCCGGCTGGCTCGGCCTTTGCACGAAATAGGGACTTCTCGGACCGCAGCAATGAGCAAGCACGACGTGCATGGCAGGCCCCGGCCCCACAACGCCGGTGCACACAGCCACGCTGCCTTGCCGAGCCCCCAAAAAGCCTGAGCGAAACATCATGTCCAAACGGGATTACTACGAAGTGCTCGGCGTCAACCGTGACGCCAGCGACGATGAGATCAAGAAGGCCTACCGCAAGCTGGCCATGAAACACCACCCGGACCGCAATCCGGACAGCAAGGACGCAGAGGAAAAGTTCAAGGAGGCCAAGGAGGCCTACGAGATCCTCTCCGAACCGCAGAAGAAAGCCGCCTATGACCGCTACGGTCATGCGGGCGTCGATCAGTCGATGGGCGGTGGCGGCGGCCAGGGCTTTGAAGGCTTTGGCGATGCCTTCTCCGACATCTTCGGTGACATCTTCGGCGGCGCAGGCGGGCGCGGCGGCCGCTCCAACGTCTATCGCGGCGCCGACCTGCGCTACAACCTCGAGATCTCGCTCGAGGAAGCCGCGCGCGGCGCAGAAAAGACGATCCGCATTCCGACCGTTGAAGAATGCGGTTCCTGCCACGGCAGCGGCGCCAAGCCGGGCACCCAGCCCAAGACCTGCCCCACCTGTGGCGGCGCGGGCCAGGTACGTATCCAGCAGGGCTTCTTCTCGATCCAGCAGACCTGCCCGAAGTGTCATGGCAGCGGCCGCATCATCCCCGACCCCTGCCGCGATTGCGGTGGCGCAGGCCGGGTGAAGAAGCAGAAGACGCTCGAAGTGAAGATTCCGGCGGGCATCGACGAGGGCATGCGCCTTCGTCACGGCGGTCACGGCGAGCCGGGCGTCAATGGCGGTCCTGCCGGCGACCTCTACGTCGAAATCCACATTCGCAAGCACTCTGTGTTCGAGCGCGACCACGACGACCTGCACTGCGAGATGCCGATCAGCATCACCACCGCTGCACTGGGTGGCGAGATCGAGATTCCGACCCTGGAAGGCATGGCACGCCTGAAGATTCCGGCCGAGACCCAGAGCGGCAAGGTCTTCCGTCTGCGTGGCAAGGGGATCAAGAACGTGCGCTCGCACACCCATGGCGACCTGATGTGCCATGTGCTGGTCGAAACGCCGGTCAAGCTCACCGAGCGCCAGCGCGAACTGCTGGAGGAGTTCGAATCCATCTCCAGCGGCAACGTCGACCGACATAATCCGAAAGCCAAAGGCTGGATGGACAAGGTACGCGAGTTCTTCGGCACCTGACCGACGACTGCGGCAAGACCACCGCCGACGCACGCGCGACAGCCCATCAAGGCGTCGCGCCTGCGTCGGCGTTTTTCGTCCACAAACCGGACGCTGCGGGATATGATGAACGGGTCCGCGAAGAGACCTTGATGGAGACACTATGAAAGTAATACGTCCGCTACTGGCCGCGGTGCTCGTGGCCCTTGCGCCACTGCTTCCGGTCGCTGCTGCACACGCCCAGCAGGGCGTCGACAACGACAGCATCACGCTTGGACACTCCGGGGCCCTCACCGGGCCGCTTGCCGAGCTCAACAAGGAATACCTCTCCGGTGCGATGCTTCACTTCGACCAGCTCAATGCCCGCGGTGGCGTGAATGGTCGCAGGATCGAGCTCATCACCGAAGACGATGCCTACAATCCCGATCGCGCAGCGGCAAACGTACGCAAGCTGATCGAAAAGGATCAGGTACTGGCACTGTTCGCCTGCTTTGGCACCGGCCCCAGCCTGAAGGCCATTCCGGTTGCCACCGCTGCCAAGGTGCCCTTTTTCGCCCCCTATACAGGAGCCGATGCGGTCCGCACCCCAGGCAACCCGCTCGTCTTTCACCTGCGCGCCTCGTATTCGCAGGAAATCGAAAAGATGGTCGACCATCTCGCCAATATCGGAGTGAAATCGATCGCAGTGGTGCACCATGCCGACCCCTTCGGACAGGCCGGGCTTGACGCCGCAACTGCAGCCCTCACCCGTCGTGGCCTGCCCGCGCCGATTGTTGCGCCAATCGCATCTGACGGCAGCAACGCAGCCGAAGCCGTCAGCAAGGTCGTCGCGGGCAACACCGCTGCGGTCATTCTGGTGACCGCGGGCAACAGCTCCCCGGCCTTCATGCGGGCGCTGCTGGAGACCGACTATCGACCGATGCTTTACGGCCTGTCGGTGATCAGCAGCCGCCAGTTGATTCGGGAGCTCGGAGAGAAAGCCCGCGGCATGGTGATCGCCCAGGTCATGCCCTCGCCTTTTCGCATCGACTACCCGATGGTGCGCGAATACCGGCAGGCTGCCGACAAGGCCGGGCAAAGCTACTCATACACCGCCCTTGAGGGCTATCTTGCCGCACGCAGCTTCAGCGAGGGCCTGCGCCGTGCCGGGCGTGAGCTCAGCCGCGAACGTCTGGTCAGCGCACTGGAGAGCCTCGGCGACTGGGATGCCGGCGGTCTGCGCCTGGCCTTCTCGTCTCGCAGCAGGAGCGGCTTGAACTTCGTGGATCTCACGGTGATCGGCAAGGGCAGCTTCGGGCACTGAGCACTGCAACGGACAAAAAAGGGGCTGCACCCGTCAGGGTGCAGCCCCTTTTCTGCTTCAGGATCAGGCGCGACGCCAGGTCGTGCCCTGAGCACTGTCCTCCAGCACGATCCCGGCTTCGAGCAAGGCCGCACGAAGGCGGTCGGCTTCGGCGAAATCGCGCCCCTTCTTCGCGCTGACCCGGGCTTCGATCATGCGCTCGATCTCGGCGACGTCCAGCCCGCCCTCCGTCTGCACCCCGCCCTGCAGGAAGGCTGTTGCGTCGCGTTCGAGCAAACCGAGCACCTTGCCCAGCGCGCGCAGCTGCTGCGCAAGCTCAGGGGCTGCGCCACGATTGACCTCGTTGGCAAGCTCGAACAGCACGGCAAGCGCTTCCGCGGTGTTGAAATCGTCGTCCATCGCAGCCTGAAAACGCTGCGCCCATGGCGTGCTCCAGTCAGGCTCGGCGTCCGTGACCGGCACGGCCTTGAGCGCTGTATACAGCCGCGTCAGCGCCTGACGCGCATCGTCGAGATGGGCGTCCGAGTAGTTCAGCGGACTGCGGTAATGGGCACGCAGGATGAAAAAGCGCACGACCTCGGGGTCGTACTGCTTCAGCACCTCACGGATGGTGAAGAAATTGCCCAGGGATTTCGACATCTTTTCGTCGTCGACCCGGACAAAACCGTTGTGCATCCAGTAGTTAACGAAAGCGTGACCATGCGCACCTTCCGACTGCGCAATCTCGTTCTCGTGATGCGGAAACTGCAGATCCTGCCCGCCACCGTGAATGTCGAAATGCTCGCCGAGCAGATCGGCACTCATCGCCGAGCACTCGATATGCCAGCCCGGACGACCACTTCCCCACGGCGAGGCCCACTTCGCCTCTTCCGGCTCTTCCGCCTTGGCATGCTTCCACAGCACGAAATCGAGCGGATCGTTCTTGTCGCCGACCACATCAACACGCTCGCCGGCCCGCAGCTCGTCGATCGACTTGCCCGACAGCTTGCCGTAACCGTCGAACTTGCGCACCGCAAAGCACACGTCACGGTTGGCAGCGACATAGGCCAGCCCCTTGGCCTCGAGGCGGCCGATCAGGCTCTGCATGCCGGCTACGTAATCCATTGCCCGCGGCTCGTGGTCAGGGCGCAACACACCGAGGGCGTCCGCATCCTCATGCATCGCCGCAATGAAGCGATCGGTCAGCGCACGGATGCTTTCGCCGTTTTCCTGCGCCCGCCGGATGATCTTGTCGTCAATATCGGTGATGTTGCGCACATAGGTCACATCAAGCCCGCTCGCGCGCAACCAGCGCGTCACCATGTCGAACACCACCATCACCCGCGCGTGGCCGAGGTGACAGTAGTCGTACACCGTCATGCCGCAGACATACATGCGGACCTTGCCGGCATCGATGGGTTGAAAGTGTTCCTTCTTGCGGGTGAGCGAGTTGTAGATGGTGAGCATGCAGATAACCGAAAAGCGCTCGCGGCGACAGCCGCGAAACAGTGTGATTCGTCAGTCGCGGCAGCAAAAAAGCGGGCTCCGACCGGACCCGCTCCGTTGTGTTACCGCTGTCAGCGTCGCGACACAGGAAACTATGAGTGCTTGCCGCTTGTTGGTAGAATCCGGGGCTGGTTAGCAGCCCGGATTACCCGCCAAAAGTATAGCACGGCGCATAATTGCGAACTTTTGCCGACCCTCCATGCGCCCTGGCGCCAAGAGGGACTGCTCGCACCTCATCCGGCAACCCTGCCGTTACCCATCTCCCGGAGACCGCATGAAGAAGCAGGCTCTTGCACTGATCGCTTTCATCAGCTGCAGCATTCAGGCTTTCGCAGCCAACCCCATGGTTGAGCTCAAGACGAACCACGGCGACATCGTGATCGAACTCAATGCCGAGAAGGCACCAAAGTCGTCCGCGAACTTCGTCCAGTACGTCAAGGACGGCCACTACGACAACACCGTGTTCCACCGCGTCATCGATGGCTTCATGGTCCAGGGCGGCGGTTTCGACGCAAAGATGACGCAGAAGCCGACTCGTGCCCCGATCGAGAACGAGGCGAAGAACGGCCTCAAGAACCTGCCCGGCACACTGGCCATGGCACGCACGGCTGACCCGCATTCGGCCTCGGCACAGTTCTTCATCAACCTCGTGCCCAACACCTTTCTCGACTATCCGTCACGCGACGGCTGGGGCTATGCGGTATTCGGCAAGGTTGTCCGCGGCATGGATGTGGTCGAGAAGATCGCCAAGGTAAAAACGGGCAACGCCGGCATGCATCAGAACGTGCCGCTCGAACCGGTCACCATCGAGTCGGCACGCGTCCTCGACGCTGCAACGACCCCCAGCAAATAAGCCCACAGGAGAACAGCATGGCAGTCAAACTGCACACCAACCACGGCGTGATCACCCTCGAACTCGATGCAGAGAAGGCGCCCGTCACGGTCGAGAACTTCCTTGCGTACGTCGAAGCCGGCCACTACGACAACACCGTGTTCCACCGCGTCATCGACGGCTTCATGATCCAGGGTGGTGGTTTCGAGCCCGGCATGAAGCAGAAGGCCACGCGCGACACGATCAAGAACGAAGCCGACAACGGCCTCAAGAACAACCGCGGCACCGTTGCCATGGCCCGCACCCAGGCACCGCACTCCGCGTCTGCCCAGTTCTTCATCAACCTCTCCGACAACGACTTCCTCAACTACCGTTCGCCCGACCTTCAGGGCTGGGGTTACTGCGTGTTCGGCCAGGTCAGCGATGGCATGGATGTTGTCGACAAGATCCGTGCGGTCAAGACCGGCTCCAGCGGCTTCCACCAGGACGTGCCGAAAGAAGACGTGATCATCGAGCGCGCCGAAGTTGTCTGATTCGGGCGCAGCCATGTCCGCCGGCAGCGACGGGCGTGGCGCCGCAATGCCGGAAGCCCTTCATGCGGCGCTTCCGGCATTGTTCATTTCCGACCTGCATCTTTCCGAGGACCACCCGGAGACGGTCGCAGCCTTTCTCGGATTTATCGAAGGCCCGGCACGTGAGGCCGGCAGCCTGTTCATCCTCGGCGACCTGTTCGAATACTGGGCCGGCGACGACGATATCGACGCCCCCTTCAATCGTGACATGTGCGCCGCGCTGCGCGCGCTGTCCGATAGCGGCGTCCAGCTTTTCTACATGACGGGCAACCGCGACCTGCTGGCAGGCGACGACTTTGCCCGTATCACGGGCATGCAACTGCTGCCCGACCCGTCCCTGCTTGCATTGGGCTCGCAGCACATCCTGCTCAGCCACGGCGATGCCTTGTGCACCGACGACCTTTCCTATCAGGCCTATCGCAGCCAGGTCCGCGATCCCGCCTGGCAGACCGGGTTCCTGTCCCAGCCGCTCGCCGCCCGCAAGGCCTTCATCGAAAGCCTGCGCAAGCAGAGCGAAGCCGCGAAGCAGGACAAGGCAATGACCATCATGGACGTCAATGCCGAGGCGGTGGAAGCCATCCTGCGCCAGTACGGCCATCCTGCCCTGATTCACGGCCACACTCACCGTCCTGCACGTCACCTGCATCATGTAGATGGCCATGAATGCGTACGCTGGGTTCTGTCCGACTGGCACGACCATGCCACCTGGCTGTCGTTTGACGGCAGGCAATTCAAGACCGCCGACCAGACTCAGGCCTAAGGGCGCGCGCGCAGCGACCGTGGCGAGGCGAGGCTCGGCCATCACCGGGCACAACCGCCCTGCGCCAAACCGATTTGTTTGACATGCAGCCGTCAGGCTATTCTGACGCCTCACCTCTCACCTATTTCACCTTGCGTTAGACAGGCCCACCATGTTCCGTACCTTAAGACGGCCCGATGCCTTTGCCGTCACCCTGGCCGCAGCAGGCATTCTTGCGATCACAATGGGCATCCGCCAGTCGCAGGGACTGTTCATCAGCCCGATGAACACTTCCACAGGACTCGGCATTGCCACCATCAGCTTTGCGCTGGCCATCGGACAATTCACCTGGGGTGCGATCCAGCCCATCGCCGGTGCGGCCGCCGATCGCTACGGCCCCCGAGCCGTGCTCATCGCCGGCGTGCTTGCATTGTCGCTGGGGAGTGCTGTCACCCCCTTCATCGAGTCCAGCTTCGGCCTCACCGTTTCGCTTGGCCTGCTGTTCGCAATGGGGTCGGGTGCGGCCAGCTTCTCGGTGCTGATCGGCGCCGCCGCACAGCGCCTTCCTCTGGAGAGCCGCGGCACTGCCTCGGGCGTGATCAATGCAGGAGGGTCTTTCGGCCAGTTCGTCTTTGCGCCCGTCCTGCAGAAACTGATACAGCTCACGGGATGGATGGGTGCAATGTGGGCGATGGCCGCCATGACACTGCTTGCACTGCCTTTGATCAACAAGCTCACCGGCACGCAACAGCCGCCCGTCCAGCACCACGAAGAGGATACCGGTGCCTTGCGTGCAATTCGCAATGCATTCAAGGACCGCAGCTACATCCTGCTCCATGCAGGCTTCTTCACTTGCGGCTTCCATATCGCCTTCCTGGTCACGCACCTGCCGGGAGAGGTCGACCTGTGCGGCCTGCCGCCGTCGGTCGCAAGCTGGTCGCTCGCGATCATCGGCCTGGCGAATATCTTCGGCAGCCTGTATGCCGGATCCTGTGTATCGCGTTATCGCAGCAAATATGTTCTGGCGGGGATGTACGGCTCGCGCGTGCTGCTGATCGCGCTTTACCTGCTGCTGCCAAAGACCGAGTGGACCTTTTATGCATTTGCAGCCGGGCTCGGCTTCACCTGGCTGGCCACCGTACCGCCAACGGCCACCATTGTTGGCAAACTCTTCGGCGTGCGCTACCTGGCGACCCTGTTCGGCATGACCCTGCTCTCGCACCAGATCGGCGGCTTTCTGGGGGCATGGCTGGGCGGCCTGAGCCTGACCATGCTCGGCGACTACTCATGGATGTGGTACGCCGACATGGCCTTGGCCGCCTTCGCTGCGCTCGTGAACCTGCCGATCAAGGAAGCGCCGATCAAGCCCGCCACCGCAGCCGCCTGAACGCGATCCCGTCTGCAGACCGGGACTACAGCACGATTGAGGCGAGTCCGAGAAAGGCAAAGAAACCGATGACGTCGGTCACGGTCGTCAGAATCACCCCGCCCGCCAGCGCGGGGTCGATTCCCATGCGGTCGAGAACCATCGGTACCACCAGACCGGCGAGTGCAGCAAACAGCAGATTGATCAGAATCGCCGCGCCGATGACACCGCCGATCTGCCAGTCTCCGAACCAGGCGACGGCCAGCAATGCCACGACCACCGCCCACAGCAAACCGTTCAGCAGCGCGATGCCGATTTCCTTGCCGAGCAGTGCCCGCGCATTGCTGCCCCCGACCTGACCGAGCGCCATGCCGCGAATCACCAGCGTCAGCGTCTGGCTGCCCGCAATGCCCCCCATGCTGGCAACGATTGGCATCAGCACGGCGAGCGCAACCACGCGCTCGAGCGTGGTCTGGAACAGCCCGATCACCCAGGCGGCAAGGAAGGCGGTCACGAGGTTGATGCCGAGCCAGACCGCCCGTCGCCGGGAACTGGTGAGCACCGGGGCGAACATGTCGGCCTCTTCGTCCAGACCGGCCATGTGCATCATGGCGCGATCCGAGCTTTCGCGGATCAGATCGACCACGTCATCGACGGTAATCCGCCCGAGCAGCAAGCCGTTCTCGTCCACCACCGGGGCAGACAGCAGGTCGTGATCCTGAAACAGGCGCGCGACCTCATCGGAGGACGTGGTCACCGCGATGACCGGGAGCTCGGTCTCCATCACTTCGGCCACCTTGAACTCCGGCTTGGCCGTCACCAGCGCACTGAGCCTGAGCACGCCCTGATAGATACCCTTGCGGTCGACCACCATCAGCATGTCGGTCTGCACCGGCAGCGATTTGATCAGGCGCAGATAGCCGAGCACGGTTGCCAGACGCACATCGGGCCGCACCACGATCTGATCCGCGTTCATCAGGCCGCCCGCTGAATCCTCGGGATAGGACAGCATCGACTCGAGCTTCTCGCGGCGCCGGCCGTAGGTGGCGCGCATCAGCTGCTGCCCGTTCTCGTCGGGCAAGGCCTGAATAAGGTCGACGAGATCATCGAGATCGAGCCTTTCAGCCGCGATCACCAGATCCTCGTGATCCATTTCGAGCGCCAGCGCAGCGCAACTCTCGCCATGCAGATAGGTCAGGACCTTGCCAGCGCGATCGGCCTCGACCATCCCCCAGGCGGCGATACGCTCTTTTGGCGGGAGTGACTCCAGCAATCCGGCTGCTTTGGCCGGGTGCATGTCCCGCAGAATCTTGCCCACGCGTTTGAGCTTGCCCTGCGCCAGCGCGCCCCGAACTTCGCGGATCTGCGTTGCCGCGGACGACTCCTCGCTTTCCGCTTCCTCTTCCTGATGACTGGCATGGTCGCCCGACTCGCTGACCAGATGGCGCCCGAGTGCGGGATTGAGGTGAGCGAGAATGCGCGCCTCATGCCCAGAATCGACCTGTTGCCACACGGCAAGGCGCTGCTCCGGATCGAGCACCTCGAGCAGCCCCGCGATCTTGGCATGATGCATCTGATGCAGCATCTTTCGAACACGCTTGTACTTCCCGTGTTCGAGTGCCGCGATGATCTGTTCAATCTCGGTATGTACGCTGCCCGTTGTGTGATCCGTCATTCATGTCGCCCATGTTGTCAGGTGCCGAAGGCGCAGATCGCATACGCCCTGTCACCGTCAGTCTACGCAAATCGCCCGTGAGGCGCACCGCATTCGCAATGCAGAGCCGTC
The DNA here is from genome assembly GCF_003111665.1 of Parazoarcus communis. Classification (NCBI taxonomy): domain Bacteria; kingdom Pseudomonadati; phylum Pseudomonadota; class Betaproteobacteria; order Rhodocyclales; family Zoogloeaceae; genus Parazoarcus; species Parazoarcus communis. The sequence continues at coordinate 2,894,889 of NZ_CP022188.1, read as the reverse complement.
TGTATCCATTCTTCGACAGTCACCGCTGCACCGTAGCGACGGAACGATACGGCAATAAAAAAGCGCCGGTCATGCAACCAGCGCTTTTCAGGGTACGGCACGCTTGCAGCAGGAAATCAGCCTGCCAGTCCTCGAGCCAGATCGGCCTTGAGGTCGTCAATCGACTCCAGCCCCACGGCGATGCGCAACAGTCCGTCGCCAATGCCCGCTGCGGCGCGCGCTTCGGGCGAGATGCGCCCGTGTGTCGTGGTGGCAGGATGCGTAATCGTGGTCTTGGTGTCGCCAAGATTGGCGGTGATCGAAATCATCCTGGTGGAATCGACCACCTTCCATGCCGCCTCGCGCCCACCCTTGACTTCGAAGCTCAGAATGGCGCCGCCACTCTTCTGCTGCCTCATTGCCAGCTCATGCTGCGGGTGCGAGGGCAGTCCGGGGTAGAAGACGCGGGCGACGCCCGGCTGAGCCTCAAGCCAGCGTGCCAGTTCAAGCGCGCTGGCGGACTGCGCATCCATGCGGATGCGCAGTGTTTCGAGGCCCTTGAGGATGACCCAGGCATTGAACGGTGACAGCGTCGGCCCCGCAGTGCGCAAGAACTTGAACACCTCGTCGGTAATGACTTTCGGGCCCACAACAGCGCCACCGAGCACCCGTCCCTGCCCATCCAGATACTTGGTCGCCGAATGCACGACCACGTCAGCGCCGAGTTCGAGCGGACGCTGCAACACCGGGGAACAGAAGCAGTTATCGACCGCAAGAATGGCCCCTGCTTCATGCGCGATCCCGGCAACTGCTGCGATATCGACAACCTCGGTCAGCGGATTGGACGGCGTCTCGATGAAGAACAGCTTGGTGGAAGCACGCACGGCGTCGCGGTAGGCGCCAAGATCGGTCGCCGGAACGAAGGTCGTCTCGATGCCGAACTTGCTCAGGACATTGCCAAAGAGCTGCTGGGTCGATCCGAACAGCCCCAGCGACGCCACCACATGATCGCCCGACTGCAGCACCGACATTGCCAGCGACAGGATCGCGGACATGCCGGACGCCGTCGCGATGCAGGCCTCGCCGCCTTCGAGCGCGGCAAGACGCGTCTGCATCGCCGTCACCGTCGGGTTCGAGAAACGGGCATAGACGTTGCCCTCTTCCGCACCCGAAAACCGCGCAGCCGCCTGGGCTGCGTTGTCGAACACGAAGCTCGAGGTCAGGTACATCGCCTCGCTGTGCTCGTTGAACTGACTGCGGTCGATGCCGGCACGCACCGCAAGCGTGTCCAGATCGTAGTTGTCTTTGCTATCCGCCATCGATGTCATTGGTCCGGATGCGTGATGAGGTTCAGGTCCATCTGGTCGCTGTCGCTGTCCTCGCGCGAGGCCGGCTTGACCTCACAACGCTGGCTCTCGACCCCGCTGAGGTACTCGGCCGTGATGTCACCCGTCACGTAGCAGCCGTCGAAACACGACGTTTCGAAGAACTTGATCGACGGGTTCAGTGCGCGCATCGATGCCTTGAGGTCATCGAGGTCCTGATAGATCAGGCCATCGGCACCGATCTGCCGACAGATTTCGGCTTCATCGCGATCGCTGGCGATCAGCTCGCCGCGGGTCGGCATGTCGATGCCGTACACGTTCGCGTAACGAACGGGCGGCGCCGCAGAAGCCAGATAGACCTTGCTCGCACCGGCCTCGCGGGCCATGTTAACGATTTCCTTGCTGGTCGTGCCGCGCACGATCGAATCATCCACCAGCAGCACGCTCTTGCCCTTGAACTCCTGATGAATGGTGTTGAGCTTCTGACGCACCGACTTCCGCCGCGTCGCCTGCCCCGGCATGATGAAGGTGCGGCCGATGTAGCGGTTCTTGACGAAGCCTTCGCGATAGGGAAGGTTCAGCCGGTGGGCCATTTCCATTGCCGACGGCCGGCTCGAATCCGGAATCGGGATGACCACGTCGATGTGGACGTTCGGCAGCGTGCGCTTCATCTTCTCGGCGAGGAACTCGCCCATCTTGACCCGCGACTCATACACCGACACACCGTCAATGATCGAGTCCGGACGCGCGAGGTAGACGAATTCGAACATGCACGGCGCTTCGACCGTCTTCTCTGCACACTGACGGCTGCGGAAATTGCCATCGATGTCGACCAGAACAGCCTCACCGGGCGCGACGTCGCGCAGCAACTTGAAGCCGAGCACATCGAGTGCAACCGACTCGGAGGCCACCATCCACTCCGTTCCCGCGTCGACGTCGTTGCGTCCGATCACCAGCGGACGGATGCCGAACGGGTCGCGGAAGGCGAGCAGACCAAAGCCTGCAATCATCACGACGGCAGCGTAGGCACCACGACAGCGGCGGTGTACGCCTGCCACCGCGCGGAAGACCGCGTCTTCGTCGAGTTTGAGGCCGTTGGCAGCCGCCTGCAGTTCGTGCGCCAGCACGTTGAGCAACACTTCCGAGTCGGAGTTGGTGTTGATGTGACGCAGATCGGCGAGAAACATCTCGCGCTTGAGTTCTTCCGAATTCGTCAGGTTGCCGTTGTGTGCCAGCAGCAGCCCGAACGGCGAATTGACGTAGAAGGGCTGGGCTTCGGCCGCGTTGTACGCCGACCCTGCCGTGGGGTAACGCACATGGCCGATACCCCAGTTACCTTCAAGGTTACGCATGTTGCGCGTGCGGAACACGTCCCGCACCAGGCCGGAACCCTTGTGCATGTGAAAACGACCGCCCTCGGCCGTGGCAATGCCTGCCGCGTCCTGGCCCCGGTGCTGAAGCACCTGAAGACCGTCATAGAGCAACTGATTAACCGGGGAAGTCGCGACGACCCCAAGAATTCCGCACATGGAAACCCTGCCTATCTGAAACGAACTCTGTCGGCTACCGCATCCGGCAGCCACGGTTTGGCAGCAATTACTGCCGTCTCCAGCGGCGGTGAAAACATCGCATTTGCCCACCACGGCTCACGCGACACCCCCACCAGACCACCAATCAACACTACTGCGAACGTGATCGCCAGGCCGCGGGCCAGGCCGAACAGTGCGCCAAAAAAACGGTCGGTTGCCCCCAGGCCTGCGGCCTTGAGCAACTCTCTCAACAGGAAGCGCAGAAACGCCGCCAACAACAGCACGACGATGACGATCGCGGCAAAACCCGCAATCTGGCGCCATGCGGGGTCGCTGATGATGCCGCTCAGCAAGCCCGCAGCCTCGCCCGAATAACGCCAGGCTGCGAGCAGTGCTGCCAGCCACGCCACCAAGGCCATGACTTCGCTCACAAGCCCGCGCCACAGTCCAACGGCTGCCGACAGGCCGAGCACGGCCAGAAAAACGTAGTCGAAAACCGTCATTGCAACCAATCAGCGCGCCGCGAGCACCGCGTTGTGTCCCTGCGAACGCAGTTTCGCTGCAAGCTTCTCGGCATCGCTCCGCGCCGGCACCGGGCCGACACGAACGCGCGTAACCTTGCCTGCCTTCTCAGTGTAGGCGGCGAAGCCCTTCTTTTTCAGGTCGGCTGCCAGCGCCGACGCCTTGGCTTCGTCACTGAAGGCACCAATCTGAATGACGAAGGATTCGGATGAGGCCGCCGCTGCGGGAACCGCGGCACCGCTCAGCAAGGCCTTCACCCTGGCAGCTTCGTCTTCTTCGCGCGAAGGTGACGCGGCAGGTTTCGGAGGTGAGGCCGGCGCTTCTGCGGCAGGCGCAGGGGACGTTGTGGCAACGGCAGGCGGCGGTGAATTGACGGGGGGCTGTTCTATTGGTGCGGGCGCCACGTCAGGCTCGCTAGCCACCACTGGCTGGCTGGGCGCAATTGGCCGTGCCTGGCTGGCGGTCGCTTCGCGGTCGGGAATCGAGATCTGGATATCCTGGGAGGACAGCTGAGGCTCCTGGTCCATTGCCATCGGCAGCACGATCGCAGCCAGCAGCGCGAGCGCGGCAGCACCCACCAGGCGCCTGCGAGCCCGCTTCTTGATCTCGAGGTTGTCTGTGTCACTCACCGGAAAACCTCTTCAGTGCCGCTCAGCACGAATCGTTGCCAGGACATCGGCCACTGTCAGGAATGAACCAAAGACTACGATTCTATCACCCTCCTCAACACTTTTCCGCGCTGCGGAAAATGCCTCGGCAGGCGTTTTGAAACATTGAATGTCGCCCTTCGCCTCTGCCGCGCGCACACGCAGCGCAAGCTCGTCCGCAGACAGTCCACGCGGGCCCGGCAGATCGGCCAGAAACCAGTGGTCCACGCGGTCTCGCAGTCGTGCAACGACGCCTTCGACATCCTTGTCGCCGAACATGCCCAGCACTGCAGCCGTTTCTGGGTGGAAGCTCATGCCCGCAAGATTCTCGGACAGTACGCCGGCCGCCTGCGGATTGTGCGCAACGTCGAGGACGACCGTGGGCCGCCCGGCAAGCACCTGGAAGCGGCCCGGCACTTCGACCAGCATCAACCCTTCGCGAACGGCCTGCATCGACACCGGGATACGATCACGCAGGGTGTCGAGTGCGGTCATGACCGCTGCAGCGTTGAGCAGCTGATTGGCGCCGCGCAGGGACGGATAGGCCAGCCCGCCGCGCTTGGTCAGCGCACCGCTGGCCTGTGGCGCTGCATAGCGCCAGTAACCCCACTGCTGACGATCACCGCCGAACCCGAAATCGCGCCCGCTGATCCACAACTGCGTACCGATCGCTGCCGCGTGATCAAGCAGCGACTGCGGCGGCTGCGGATCGCCGAACACGGCCGGCCGTCCGGCGCGAAAGATGCCCGCCTTCTCAAAGCCGATCGCTTCACGGGTGTCACCCAGGTAATCCATGTGATCCATGGCCACCCCGGTAACGATCGCGCAGTCTGAGTCGAACACGTTGACCGCGTCCAGGCGGCCACCGAGCCCGACTTCTAGAATGACGACGTCGAGCCCTTGCGTGCGGAACACTTCCCACGCGGCCAGCGTGCCATGCTCGAAATAGGTCAGCGGGGTGTTGCCCCGCGCGTGCTCCACGGCATCGAAGGCCGCGACCAGCGCGGCATCTTCGACATCCTTGCCATCAATGCGCACCCGCTCGTTGTAGCGCAACAGGTGGGGCGAGGTGTAGCAGCCGACCCGATAGCCTTCGGCGAGCAGAATGGACTCGAGCATCGCGCATGTCGAGCCCTTGCCATTGGTACCGCCGACCGTGATCACCACGAGGCCCTCGGGGTCCGGGCCGAGCGCCGCACGCACCGCGCCCACCCGCTCGAGTCCGAGCTGGATGGTCTGGGTGTGACGTGATTCGAGCAGCGCGAGCCACTTGTCGACCGTATTCGGCATCGCGCCGCTCACTTCCTGCAGATCAGGCATGGACGGCGGGCTGTCGGCTGAGCAGCGCAAGAATTTCGGCAATGCGCTGACGCAGTTCGCGACGATCGACAATCATGTCGATCGCACCCTTCTCAAGCAGAAACTCGGAGCGCTGGAAGCCGTCCGGCAGGGTCTCGCGCACGGTCTGCTCAATGACGCGTGGGCCTGCAAAGCCAATCAGCGCACCGGGCTCGGCGATCACCACATCGCCCATGAAGGCAAAGCTCGCCGAGACGCCGCCCATGGTCGGATCGGTCAGCAGGGAGATGAAGGGCAGCTTGCGTTGCGCCAGCTGGGTAATGACGGCCGTCGTCTTCGCCATCTGCATCAGCGAGAACAGCCCTTCCTGCATGCGCGCGCCGCCGGTTGCGGTAATGCAGATGAACGGGATGCGCTGCTCGAGTGCAGCCTTTGCACCGCGCACGAAACGCTCCCCGACCACCGATCCCATCGAACCGCCGAGAAATTCGAACTCGAAGCAGGCAACGACCACAGGCACGGTAAGAATCGCACCCTGCATCACCACCATTGCGTCAGCTTCGCCGGTATCGGCCGCGGCGGTAGACAGGCGCTCGGGGTACTTGCGGGAGTCCTTGAACTTGAGCGGATCGACCGGAATCACTTCGGCACCGATCTCGTGCCGGCCTTCCGGATCAAGCAACTGGTCGAGACGCGTGCGCGCACGGACACGCTGATGGTGGCCGCACTTGGGACAGACGCTCATGTTGCTTTCGAGATCGGAGCGATAGAGCACCGCCTCACAGGCCGGGCACTTGCTCCACAGCCCTTCCGGAATCGATTTGTTTCGTGCGCCCGGATCATTGCGTTTGATCTTGGGCGGCAGCAGTTTCTGCAACCAGCTCATTGTTTGGCTCCTGCAATCTCATCCAGTGCGGCACGAATGCCGCGGATGAAGGCGGATACATTGGACACCACCGCGTCGCGGGGACTGCGTTCGATCTCTTCGATGATGCGACTGCCGATCACCACCGCATCGGCCACTTCACCAATGCGTTTTGCGCTCTCGGCATCACGGATGCCAAAACCGACACCAACAGGCATGCCCACTGCGGCGCGGATCTGCGGAATGCGCCGTGCCACCTCGTCGAAGTCGAGGTTCCCCGACCCCGTCACGCCCTTAAGCGACACGTAGTAGATATAGCCACTGCCGGCTTCGGCGACATCGCGGAAGCGCTGCTCCGACGACGTCGGTGCCAGCAGGAAGATCGGATCGAGCCCGGCGGCCTTGGACAGCGCAGCAAAGCGGGTGCATTCTTCGGGCGGATAGTCCACCACCAGCACGCCATCGACCCCGGCTTCGCTGGCGACTGCGATGAAGGTATCCTCGCCCATCGCCTCGATCGGATTGGCATAACCCATCAGCACGACCGGCGTCGTCTGATCCTCTGCGCGGAAGGCACGCACGATCGCAAGCACCTTGCGCAGGGTCATGCCTGCTGCCAGCGCACGTTCGGAAGCGCGCTGAATGGTCGGACCGTCGGCCATCGGGTCGGAGAACGGGACGCCAAGCTCGATGATGTCGGCGCCGCCGGCAACCATCGCATGCATCAGCGGAACAGTGAGTTCGCCGTCCGGGTCGCCCGCAGTGATGAAAGGAATCAACGCCTTGCGGCCCTCGGCCTGCAAACGCTGAAAGGTGGTCTGGATTTTCGACATGATTAAGTCCGGCAATGCGGACCGCAGGGCGGTCCGCAGCGGGTTAGAACTGGATTCCCGAACGCTCGGCAACCGTGTGCATGTCCTTGTCGCCACGTCCGGAAAGGTTCACGAGCAGAACCTTGTCCCTGGGCAAGGTCGCTGCGAGCTTTGCCGCATGCGCAAGGGCATGCGAGGACTCGAGCGCCGGGATGATGCCTTCGAAGCGGCACAGATCGTGGAAGGCCTGAAGCGCCTCGCTGTCCGTCACCGCGACATACTCGGCACGTGAAGAATCCTTCAGCCACGCATGTTCTGGGCCGACGCCGGGGTAGTCGAGACCGGCGGAAATCGAATGCGTCTCGGTGATCTGGCCGTCCTCATCCTGCATCAGATAGGTGCGGTTGCCGTGCAGCACGCCAGGCTTGACGTTGGCGGTCAGCGGTGCGGCGTGACGCCCGGTCTCGATCCCATCGCCTGCCGCTTCGACGCCGATCAGGCGCACGCCCTCGACACCAATGTAGGGATGGAAGATGCCCATGGCGTTGGAGCCGCCACCGACGCAGGCAATCACGTAATCAGGCTGGCGCCCGGCCGCTTCCGGCATCTGCACCAGGCATTCCTTGCCGATGACGGTCTGGAAGTCCCGCACCATCATCGGATAGGGATGCGGCCCCGCAACCGTACCAATGATGTAGAAGGTGTTGGCGATGTTGGTCACCCAGTCGCGCATGGCCTCGTTCAGCGCATCCTTGAGCGTCTTGGAGCCCGACTCGACGGGAACCACGGTCGCACCGAGGAGCTTCATGCGATAGACGTTGGCCGCCTGGCGCTTGACGTCTTCCGAGCCCATGTAGACCACGCACTCCATGCCGTAGCGCGCCGCAACCGTTGCCGTTGCCACGCCGTGCTGTCCGGCACCGGTTTCTGCGATCACGCGCGGCTTGCCCATGCGCCGGGCCACCATCGCCTGGCCGATGCAGTTGTTCACCTTGTGGGCACCGGTGTGATTGAGGTCTTCGCGCTTCAGGTAGATCTGCGCGCCGCCGAGCAGGTCCGACCAGCGCTTGGCATGGTAAATCGGGCTTGGGCGCCCGACGTAGTGCTTCAGATCGTGCTCGAACTCGGCGATGAAAGCCGGATCGGCCATACATTCGGCGTACGCCAGACGCAACTCTTCGAGCGCGGGCATGAGCGTCTCTGCGACAAAGACGCCGCCGTACGGACCGAAGTGGCCCTTCTCATCCGGAAACTGGTACTGCATGTCAGCCATCTGCATCTCGAACTCCGGCAATGAACGCAGCCATCATGGCTGCGTCCTTGATTCCCTTGGCCACTTCAACACCACTGGACACATCCACCGCCCAGGGGCGCACACGACGAACCGCCTCACGCACGTTTTCCGGATCGAGTCCGCCGGAAAGGATGAGAGGCCTGTCGAGTCCCGCGGGGATGAGGGACCAATCGAAAGTCTTGCCTCCCCCGCCATAACCCTCGACAAATGCGTCGAGCAAAATACCGCGGGCGCCGGGGTGGCAAGCTGCGAATTCTAACAGATCGACCCCCGCCCGCACTCTCGCAGCCCGGATCCATGGACGGCCATAGCGGGCACAGTCCGCCTCGGCTTCGTCGCCGTGGAACTGTAGCAGCTGCAAGGGCACGCGGCGCAGGGCCTCATCGACGAATCCGGGATCGGGATTGACGAACAGGCCGACGGCCGTGACAAAGGGCGGCAGCAAGGCCGCGAGCTCGGCCGCCTGATCGAAGCTGACATGGCGCGGGCTGGGCGGATAGAACACGAAGCCGATGGCGTCGGCACCGGCATCAACCGCCGCGCGGACATCCTGCGGCCGGGTCAGGCCGCAGATCTTGATTCGGGTACGTGACATTCAGAGGAGGGGAAGCTGAGGCTGAGAGATGATACGCCCATCCCCTGGCAGCGGCCAGTCTGGAGGGTACGCCACACCGCAAAGGTAGAGCCCGGCGGCCTCGAATGTGGGCGCAGCAATCGAACGGTCGCCACGCTCCAGCACCTCACCAAGCCATTCCGGCGGGTAGTGTCCCTTGCCAATGTAGACCAGCGCACCGACCAGGTTCCGAACCATGTGATGGAGGAAACCATTGGCCCGGAAATCGAGGGCCAGATAATCACCCGCACGCGTAACGCGCGCATCGTACATCACCCGTACTGGCGTCTTCGACTGGCAGCAGGACGCCCGGAAGGCCGAGAAATCATGCTTGCCCACCAGCAGGCTGGCGGCTTCGATCATGCGCGACTCATCCAGCGGCGGATGAAACCAGCCCACTTTCCCCGCCATCACCGCCGGCCGCGACGGCGAGTTGTAGAGAATGTAGCGGTAGGCGCGTTCGTAGGCGAGAAACCGTGCATGAAAGCGGTCGTCGACCTCGACTGCCCACTTCACCACGACCGTCCTCGGCAAATGGGTATTGACCCCGCGCACCCAGGCCGTGACCGGACGTCGCGCGGTGGTGTCGAAATGGGCGACTTGCGCAGTCGCATGCACGCCCGTATCGGTGCGCCCTGCCACCTGAAGACGCACGAACTCACCCGCAATTCGCTCGATTGCAGCTTCAAGAACATCCTGCACGGTCCGACCATGACGCTGGCTCTGCCAGCCTTCGAATGCATCGCCCGCGTACTCGATACAGAGCGCAATCCTTACCACATCCACCATCCCAACAATCCACCCACCAGAACAAGGACGACAAGGTCTGCCGACCCAAAACGCTCACGTACGAGATGGACGGGTGACACCGGCTCGTCAGTCGCCAACAGCCACTGCTTCCATTCATGACGTCCACCGCGCGCATCATCGACATAACGCAGGACCAGCAGAAGCCTCAGCGCAACCCGCTGCGCCGACAGGCCGAGCACTGCTCCCGGTCTGCACAAGGCATATAACCCGCTCACCAGCCGGTCAGGTGACAGGCGCTCGAGGAGCAAGGCCACGCAGCATACAACCACAAGCAAGCGCCCTGCATGAACCAGTGCAAGCGTCAGCCCTTCCCGCGTCGGGCTGAGCACCGGGAAAGCACTCACGAGCGCCTCCCCCGGCGTAAACCATGCAAACAGAACGAATATGGCCAGCAGCAGCACTCGTACGCGACGAATCAGCCGAACGCCGCGCATGCGGGCAAACACGATCACCAGCAACAGCGTGCCGGCCACCAGCGCTGCCAGCAGCGCACCACTCGCGAGCTGCACCGATGCAACCCCCGCGACCCACAGCAACAGGATCAGCCCCGCGTGCATGCTCAAAAGAAAACGCCGCCGCGAGGCCTGCGCCCCACGGCGGCGACATTGACGGGAATCACCCCAGTTTTTCGATCAGGGTCCGCGCCGCCGCCTGCTGCGCGGGGCCACCCTCGGTGAGCACCTCGTTGAGCAACTCGAGCGCGCCTTCCTTGTCACCCATCTCGTCGTATGCGCGGGCGAGTTCGAGCTTGGTCTCAACCTCGTGATTGATCTCACCCTCGGGCTCGACGGGAGCTGCCGGCGCCGCCGGGGCCTCATCCTCCTTCGCAGCCGCGGGTGCCGCGTCGGATCCGGCGGCAGTCTCGGGCACGCCCCCTTCATCTTCCGACGGCTCGAGGTCCAGATCGATGCTGGTCAGGTCCATGCCTGCAGGCTCTGCCGGCGCAGCGTCGCCACCAACCGGCGTCTCGAGATCAAAATCGAAGTCCAGCAAATCGGCATCGAAGCTGGTCTTCTCGAGATCCATCACGGTATCGTCGGCATCCGGATCGACATCGTCGGACTGGACCACCGTTGCGCTCATGTCGAATGCGGCCTGCTTGTCATCAGCCGATTTGCCCAGTTCAGGCAGATCGAATTCAAGCGCGGGCTCATCGGCTGCAGCGAGCGCAACATCATCGCCCACAACCGTTGCCGTATTCGATGCGGGCACCGGCGCCTCCGCTGCAGGCTCACCGCCACCGACCTCGAGCGTGAACTCGTCGCCATCCAGCTCCAGATCCATCTCCGAATCCGGCGCTGTATCGGTGTCCGGTGCGCTATCAGCGAGAACAGCATCGATCTCGGGCAGGGACGTGTCTTCCGCTTCTGCGGCAGGCTCATCCACATCGCCGCCCAGATCGAAATCGATGGCATCGACATCGATCGACAGCGGCTCGTCCTGCTCAGCCCCGGCATCGGACGTCTGCTCAGGCGCTTCGGCATCGCCACTGGCGATCTGCCCAAGGTCGCCCGGCATGGTCCACGTAGCCTTGAGCTGCGAAGGACTCGGTTCCACCGGAACCGAGGTAGTGAAGTCGAGGCTGGACAAGGTCTGACCGAGTTCGTCAGCCGCATCTTCGGTGTCGGCTTCCGCTTCCGGAAGCCTCGCCGCGCTGGCAGCACCTGCAGCCGTCGCCGTCGCCGTTGCAGCGGCAGCAGTCACAGCAGCTGCGGCAGAAACCGGAATGCCCCCCGCAGGCAGCTCGGTCGCTGGCGGCACGGTACGCTCGCCCTCTGCCGGGCCTGCACTGTATAGCGGGTTATCTGGATCGAGCTTGCGCCCCATCTGCGCAGCCTTCTCCCAATCCGGGCCTTGGCCACCGGTGCGGGAGTAAAGCTCGCTTGCCGTGGTTTCAAACTGCTTCGGACTCTGACGCTGGGCGAAAACCTCAAGCAACTTGAGATAGATCGCCGTACGGTTCGGATCCGCCTTGAGTGCATCCTCGAGAATTTCCTCGGCCTGGGCATCACGACCATAGGCCATGTAGACGTCTGCTTCAGCCACCGGATCAACACCTTCATCCGCATCGATCGATGACAGACCAGACTGACTGAAGTCGGTCTGCAGGATGCTGCTGTTGCCGGTATCGACGCTCTGACCGCCCGTCGCACCGAATACGGCGCTGCTGTCAGGCGGAAACTCGCTCATCAGCGCCGAGCTGTCCAGCGCCTCCATCGCCTGCTTGCGCTGACGGGAACGGTAGGCGGCAAAACCGAGCAGGAGCGCAAGTACGCCACCACCGGCCGCGAGCATGGCGGGATCGGCAAGCAACGACTGCATGAAGTCGGGTTCAGGTTCGGCCTCAGGGGCTGCTGCCACCGGTGCCGGCGGCACGGGAGCGGGCGCGGGTGCAGGCTCAGCTTGTGGCGGGGAAACCGGCTCGGCGGGCGGCTCGACCGCGGCGGCTTCCACCGCCGGAGCTGCCGGCGTCGCTTCTGCGGGCGCCGTCACTGCGGGTGCGGCAGGCTCCGCAGCCGCCTCAGGCGCTGCGGTCGCAGCAGCGCCAGCGACTGCAGCAGCACCTGCCGTTGCAGCACCGGGTGTTGCAGCGTCAGGCTGCAGCTGCGCCAGCGTGCCGCTCTTCAGTTCAAGCAATTTCTGCAGGTCGCGGATGCTCTGCTCAAGCTGAGCAAGGCGTGCGTTGGCCTCTTCGAGGCCCTTTTCACGTGCAACAAGTTCTTCTTCGAGCGCATGCAGGCGGGCAACCGCTGCCTTGTCCATCCCGGCTTCGCCGTCCTGGGTTTTCGAGATCTGCAGCTTGTCACCCGCAACAGCGGGTGTGCGTGCATCCTCGACCTTGGGCACGATACGGCCAGCGCTTGCCTGCTCGGCAGGAGCCGGAGCCGCCTCGCGCACGACCGCCGTACCCGCCAGGCGCTGGCGATAAGCCTCAAAGTCGGCCGCCTGGGCCACGACCTCACGGCGAGCCTCAGCAGGACTGGCTCCCAGGACCGCGTCAGCGGACGGCATCGTCATGATGGCGCCGGCGCGCAAACGGTTGATGTTGTCACCGTCAAACGCCGATGGGTTGGCACGGAACAGGGCCAGCAGCATCTGGTCGAGATTGGCACCGTCGGGGCGGTTCGCCTCCGCGATGCGGCGCAGCGTGTCGCCACGCTGCACGGTGTAGCGATCCACAGCGGCGGGCCGGGGTGCAGGCGGCGCAGCCATGGGAGCCGGACGCGGAGCGGTCGCTGGGGCCGGTGCGGCAATGCGCGCAGCCACAGGTTTGGGCGCGGCGATATCGACCGGATCGAGAAGGAAGGTGTATTCGCGCGACAAGCGGCCCGAGGCCCAGTCGAGGTCGATCAGCAGCCCGACAAAGGGCTCGTTGATCGGGCGGTCGCTGCTGAGCTTGACCACCTGGCGCTGACCGCTGCGTTCAACCGACACCCGGATACCGGACAGGAATCCCGGATAAGGAATGCCGGCCTGCCTGAAGGCATCGGGCGAAGCCACCTTTGCAGTGACAGAGCTCAACTCCTGAGGTGTCGCGCTGATCTGGATTTCGGCCCGCAAGGGCTGACCCAAGCCACTGAAAACATTGATCTGACCAAGCCCGGCAGCAAAGCCACCGAGTGGAAACGAGGCGATCGCAGCTGCGATCAGGGATGCCTTAATCGACGTTTTCATAGTTATCCTCAAACCACGCTCCCCTTCACCAAGCCGGCAAAGGGCAATACATCATGGACTTGGGCTAGCAATCTAGCATTTTTATTAAGGACCTGCACCAACTGATTATGTCTAAAGGGGAAAGCAACTTTCCACCCGAACGGGCGGCCCGGCTCGGCCTGATGCAGGCAATTCGGACCGCCACAGTTCATCCTCAGTCTTCAAGCAGAATGCGAAGCATGCGACGCAGCGGCTCGGCCGCCCCCCAGAGAAGCTGGTCACCGACCGTAAACGCGCCAAGATACTCCGGCCCCATTGCCATCTTGTGCAAACGCCCGACCGGGACGGACAAGGTGCCGGTCACCGCTGCCGGCGTGAGGTCGCGCTCGGAGAGCTCACGCTCGTTCGGCACCACCTTCACCCACTCGTTGGCCCCGGCGATGATCCCGCTGATCTCATCGAGCGGCACATCCTTCTTCAGCTTGATGGTCAGCGCCTGCGAGTGACAACGCATTGCACCGATACGCACGCACAGTCCGTCGATCGGGATGCTGCCATCGGTGCGGAATGCGGGGTTGCCGAGAATCTTGTTGCACTCGGCACCGCCCTTCCACTCCTCTTTCGACTGGCCGTGCTCGACCGGTACATCGATCCACGGAATCAGGCTGCCAGCCAGCGGCGTGTTGCGGAAATTCTTCTTCGGGAAAGCATCGGAACGAATCGTCTCCGCAACCTTGCGATCGATATCGAGGATTGCCGAGCCCGGGTCGGCGAGCAGGTCCGCCACCGATGCATGGATGGTGCCCATCTGCGCGATCAGCTCACGCATGTTCTGCGCACCCGCACCCGAGGCGGCCTGGTAGGTCATCGCGGACACCCACTCGACCAGATCGTTGCGGAACAGGCCACCGAGGCCCATCAGCATCAGCGAGACCGTGCAGTTGCCGCCAATCCAGTTGCGGCCGCCCTTGGCAAGGGCGTCCTTGATCACATGCATGTTCACCGGATCGAGGATGATCACGGCATCGTCGGCCATGCGCAGCGCGCTGGCGGCATCGATCCAGTGGCCGCTCCAGCCGGACGCACGCAGTTTCGGGAACACCTCCTTGGTGTAATCCCCGCCCTGGCAGGTAATGATGATGTCGCAGGCCTTGAGCGCATCGACGCTCATCGCGTCCTGCAGCGGCAGTGCCGCTTCCTTGCCGCCGAAAACGGGTGCCTTGCCCCCGGCCGCAGAGGTGGAAAAATACACGGGTTCGATATGGGCGAAATCACCCTCGTCCACCATGCGCTGCATCAGCACGGAACCGACCATGCCACGCCAGCCAACCAGACCTACTCGCTTCATCACATCACCTCGAATCGAAAAACCTTAAAGCGTCGCGAGAACCGCGTCACCCATCTCCCTGGTGCCGACCTTCTTCGTGCCCGGCTCGAAAATATCGCCGGTACGGAAGCCCTGCGCAAGCACTTGCTTGACGGCAGCCTCGATACGCTGAGCCTGCGCTTCAAGACCGAAGGTATAGCGCAGCATCATTGCAGCCGACAGGATCGTCGCCAGCGGATTGGCCACACCCTTGCCTGCGATGTCCGGCGCCGAACCGTGAGAGGGTTCGTACAAGCCCTTGTTGTTCGCATCCAGCGAAGCCGAGGGCAGCATGCCGATCGAGCCGGTGAGCATCGAAGCTTCGTCCGAGAGGATGTCGCCGAACATGTTGCCGGTCACCATCACGTCAAACTGCTTGGGCGCCCGCACGAGCTGCATCGCTGCATTGTCGACCAGCATGTGCGACAGCTCCACGTCCGGATAGTCCTTGGCCACTTCTTCGGCAATATCGCGCCAAAGTTGAGTGCACTCAAGCACATTCATCTTGTCGACCGAGCACAGACGCTTGCCACGCTTCTGCGCAGCCTCGAATGCCACCTTCAGAATGCGGCGGATCTCATACTCGGCGTAGATCATGGTGTTCCAGCCTACCCGCTGCTGTTCGCCATTGACCTCGCGCACCTCGATACCGCGCGGCTGACCGAAGTAGATATCGCCGGTGAGTTCGCGCACGATGAGGATGTCCAGTCCGGCCACGACTTCGGGCTTGAGCGAAGATGCGTTGGCAAGCTCCGGGTACAGGATCGCCGGACGCAGGTTGGCGAACAGGTTGAGATCCTTGCGGATACCCAGCAGGCCGCGCTCGGGGCGCTGCTCACGCGGCCGGTTGTCCCATTTCGGCCCGCCCACAGCACCCAGCAACACCGCATCCGCTTCACGGGCAAGTTTCTGGGTTGCCTCGGGGTAAGGCGTGCCAGTGGCATCGACTGCACAACCGCCAAGCAGGCCTTCTTCAAGTTCGAACTTGAGGTCGAGCGCCTTGAGCACACGCACGGCTTCCGCCATGATCTCGGGACCAATGCCGTCACCCGGCAGCACACAAATCTTCATCCGGTTTCTCCACGCAAACCTGGGCCGCAAGGGCTCAGGCGAAATAATAGGGGTGCTTGGCGCGACGCGCGTCTTCGAACGCACGAATCTTGTCGGCGTGACGCAGCGTCAGACCGATGTCGTCCCAGCCGTTGAGCATGCATTCCTTGCGGAAGGCATCGACGTCGAAGGCAATCACCTTGCCATCGGGACGGGTGACCGTCTGTGCAGCAAGGTCCACCTTGAGCTGATAGCCTTCGCTGGCCTCGCACTGACTGAACAGCTCATCGACCTCTTCTGCCGCAAGCACGATCGGCAAGACGCCGTTCTTGAAGCAGTTATTGAAGAAGATATCGGCAAAGCTGGTGCCGATAATGGCGCGAAAGCCATAGTCCTCCAGCGCCCAGGGCGCGTGCTCGCGCGAGCTGCCACAGCCGAAGTTGTCACGGGTGAGCAGTACCTGTGCCCCCTGGTAACGCGGCTGATTGAGCACGAACTCCTTGTTCAGCGGGCGCTGGCTGTTGTCCTGGCCCGGCTGACCGACATCCAGATAGCGCCACTCGTCGAACAGGTTGGGGCCGAAGCCGCTGCGCTTGATCGACTTGAGGAACTGCTTGGGAATGATCGCATCAGTATCGACGTTGGCACGATCGAGCGGCGCCACCAGCGCATCGAGAACGGTAAACGGTTTCATCTTCTGCTGATCCTTTTATTGCAACTCGCGCACATCGGCAAAATGCCCGGCCACCGCAGCAGCTGCGGCCATGGCGGGGCTCACCAGATGCGTGCGGCCACCGGCGCCCTGCCGGCCTTCGAAATTGCGGTTGGAGGTCGAGGCACAGCGCTCGCCCGGCTCCAGGCGGTCGGCGTTCATCGCCAGACACATCGAACAGCCCGGCTCGCGCCATTCGAATCCGGCCTCGATGAATACCTTGTCCAGCCCTTCGGCCTCGGCCTGGCGCTTGACCAGCCCGGACCCCGGCACCACCAGCACGCGGCGCACATTGGCCGCCTTGGTCCGCCCCTTGGCGACCGCAGCCGCCTCACGCAGGTCTTCGATGCGCGAATTGGTGCACGAACCGATGAAGACCTGATCTACGGCGATCTCGTTGATCGGCGTATTGGCCGTCAGCCCCATGTACTTGAGCGCGCGCTCGATGCCCTCGCGGCGCACCGGGTCGGTGATGCCTGCGGGATCGGGCACCCGACCGGCGATTGTGGTGACCATCTCGGGCGACGTACCCCAGGTGACCTGCGGCAGGATGTCGGCCGCGTTGAGTTCGACGACCTTGTCGAACTTCGCGCCGTCATCCGACGTCAGCGTGCGCCAGTAGGCAACCGCCGCATCCCACTGCTCACCCTTCGGTGCGAACGGCTTGTCCTTGAGATAGGCAATGGTGGTTTCATCGACGGCAACCAGGCCGGCGCGCGCACCCGCCTCGATGGCCATGTTGCACACCGTCATCCGCCCTTCCATCGACAGCGACCGAATGGCGCTGCCGCCGAACTCGATGGCATAGCCGTTGCCGCCCGCGGTGCCGATGCGACCGATGATCGCGAGCACGACATCCTTGGCCGACACGCCACGTCCCAGCTCGCCTTCGACCTTGACCAGCAGGGTTTTCGACTTCTTCTGCAGCAGGCACTGCGTCGCCATCACGTGCTCGACCTCGGAGGTACCGATGCCGTGCGCCAGACAGGCAAACGCACCATGGGTCGAGGTGTGCGAGTCGCCGCACACTACCGTCATGCCCGGCAGGGTTGCACCGTTCTCGGGGCCGATGACATGCACGATGCCCTGCTTGGCGTCGCGAAACGGAAAGTAGGCCAGCGCACCGACTTCGCGGATGTTGCTGTCGAGCGTTTCGACCTGCTGACGCGAGACCGGGTCGAGAATGCCCTGATCCCAGTGGTCGGTCGGTGTGTTGTGGTCCGCCGTGGCAACAATGGACGAGATCCGCCAAGGCTTGCGCCCGGCGAGCTTCAGGCCTTCGAAGGCCTGCGGGCTGGTGACTTCGTGCACAAGGTGGCGATCGATATAGATCAGCGCAGTGCCGTCGGCTTCCTGATGAACGACATGACTCGACCAGAGTTTTTCGTACAGCGTTTGGGCTTCCATCCAGTGTATTCCGCGGAAAGAAAAGGTTTCGATTATTTCACAGGGGCGTGCGCGTGGGTAGCAGCGCCCGCCCCGTGCTCCGTTTAGCGCTATCTGCGCCGTGCTTGCTCGTAGATCGGCATCACCCGCGCAGCGTACTCGGCCAGATCCTTCTGCCGCGAGTCATGCGAAGGGTGGGTGGACAGCCACTGCGGTGGCGCGCCCGACGACTGTGAGGCCATTTTGGTCCACAGCGTCACCGCCGCCCGCGGATCGTAGCCACCGCGCGCAGCCAGTTCGACACCGATGCGGTCGGCCTCGGTTTCGTGCAGACGCGAGTTGGGCAACTCGAAGGTCACTTTCGCCACCGACCCCATCAGGTCCTGCCCCACCTCACCAACCCCCAGCAGGGCACCAGCGACCGAGATGCCGAGGCCGGTGGCCATGCTCTTCGACACGCGCTCGCGAGCATGCTCGCGCAGCGCGTGCGCAATCTCGTGCCCCATCACCGCAGCGATCTCGTCATCACTCAGGCCGAGGCGGTCGATCAAGCCCGAATAGAAGGCGATCTTGCCCCCGGCCATGCACCATGCGTTGAGCTCATCGGACTTGAGCACGTTGATTTCCCACTTCCAGCCTGGCGCATCACGACGGAAATTTCCGGTCTGGGGAATCAGCCGCGAGGCGACCTGCCGCACGCGCTGCACCTGCCGGGCGTCACGGTTGAGCAGGTTCTTGCTCCGCGCCTCGGAAATGATCTCCTGGTATTGCTGCGACGATGCCTGCTCGATATCGCTCGCGGGGATCATCATCATCTGCCCCCGGTCCACCCCGACCGCGCCTCCGCCGGTGGTTTGCACCGTCTGGCATCCCACGCTCAGCAGCGCGGCAAGCAGCACCGGAAACAGGCTTTTCTTGAATATCAGCATTCAGCACTCCTCTCAAATCGTGCGTTCGGGGCCGTGCTCCCGCCAGCTCAACGCCAGCCACACAAGCCCCGCAAGCGCAAAAACCGACCCCAGCGTGAAGGTCCATGCAGATCCGATAGTGTCCCAGGTGTAACCGCTGATCAAGCCGCCCAGCATGCCGCCGGCACCAAAGGACACACTTCCGTAGAGCGCCTGCCCGCTCGACTGGAGACGCCCGGGAAACCACTTGTTCACCGCCGCGATCGCCGCCGCATGGTAGGCGCCGAAGGTCGCGCCGTGAAGCAGTTGCGCAAGGATCAGTACCAGCATGCTGCCCACGCCCCAGCCGATGGTTGCAAAGCGCAGCACGGCGCAGGCAAACGCCACCAGCAGGATGGTGCGCAGCGAATAGCGGCGCATCACGCGCGGCATGACCAGAAACACCCCGATCTCAGCCAGCACGCCGAGCGACCACAGCGACCCGACCACAACCTTGTCATAACCGTGATCCACCAGCAGGATCGAATAGAAGACATACAGTGCGCCGTGTGCGGCGGACATGAGAAAGCAGGCACCGAACAGCGCGAGCACTTCCGGGCGACGCAGTGTGGCACCAAAGCTGGCGGTCACGTGCGAACTCACGCTCGGCTTCGCCTCAGGCACCAGGATCCCGCACACAAGAATGCCGAGCAGGATCGACGCGGTCACCCACAGGACAACATCGATTGCGAAATGATCGAGCAGGAGCCCGAGCCCGAGTACGGCCACGATGAAACCCACACTCCCCCACACGCGGATGCTGCCGTAACGATGCCCCTGCGCGCCGAGATGAACGAAGGTCACGCTCTCGACCAGCGGCAACGCGGCGCTCCAGAAAAAGGCCATCAGCGCCATGCCGACGAAAATGCCGGAGAACGCCTGCGTCATGAAGAAGATCGAGAAGCCCGCGAGGCTCATCGCAGCCGACAGGCGGACAATCGGCAGGCGCATGCCCAGGTGCTCGGAAAGCCAGCTCCAGAGGTTTGGCGACAGCACACGCATGAGCTGCATCAGCGACATCAGGATGGCAATGTCGGTTGCAGGGTATTGCAGCGACTGAAGGTAGAGCGTGAAATACGGCGAAAATGCGCCGACGAAGGCGAAATAGAAGAAGTAGTAGAACGAAAGTCGCCAGTACGGCAGCGTCGTCCCCATCTCAGCGCCCCATGGCAAGGGGGCGGCGGCACCCGTCAGGACACCGCACCCGGATGCCGACAGACATTCGGGCGCGAATCAGCCCACCTCCGGCTCCGCAAGCCTTGCGCGGGAAAGCGCGTGACGCGCGCCTCAACGCCGCACGGGAGAGGGGACCGGCTGATGCCCTGCCGGCGCCAGTCCGGCAATGCGCGGCGTGGTGGTCACGACATCACCACACTGCGCCCGGTGCCTCAATGCGTGGTCGATCAGCACCAGCGCAAGCATGGACTCGGCAATCGGTGTGGCGCGAATGCCGACACAGGGGTCGTGTCTGCCGTGGGTATTGACCACGACAGGCTCACCTTGACGATTGATCGACGCGCGGTCGAGCCGGATGCTGGAAGTCGGCTTGATTGCCATGCTCACCAGAATGTCCTGCCCGGAGGACAGGCCACCAAGCACACCACCTGCATTGTTGGAGAGGAAGCCCTCGGGCGTCATCTCGTCACCATGCTGCGTGCCAAGCTGGGACACGGCGTCGAAACCGGCACCGATCTCGACGCCTTTCACCGCATTGATGCTCATCATCGCGTAGGCGATCTCGGCATCGAGCCGGTCGAACACCGGCTCGCCCCAGCCTACGGGCACACCAGTGGCCACCACGTTGATGCGGGCGCCGACCGAGTCGCCCGATTTGCGCAGTTCGTCCATGTACTGCTCGAGTTCGGGCACAAGGGACGCATTGGGTGCAAAGAAGGGGTTGCGATCGACCTCGTCCCAGGATTCGAAGGGAATCGAGAGCGGGCCGAGCTGGGCCATGTAGCCCCGGATCACGATACCGAACTTCTCGTCCAGCCATTTCTTTGCGATTGCGCCGGCGGCCACGCGCACGGCGGTTTCACGTGCGGATGAACGACCGCCGCCGCGGTAATCGCGGATACCGTATTTTTGCCAGTAGGGGTAATCGGCATGGCCGGGACGGAAGGTGTCGGCAATATTGCCGTAGTCCTTGCTGCGCTGATCCTGATTGCGGATCAGCAGCGCAATCGGCGTACCCGTGGTCACACCCTCGAATACACCGGACAGAATCTCCACCTCGTCCGGCTCGCGCCGCTGCGTCACATGACGGGACGTACCCGGCTTGCGACGATCGAGCTCCAGCTGTATCTCGGCCGCGCTGATCGCGAGCCCGGGAGGGCAGCCGTCGACAATGCAGCCGATGGCCGGGCCGTGAGATTCACCGAAAGACGTGACGCAGAAAAGCGTGCCGATGGAATTGCCGGACATGGGAGACTCGTAGCGTTCTGGCGGGGAGGCCGGCGAGTTTAGCACAGGCCGCCAGCCACCCCGCTCTCACCAGACTCAGAGGAAGAACTCCTCCATGCGCACGAATACCTCGTGCTCCGCGCCATGACGATTTACGGCCAGCACGTCCTCAAGCTTCTCCAGCTGGCGGATCATCTGCTCAAGGCGCTGATCCTCGAACACCAGCAACCAGATGCGACTCCGGTTGCCGTTGGGGATGGGCATGCACATGATGCCCTCCATGTTGAAAGCACGCCGGGCGAAGAGATTGCAGATGTGGCTCATCACGCCTGCATGGTTGTTCACTTCGAGCTCGAGCACGACCTTGGCAAAACCCGACTGCTGCAGCGGTTCGGCAACTTGTTCCATCATCAACCTCCGATCATCTCGGTATTGGCCGCACCCGGCGGCACCATGGGGTAAACAAATTCCTCGCGATCGATCGAGGCATGAATCAGGCACGGTCCCGGGGTCTGCAAGGCCTGTGCGAGCGAAGCGCGCGGGTTGGCCGCGAGATCGAGATCGACCGCAGGAATGCCGAAGCCCTCCGCGATCTTCATGAAGTCCGGCGCGCCGGCATAGCGCGACGCAAACGTGCGCTTGCCATAGAACAGGCTCTGCTGCTGGTACACCAGACCGAGCGCGTTGTTGTTCATCAGCACGATCTTGACGTTGAGCCCCTGCTCAGCCAGCGTCGCCAACTCCTGGATGTTCATCATGATGCTGCCATCACCGCTGAAGCACACCACGGTGCGCTCGGGCGCAGCCAGCGCGGCACCGAGCGCAACCGGCATGCCGAAGCCCATGGTGCCGAGGCCACCCGATGTAAGCCATTGCCGCGGACGGCGGAAGGGATAGGCCTGGGCCACCCACATCTGGTGCTGACCCACGTCGGTCGTGATGATGGCCTCGTCGTCGAGGGCAGCGGCGACGGCATTGATCAGCCCGTAGTGGCTGCGCGGATTCTCCAGCGCGTCGAACTGCATCGGAAAGCGCGTCTTGAGGCTATCGACATGCGACAGCCAGCGCTTGCGCAACTGCACCTTCACGCGCGGAATCAGCGCATCGAGCACCTCGGCGACATCACCATTGATGGCGACGTGGGCGTTCTTGATCTTGTCCAGCTCGGACGGGTCGACATCGATATGAACGATCTTCGCGCGCGGGCAGAATTGCGCCGCCTTGCCGATGGCACGATCGTCGAACCGCGCACCCACGCAGATCAGCAGATCCGCCTCTTCCAGCACGAAGTTGGTATAGCGCGCACCATGCATGCCCAGCATGCCGATCGAGAGCGGATGATCCATCGGCATCGCCCCGAGCGCCATCAGGGTCATCGTCGTCGGTAGCCCGGCCTGCTCGGCCAGGGTCACCGCCTGTTGCGCAGCGCCGGAATGAACCACCCCGCCACCAAGATAGAGCACCGGCTGTTCCGCTTCGTTGATCATGCGCGCGGCTTCTTCGATGAGCTCGATCGGCGCCTGGGGCGCTGCGTCACGCACCGCGACGGGCGGGAACTCGTCGAAGGTGACGAGCTGGCACTGCACATCCTTGGGCACATCCACCAGCACCGGACCGGGACGGCCCGACATCGCAATCCGGAAGGCCTCGGGAATGACCTCAAGCAACTCCTCAGCCGAGCGCACGAGGAAGTTGTGCTTGGTGATCGGCACCGTCATGCCGTAGATATCGACCTCCTGGAAGGCATCGGTACCAATCATCGACAGCGGCACCTGGCCGGTGATCGCCACCAGCGGGATCGAGTCGAGCATTGCGTCGGCGATCGCGGTCACGAGGTTGGTTGCGCCCGGACCGCTGGAGGCAAAGCACACCTCGGGCTTGCCCGACACCCGCGCCATGCCCTGAGCCATGAACCCGGCGCCCTGCTCGTGACGCGCAAGCACATGGTGAATGCCGTCACTGCCCGACAGCGCGTCGTAAAGCGGCAGGATGGCGCCGCCGGGAATGCCCGCTGCAGTGCGCACACCCTGGCGTTCAAGCAGGCGCAATATCAGCTGGGCGCCGGTCATTTGATTCATTTTGATCTCCTTCAGGTCATGTTGCGGCGTTTCTGACCGGCGGCATAAAACAAAAACCCCCGCCGGGCTTTCGCGCCGGCGGGGGTTCTGGATTCTGTACTGCCTGTCCTGATCCGCTACGACGCGCGCGTCCCTACGCCTACTACTACGCGTACTACGGATACAGAGAGGGACTGGAAACGACGGTTCATGTTTGGATCAGACAAGTTGTGGCGCAAGTGTAATCATAAACGCGGTCCGGAAACAAGCGTTTTCCAGACCGCGCGTCGGACTCAGACTACGCCTGGTCCGCCTTTTCATCCCCGTCACGCAACACGCGACGGAGGATCTTGCCGACATTGGTCTTGGGCAGCTCATCCCTGAACTCGATCATGTGCGGCACCTTGTACCCGGTCAGATTCTGCCGGCA
This sequence comes from Parazoarcus communis, assembly GCF_003111665.1. Lineage (NCBI taxonomy): Bacteria > Pseudomonadati > Pseudomonadota > Betaproteobacteria > Rhodocyclales > Zoogloeaceae > Parazoarcus > Parazoarcus communis. The sequence continues at coordinate 2,871,189 of NZ_CP022188.1, read as the reverse complement.
GTGAGCAATCAGATCGGCCTTGGTCAGTGCGGGATCCTTGCGCACCACGAACACCTTCACTGCCTCGCCGCTGTGTTCGCTCGGCACACCGATGGCCGCAACCTCGAGCACGCCCGGATGGCTGGCGACGACATCCTCCACCTCATTCGGATAGACGTTGAAGCCCGACACCAGAATCATGTCCTTCTTGCGATCGACGATGCGAATGAAACCCTCTTCGTCCATCACCGCAACATCGCCGGTGCGGAAGAAACCGTCGGCAGTAAACGCACGTGCCGTATCCTCCGGCCGGTTCCAGTAACCGCGCGTCACCTGAGGCCCCCGCACGCACAGCTCGCCACGCTGGCCGATCGCCTGCTCGGTGCCGTCGTCGTCGCGAATGCTCACATCGGTTGAGGAAACCGGCAGCCCGATCGCATGATTGAATGTCGCCAGATCAAGCGGGTTGATCGTCACTGCGGGCGAAGTCTCCGTCAGCCCGTAGGCCTCGATCAGCGGCAACCCTGTCACTTCCTTCCACTTCTCGGCGACAGCCTGCTGCACGGCCATCCCGCCCCCGAGCGAAATCCGCAGCGAGGAGAAATCGAGCCGGGCAAACTCGGCGTTGTGCAGCAAGGCATTGAACAGGGTGTTCACCCCGGTAATCGCCGTAAATTGATACTTTGCCAGTTCCTTGACGAACCCGGGGATGTCCCGCGGATTCGTAATCAGCACGTTGGTCGCACCGATCTTGAAGAAGGTGAGGCAGTTCGCCGTGAGAGAGAAGATGTGATAAAGCGGAAGCGCAGTGATGATCACCTCTTCGCCCTCATGCAGGAAGGGCTTGATCCAGGCATGCGCCTGCTGGAGGTTGGCCACGATGTTGCCGTGCGTGAGCACTGCGCCCTTGGCCACCCCGGTCGTGCCACCGGTATATTGCAGGAAGGCGATATCGTCCGCACCGACCTCGACCGGCTTGAGCGCATGACGCGCGCCCTTGCGCACAGCCGCCCCGAAATCGGCACTGCCCCGCAGCGTCCAGGGCGGCACCATCTTCTTCACCCGCCTGATCACGAAATTGACGATCGACCCTTTCGGAAAGCCGAGCATCGCACCAATGCTGGTCACCAGCACATGTTTGAGCGGGAGCCGCTCTCTCACCTGCTCCAGGGTATGGGCGAAGTTTTCGAGAATGACGATCACTTCCGCACCGGCGTCGCGCAACTGATGCTCGAGCTCACGCGCCGTGTATAGCGGATTGACGTTGACCACCGTGTAACCAGCACGCAGCGCCCCGAACATTGCCACCGGGTATTGCAGCAGATTGGGCATCATGAGCGCGATACGCGTGCCACGCGGCAAGCCGAGCTCGGTCTGCAGGTACGCACCGAAATTCGCAGAAAGCCGGTCCAGTTCCTTGTAGGTGATGCGCTTGTCCATGCAGACGAAGGCCGTCCGGTCCGCGAACTTGCGAACGCCCTGCTCGAACAGATCGCCGAGCGAAGCGAATTCGTGCACATCCACCTCGGCGGGTACGCCGGACGGGTAATTCTTGAGCCAGATCTTCTCCACGTTGTCTCCTCGTATCGCTGGAAAAAGCTTGAACGCGACCAGCAGGTCGCACAAGCCCGCCCTCCCGAGGCGTCAAGGCAGCAAGCTACCCTGTCCCAACCAGAAGCGCCCCGTCTGACGCGGGTTGCGCTTCATTTACTCGACGCAGATGCGACTCCGGCAGGTCGCCTGCAATACGATCAAACGCGAAATCAGCTGTCGGCGCCTTCGCCCGGCCAGTTACGGATGTAGTTCTTGAGCATCCGGTTCTCGAAGCTCTGCTCTTCGAGCACCGCTTTTGCCACATCATGAAAGCTCACCACACCGAGCAAGGTCGTGCCATCCATTACCGGCAGGTAGCGTTGATGGTGATCAACCATCAGACGACGCAACTCGTCCATTTCCATGTTGGGTGCAGCAACCATCGGTACGGCCAGCATGGCCTGCTCGATCAGCATTTCCGCCCAGGCGGCACCGCCTTTCTGAACGGCCTGAAGCACCTCGCGGAAAGTCAGCATGCCGGCCATCTGGCCCTTGGAGAAGACCACCAGCGAGCCGACGTCCTGCTCGGTCATGATCGTCACCGCTTCGGCCAGACTCTTGTTTGGCGAAATGGTGTAAAGCACCTTCCCCTTGATCGCGAGAATCTCGCTTACCAGCATGATAGTTTTCCTCGGATATATTTTGTTTAGTTTGAGGCTGTGCGCCATCTTAGTGCATTGGGGAACTCCCTGAAAGCCGCCCCTGGACGGGCCTTCAGGGCACGGTCACCGCTTCAACTCACCGAGCTTGTCCTTCACCTTCGCCCACTCGTCCGCATCGGGGAGCGGATCCTTGCGCTCGACAATCGGTTTCCACTGGCTTGCCAGCTCCGCATTGAGCGCGATGAAGGATTCCTGGCCGGCGGGTACGTCATCCTCGGCGAAAATGGCCTCGACCGGACATTCGGCGACACAAAGCGTACAGTCAATACACTCCTCCGGATCGATGACAAGAAAATTCGGCCCTTCGCGAAAACAGTCGACGGGGCAGACATCCACGCAATCGGTATATTTGCAGCGCACACAGGCTTCGGTCACAACATAGGTCATTGCTTTGCTCTCACGGGTAACGACACCTGCCACTGGATAGGCATTCGTGCTCACAGGCGACAATATAGTCCAGCGTTTTGCTTTTTCGCCACGACAATGCACTTTTTCAGGACTTCGGACCGATAACACCTTGACGTGACCGACGTCATCGCATAACTTTCGGGAAACCTTCTTCCCGGCACCCTTCCCAGTGCCTGGCCGAACGGGTCCTCAGCGACCCTTCATCTCTCTAGTATCAAGTATTACGCAACACATCTCCCCCCTGATGCGAGGAATCATGAGCGAGCATATTCAATACGTGACCGACAGCAACTTCGAGTCCGAAGTGCTGCAGTCCCAGACGCCGGTACTCGTCGACTACTGGGCTGAATGGTGCGGTCCCTGCAAGATGATCGCGCCGATCCTGGACGAAGTCGCAAAAGACTACGCTGGCAAGCTCAAGGTCGCGAAGCTCAACATCGACGAAAACCAGGAAACGCCGGCAAAGTACGGCATCCGTGGCATTCCCACCCTGATGCTTTTCAAGGGCGGGAACATCGAGGCGACGAAAGTCGGCGCCCTTTCAAAATCTCAACTGACAGCCTTCATTGACAGCAACATCTAAGCCGGAAACCGCTCCGGCCCGTTCTCGCGGTGCGACGCGCGCCCGCCGCCGGGGCCCCCGGCACCGCGACGGTAATCCTCCCGAAAACATTCCGTCCGATGACGACCTGCTCGACGCAGAATCGTCTGGAGAGACGGGTACGCCCACCGATCCGGCCATCCCTGCCCTGCACCTGTCCGAGCTCAAAGCACTGCACGTCAGTGAATTGCTCGAGATGGCAGTCGCAAATGATGTCGAAGGCGCCAATCGCCTGCGCAAACAGGAGCTCGTCTTTGCGCTGCTGAAGAATCGTGCACGCAAGGGCCAGCCCATCAGCGGCGACGGCGCACTTGAAGTCCTTCCCGACGGGTTTGGCTTCCTGCGCTCGCCCGACACGTCCTATCTTGCGGGTACCGACGACATCTACGTGTCGCCGTCGCAGATCCGGCGTTTCAACATGCGCACCGGCGACACCATCGAGGGTGAGATTCGCACCCCGAAGGATGGCGAGCGCTATTTCGCACTGGTCAAGCTGGACAAGATCAACGGCCGCCCTCCCGAGGAGTGCAAGCACAAGATCCTGTTCGAGAACCTGACGCCCCTGCACCCGCAGGAGTGCCTGAAGCTTGAGCGCGAAATCCGTGGCGAGGAAAACGTCACCAGCCGCATCATCGACATGATCGCGCCAATCGGCAAAGGTCAGCGTGGTCTGCTCGTCGCCCCGCCAAAGAGCGGTAAAACGGTGATGCTGCAGCATATCGCCCATGCGATCACGTCCAACCACCCCGATGTCGTGGTGATCGTGCTGCTGATCGACGAACGCCCGGAAGAAGTGACCGAAATGCAGCGCTCGGTGAAGGGCGAGGTCGTGGCCTCCACCTTCGACGAACCCGCATCCCGTCACGTTCAGGTTGCCGAGATGGTGATCGAGAAGGCCAAGCGCCTGACCGAACACAAGAAGGATGTCGTCATCCTGCTCGACTCGCTGACGCGACTGGCGCGTGCGTACAACACGGTCGTACCGGCTTCGGGCAAGGTCCTGACCGGCGGCGTCGATGCCAACGCGCTGCAGAAGCCCAAGCGCTTCTTTGGCGCCGCGCGGAACATCGAGGAAGGCGGTTCGCTGACCATCATCGCCACCGCGCTGATCGACACCGGCAGCCGTATGGACGACGTGATCTACGAGGAGTTCAAGGGCACCGGCAACATGGAGCTCCACCTCGACCGCCGCATGGCAGAAAAGCGCGTGTATCCGGCCATCAACGTCAATCGCTCGGGCACCCGACGCGAAGAGCTGCTGATGAAGCCGGACATCCTCCAGAAAGCCTGGATTCTGCGCAAGCTGTTGTACGGCATGGACGACATCGACGCGATGGAGTTCCTGCTGGACAAGGTCAAGGCCACCAAGAGCAACGCCGAGTTCTTCGACGCAATGCGTTCGGGACGCTGAGAAATCAAGCGCCCCACATGAGAAAGCCACCTTCGCAGGTGGCTTTTTTTCGTCTGTGAGCAGCGATTACTTGCCGTACTCAAAGAAGCCCTTACCCGTCTTGCGACCGAGATAGCCGGCTTCCACCATCTCCACCAGCAAGGGTGCCGGACGGTACTTCGGATCCTTGAAACCTTCGAACAGCACCTGCATCACGGCCAGTTCGACATCCAGACCGATCATGTCACACAGTGCGAGCGGTCCAATCGGGTGGTTGCACCCCAGCTTCATTGCTTCGTCGATTTCCGCTGCAGTGGCCAGGCCCTCGCCCAGCGCGAAAACTGCCTCGTTGATCATCGGGCACAGCATGCGGTTAACCACGAACCCCGGGCTGTTGCGCACCTGCACCGGCGTCTTGCCGATGGCCTTCGCCACTTCATCAACCGCAGCATAGGTCTCGTCCGAGGTCTGCAGACCACGAATCAGTTCCACCAGCGCCATCATTGGCACCGGGTTGAAGAAGTGCATGCCGATCATGCGATCCGCGCGCTTGGTCGAGGCCGCGAGCTTGGTAATCGAAATCGAAGAGGTGTTGCTGGCCAGCAGCGCCTCAGGCTTGGCGACGGCATCGAGCTGCGCGAAGATCTTGAGCTTGAGATCGAGATTCTCGGTCGCTGCCTCGATGATGAGGTCGCAGTCGGACAAGGCGCTCAAATCGGTCGACACCGAGATTTTGGCCATCGCTTCGTCTTTCTGGCCGGTGCTCATCTTCTCTTTCTTGATCAGACGATCCAGGCTGCCGGAAACCGTAGCCAACCCGCGCTGCAGGGCAGCGTCGGCGATGTCGGTCATTACCACCGGATAACCTGCGACGGCGAAGGCCTGAACGATTCCGTTACCCATCGTGCCTGCGCCGACGACTCCAATCTTGCTGATGCTCATACCTGTTGTCTCCTGTTAGCGGTCACGCCCCGGTCGTTCAACTCCATACCGTTGCGTATGGAGTAAATGTAACGCAAGCAGACCAGTGACGCCAGCCCCGGATCTGAACCCGCGTACGCAGATCGACAACAGACACGGCGAACATTCAGACCCTCGCCGGTGAGCACAGCCCCTCTTTTCACCCTCTGCACGGACACCCAGCCTGCAGCGTGGCCGGCAGAATCAGGCAGCGACACACCCGCCGTCGAGAATCCGCTGCGCGAGCGCCCTGCCGCTCAGCCACGCCCCCTCGACCTTGCCACCGTTGAGCCAGTCCCCGCACACTCCGAGGCAGGCATCTTCATCCCACGCGCACACCGTGTCGCCCGCGGACTCGGTGTCGGCATAACGCCAACGGTGGGCAGTCCAGGCTAGCGGCGCCGGGCCACCCAGATCATGGAAGGCTTGCAGCATGGCTGCAGCAACGTCTTCCGCCTCAGCCTCGAAATGCGCCTCGCTCCATTGCGCATTCGCATGCAGCAACCAGGTCTCAACGCCATCACGCCCCGGCTTGCTGCTATCGCGCGCAATCCAGCGCAGCGGCCCGTCGTTGACGAAGGCACCATCAAGGGGCAGTGCGACGGGCTCCGAGAAGCGCACCATCAAAGCCCAACTGCCACGCATTACTGCCGCATCGGCCAGCGCCAGCAAGCCTGACGCAGCAGCCCCAGGCAAAGACGACTGGCGCAGGAGCGCAGCAGCCTGAGGCGCGGGCTGAGCGAGGACGACCGCATCAAAGTACTCATCAACCCATCCTCGCTCGACTGCCAAGAGACGCCAGCCCTCTGCCCCGCGTTCAAGCTTCTGAATCCTGGTGCCAGAATAAAGCTCAAGTCGATCTGCAAGAAGGCGGGCTGGCGCAGTCATCCTGGGCGTACCGACAAAGCGCTCCAGGCCCGAATCGGCATCATGCCTGGACTCATCACCCAGAACCTGCAGGCGCGGCGCCCACAGGGCAGCTACACCCGCCTGAAGCCAGCGCTCGACCTCGGCGCGAAAATCAGGATCACGGGCCGTGAAGTACTGAGCGCCATGATCACATTGCCACCCCTCGCCACGACGCGTACTCATGCGACCTCCGGGCCCACGGCTCTTGTCGAACACGACGGGTCTCAGCCCAGCCTGTGCCAGAAGACTGGCACACGACAGCCCTGCGAGGCCAGCGCCCACCACGGCAACCTGCGAACTTCTTTTCATTCGATGCACACCCCTCAATTGACACGCCGACCAGGGATTCCCATCGCAAGGGAGGACATAACCGCAGCACACTCAGCGACACAGAAGGCAAACCAATGCCACAAATGGGCGGGCCATCACACCTTGGCAGGGGAAAGTCTTTTTGTCCTGGACAAACAAGACCGAATCATAAAGGACAAGCCGGCAGAGACAAAGACAATGCGAAGGCGGCCCATGACACCCGTTCCGTACGCGAGACTCGCCGAAAACGCCAAGGCAAGGCCAACAGGCGCCGCAGACTCACCCTGTTACTGACGAGGTGGACGGCAAAAAGCAGAAAGGGAAGCCGAGGCTTCCCTTTCTGCTTGATTTGTTGGCGGAGTGGACGGGACTCGAACCCGCGACCCCCGGCGTGACAGGCCGGTATTCTAACCAACTGAACTACCACTCCGCGCTTGACTGTATCGGCAGTTATTGCTGCCGAAGCTAACTGATCGCGCTGATCAATCCGCCTTTACTGGCGTCCCCACGGGGATTCGAACCCCGGTACCTACCGTGAAAGGGTAGTGTCCTAGGCCTCTAGACGATGGGGACCTATGTACCGTAAAACAAATTCTTTTGGTGGAGGTAAGCGGGATCGAACCGCTGACCTCTTGCATGCCATGCAAGCGCTCTCCCAGCTGAGCTATACCCCCACAACAAGCCGGCGATTATAACCCCTGAATCAAGCTCACCGCAATAGTTTCGTAAAACTTTCGAAACCTGCAAAACCGAAGTCTTGCTATGTAGCTGGCGGAGTGGACGGGACTCGAACCCGCGACCCCCGGCGTGACAGGCCGGTATTCTAACCAACTGAACTACCACTCCAAAACCCTGCCCGGCATCTCTGCCGGTTTTGCATGCCCGCCTTGGCCAGCATGCCGAATCTGGCGTCCCCACGGGGATTCGAACCCCGGTACCTACCGTGAAAGGGTAGTGTCCTAGGCCTCTAGACGATGGGGACCTAAGTACTGCAATACAACTTTTCGATGGTGGAGGTAAGCGGGATCGAACCGCTGACCTCTTGCATGCCATGCAAGCGCTCTCCCAGCTGAGCTATACCCCCTTCGAAAGAGCGCGCATTATAGGCAGCGGTTTCGACCTTGTAAAGCACCTTCTGACAATTATCTGCTCGCCCACACAAAAAACCCTGAAACCACGCCTTGCCGGGCCCTCCCCTGTGCTCAGAGAAGCTTGCCGGGGTTCATCAATCCCGCGGGATCCAGCGCCGATTTGATCTTGCGCATGAGCGCCAGTTCGAGCTCACTCTTGTAGCGGCGAATTTCTTCGCGCTTGAGCTGGCCGAGCCCATGTTCGGCCGAAATCGAGCCCCCAAGCTCAGCCACGAGATCATGCACCACCCGGTTCGCCTCCTCCGTTCTGGCGATGAAGGCATCGTTCTCTTCAGCAGCGGCCTTGGACAGGTTGTAGTGCAGATTACCGTCGCCGATATGACCAAACGCGACGATGCGCACATCGGGCCAGATTGCCTGCAGGCGACTCCCCGCGGCGCTCAGGAAGTCAGGGATGCGGCTGACAGGCACAGCGATGTCGTGCTTGATGCTGACCCCTTCGATGCGCTGCGCTTCGGAGATATTCTCGCGTAAGGCCCACAGCGCCTCGGCCTGCGCCAGACTGCCTGCGATCGCAGCATCGAGCACCAGACCGCTCTCGATGGCAGCGCCGAGCTCGCGCTCGAACATGTCTTCGAGCGCAGCATCGGGCAGCGTATCCGAGAGCTCGACCAGCACCGCCCATGGTGCCGGCTCGGAGAGTGGATCACGCGCACCCTCGATGTGCTGGAGGACGAGATCCAGTGCCGGGCGCCCGACGATTTCAAATGCGGTGATGCGATCACCACAGCCCGCACGCATGCGTGCAAGCAAGGCCACGGCCGCCGCAGGATCGGGCACTGCCACCCAGGCCGTCGCACGCGCCTGCGGCGCAGGAAACAGCTTCAGCGTCGCCGCGGTGATCACCCCCAGGGTTCCCTCTGCCCCTACGAACAGATGCTTGAGGTCGTAGCCGGTATTGTCTTTGCGCAGGCTGCGCAAGCCATTCCACACCTGGCCATCGGGCAGCACTACCTCGAGTCCAAGCACGAGATCGCGCGTATTGCCATAACGCAACACCTGAACCCCGCCCGCATTGGTCGAGAGATTGCCGCCGATCTCGCAACTGCCCTCCGAGGCAAGCGAGAGCGGGAAGAAGCGCCCGGCCTCCTGCGCTGCAGCCTGAACTGCGGCGAGCTTGCACCCCGCTTCCACGCATAAGGTATTGTTGTCCGGGTCCAGCGCGCGAACGCGATTGAGCCGCGACAGACTGAGCAGCACCGAGCGACCATCGGGTAGCGGGGTCGCGCCGCCGCACAAGCCGGTATTGCCCCCCTGCGGTACAACCGGCACAGCAGCTGCATGACAGGCTGCCAGCACGGCGGCGACCTGAGCGGTGTCGGCCGGCCGCACAACCGCGCGCGCAGCCCCACGATAGCGGCCGCGCCAGTCGCTCAGATAGGGGGCAGTCTCAGCAGCGTCGACAAGCAGGTAGTCACGACCGACGATAGCAGTCAGCGTGTGCAGAAATTCATCCATCGGGAACTCCCTCAGGCGCCAGCGTCGTCCGCGCGCCCCAAAACATATCGCAGTAAGGGCCGGACACGGGTCACGGCAGCCTCGCCCTCTGCAATCGCCTCCTCGGCGCGGTGATAGTCCATCAAACCGAGTTGACCGACGCGAGGCGAGATCAGCACATCGGCAGGCTCGCCGGCCAGACGGCTGCGCGAAATTCGGACCTGCATGATGTTGATACTCGCATTGAGCACGCTGACCAGCGACGGCAGACTCTCTTCGGGCGCCGGTTCGCCGTGGCCATTGCCTGCCAGCCCGGTACCACCCAAGCCGAGCCTGGACAGCAGGCGGTCACTCCAGCTCGCTTCGGTTTCTTCTTCAGGCGCAGGCTCGGCGGAGGTATGCCGCCATGCCCGCCCGATCATGTCCGATCCAAGATCGACGGCAATGACGATATCCGCACCCATCGCACGGCATAGCGAAACCGGCACCGGGTTCACCAGCCCGCCATCCACCAGCAAGCGGCCTTCCCGCGCGACGGGCGTCATCAGGCCAGGCAGTGCGATCGAGGCACGTACGGCCTCGGACACACTGCCGCTATGCAGCCAGATCTCCCGTCCGGAGGAAAGCTCGGTGGCGACACAGGCGAAGCGCACCGGCAGATCGGTGAAATCACGGTCAGTGAAATTACGCTCGAAATACTGGATCAGCTTCTCGCCCTTGATCAGCCCACTGCGCAAACTGACATCGAGCAGGCCGATCACATCTTTCCACTTGAGCGAATCCGCCCATGCCCTGAGCTTGTCGAGCTCCCCCGCAGCGGCGGCGGCTCCGACGAAAGCGCCGATCGAACAGCCGCAGATCACCTGCGGTTCAATACCCTCTTCGGCCAGAGCTCGAAGGACACCGAGGTGCGCCCAGCCTCGCGCCGCACCACTACCCAGCGCCAGCCCGATAACGGGCTGACGTCCACTGCGAGAGACCATCGGAAACGCCGTCATGCAAGCGCGCGCCGAAGTAAGCGAAGGACGAGCGCGAAGCCTGCGGACTCAAGCATGCGGCCTCAGCCCTCGATACGCTCTGCGTAAAGGTCGTGAACGTCGCAATCGGTAATCCGCACCCGAACGAAATCGCCCGGCGCAAGATCGTCGCCGTCGGGAATGACCACCATGCCGTCGATCTCCGGCGCATCGCCCGGCGAGCGGGCAAGCGCTCCCTCTTCGTCAATGTCGTCGACCAGCACGGTCATTTCACGACCGATCTTGGCCTCGAGCCGCTGGGTGGAAATATCCTCCTGGAAATCCATCAGGCGCGCCCGGCGCTCCTCGCGCACTTCATCGGGCACGGGGTCTGCCAGTTCGTTGGCCGTGGCACCTTCCACCGGCGAATAGGCGAACGCACCGACGCGATCGAGCTGAGCCTGGTCGAGAAACTGCAGCAACTGCTCGAAGTCTTCCTCGGTCTCGCCGGGAAAGCCGGTGATGAAGGTCGAGCGGATGGTCAGGTCCGGACAGATGCTGCGCCACTTCTGTACGCGCTCGAGGACATTCTCGGCATTTGCAGGACGCTTCATTGCCTTCAGGATGCGCGGACTGGCGTGCTGGAAAGGCACGTCGAGATAGGGAAGAATCTTGCCCTCGGCCATCAGCGGAATGAGGTCATCCACGCTCGGATACGGATAGACGTAGTGCATCCGGATCCAGATGCCGAGCTCGCCGAGTGCGTTGGCCAGGTCGTACAGCTTGGTCTTGAGCGGCTTGCCGTTCCAGAAACCCGTGCGGTACTTGACGTCCACACCGTAGGCCGACGTGTCCTGAGAGATCACCAGGATCTCCTTGACGCCGGACTCGGCCAGCGTTTCGGCCTCGCGCATGATTTCGTGAATGGGACGGCTGACGAGATCACCGCGCATCGACGGGATGATGCAGAAGGTGCAGCGGTGATTGCAGCCTTCGGAAATCTTCAGGTAAGCGTAGTGCTGCGGCGTCAGGCGGATGCCCTGAGCCGGCACGAGATCGATGAACGGGTCGTGCGGCTTGGGCAGGTGCTTGTGCACGGCATGCATCACCTCTTCGGTCGCATGCGGACCGGTAACGGCAAGCACCTGCGGATGAGCAGACATGACCACCCCGTCCTTGGCGCCAAGACAGCCGGTCACGATCACCTTGCCATTCTCGGCCAGGGCTTCGCCGATGGCGTCGAGCGATTCCTCGACGGCAGCATCGATGAAGCCACAGGTATTCACCACCACCACGTCTGCGTCTTCGTAGCTACCGGAAATCTGATAGCCCTCGGCGCGCAGCCGGGTAAGGATGTGTTCGGAGTCGACTGTCGCTTTCGGGCAGCCAAGGCTGACGAAACCGACACGCGGCACGTCAGTTTTTTTGAGGGAGGTCATGCTGGGTACGGCCTGTTGGGAAAAACGCCCCCTCACGGGGGCGCAGCACCTTATTTTTCGGTGCGGGTCTTGACGTCGGGCGCGGCGTTTTCAGCCTTTTCGGCCTTTTCATCCGCCGTCGGGGGCGTATAGGTGGGGAACTGGAAGCCGGTAAACATGTTGCGCGTCTGGTTCTCGACCTGATCCTGCATCTGCTGGAACATCTTCTTCGATTGCTCGACGTAGGTGCCCATCATGCTCTGCAGCGCCGGCCCCTGAAAGTTCAGGAACTGGGCCCAGAGATCCTGGCTGATCGGGCTGTTTTCACCATAGATGCCGCGTGCCTGCTCCTGGAGCTTGCCCTGCATGTCGGTAAAGGCCTTGATGTTGTTCTCAAGGTACTTGCCCATCATGCCCTGCATTGCGTTGCCGTAGAAGCGGATCATGTGGGAGAGCAGATCGCTGGTGAACATCGGCGCACCGCCGGCCTCTTCCTCGAGGATGATCTGCAGCAGGATGCTGCGCGTCAGGTCATCACCTGTCTTGGCATCCACCACCTGAAAATCTTCATTGCCGAGCACGAGCTCCTTCACATCCGACAGGGTGATGTAGGAACTGGTCCGGGTGTCGTAAAGACGACGGTTCGGGTATTTCTTGATCAGGCGCGATTTGTCGGCCATGGTGAAGTCCTCCTCGGCGGCGGTGGATTCCGCTCTAACTTGTCTTAAGAATTATACCGCGCTGCGAAAAGAAAAACCCCGCCACAGGACGGGGTTACGCAAATCCGCAGTGTCCACGGATGCGGCATCAGCACATGTGCAGGCCACCGTTGATATTGATCGTCGCGCCAGTGATGTAACCAGCCAGCTCGGACGACAGGTAGGCACACAGCCCGCCGATCTCTTCCGGCTTGCCCAGACGCTTCATCGGCACGGTGTCGATGATGCCCTGACGGATGTCGTCGCGGATCGCCATCACCATGTCGGTGCCGATGTAACCCGGGGCAATCGCGTTGACCGTCACGCCCTTGGTTGCGAGCTCGGAGGCCAGCGCCTTGGTGAAGCCCAGCACCCCGGCCTTGGCCGTGGAGTAGTTGGCCTGACCAGCCTGACCCTTGACGCCGTTAACCGACGAGATGTTGATGATGCGGCCCCAGCCACGTTCGGCCATCTTCGGCGAGATGTGATGGGTCACGTTGAACAGGCTGTTGAGGTTGGTGTTGATCACCGCATCCCACTGACCCTTCTCCATCTTCGGGAAGAACTTGTCGCGGGTGATGCCGGCGTTGTTCACGAGGACGTCGATCGGACCCACTTCAGCCTCGATCTTTGCAACCATGGCCTTGCACGACTCATAGTCGGAGACATCGCCTTCAGCTGCCACGAAATCGAAGCCCAGCTCCTTCTGCTGCATCAGCCACTCATCTTTCTGGGGGAAAGCAGGCAGGCAGTTGGCGACAACCTTCATCCCACCATTTGCGAGGGATTGGCAAATTGCGGTACCGAGGCCGCCCATAGCGCCCGTAACGAGTGCAATTTTCTGAGACATCATCGAATCCTTCTGCATCGAGTTATCGTTTTCGGACAGCGCAGCCTGAAGCCGCCTCTGCCCACACCTGTCTTGCGGCAGCGCGTCAGCCACATAACACCAACAGTATAAACGCACTCTTGCAGAAATGCTGCGTTGCAATAGTTCAAGAAAAAACGGCCTGCCCCTCTCGGGACAGGCCGTCCATACTGCGGCAAAGACCGCTCAGAACATGTGCTGACCGCCGTTGATCGAGATATTGGCCCCCGTCACGAATGCCGCTTCCTCGGACGAAAGGTAGGCAACCAGACCGGCGATCTCTTCCGGCTTGCCCAGACGGGCCACCGGAATCTGGGGCAGAATCTTGGAGTCGAGAATCTCCTGCGGAATCGCCATCACCATCTTGGTGCCGATATAGCCCGGCGAAATGGTGTTGACCGTCACGCCGCTGCGCGCAACTTCAAGCGCCAGCGCCTTGGTGAAGCCGTGCATGCCGGCCTTGGCGGCCGAATAGTTGGTCTGGCCGAACGCGCCTTTCTGACCATTTACCGAAGACACGTTGATCACACGTCCCCACTTGCGTTCGAGCATGCCTTCCATGACCTGCTTGGTCATGTTGAACACGGAGTCGAGGTTGGTGCTGATCACCGCATCCCAGTCAGCCTTGTTCATTTTCTTGAAGGTCATGTCGCGCGTGATGCCGGCGTTGTTCACCAGAACATCGACGGGGCCCACTTCCTTGGTGACCTGCTCCACACACGCCTTGCAGGAATCGAAATCTGCAACGTCGCATGCAAAGGCCCTGAAACCGTAGCCCATCTTGTTCATCCCTGCGAGCCACTCGTCAGCCTTGGTGTTACCCGGCGAATGAGTCGTCACCACCTTGTAGCCCAGCGCAGCCAGCTTGATGCAGACCGCTTCGCCGAGACCACCCATACCCCCGGTAACCAGTGCAACTCTAGACATATTGTTCCTCCTCTCCCAATCGGATGTGCCGGGGGGGTTCAATTTGTGCTGCAAGCGGCCCCGCCCGATCCGCCAGCAACCGTTGACTCAAACTACACCGTAGTCTGTATCAGGATTTTTCTTTTACGTAACGTCCCGGTGCCGGTTCGATCGGTTCGAACTTCGTATTGCCGAGGCGGCCGCGCGCCGCAACCTGCTTGCCACTGTAGCCCTTGAGCCATTGCGCCCAATGCAGCCACCAGCTCCCCTTATGTTCTTCCGCCGCGCCGAGCCACTCTTCGGGATCCGCTGCCGGCGATGCGCTCGTCCAGTAGCTGCGACGGTTCTTGCTGGCCGGATTGATGGCGCCTGCGATGTGCCCGCTCGCACCGAGCACAAAGGTCGTATCGCCGCCAAGGAGATTGCGCCCGAGGTAGGCACTCGCCCACGGCACGATGTGATCCTCACGCGCCGCCATCAGGTAGGCGGGCACATCCACCTTGCCAAGATCGACCTTCTGCCCAAGCATCTTGAGTTTGCCCGGCACTCGCAGGTTATTCTCAAGGTACATGTTGCGCAGGTACCAGGTCAGGAACGGCCCCGGCAGGTTGGTCGAGTCCGAGTTCCAGTAGAGCAGATCGAAGGCCTGGGGCTTCTTGCCCTTGAGGTAGTTGCCGACCACGTACTGCCACACAAGGTCGTTCGCCCGCAGGAAAGAAAACACGTTCGCCAGCTCCTGCCCCTTGAGCAGGCCACCCTTACCGATCGCAGCTTCGCGCGCAGTCACGCTCGCCTCGTCCACCAGGCAGCCCAGTTCGCCCGCATCGGAGAAATCAAGCAGCGTGGTCATCAGCGTGAGGCTGGAAACCGGGTCTTCGCCACGCCCCTTCAGCACTGCAATCGCCGAGGTGAGAATCGTGCCGCCGACGCAAAATCCGAGAACGTTCGGTTTCTTCACACGGGTGATCGAACGCACGACATCGAGTGCTGCAATCGGCCCCATCTCCAGGTAGTCGTCCCAGTTGCGCTTGGACTGAGCCGCACCAGCGTTCTTCCATGACACCAGGAATACCGTGACGCCCTGCTCCACGATAAAGCGCACCAGGGAGTTTTCCGGCTGGAGATCCATGATGTAGAACTTGTTGATGCAGGGTGGCACGATCAGCAAGGGCACCTGCCCGACTTTCTCGGTGAGCGGTGCGTACTGGATCAGCTGCATGAGGTCGTTCTCGAAGACGACCGCCCCCGGTGACACAGCGAGGTTGCGCCCGACCTCGAAAGCCCCGTCATCAGTCATCGAAATCCGGCCCTTCTCGAGGTCGTCGATGAGATTGCGGATGCCCTGGGTGATGCTGTCGCCCTTGCTTTCGACCGCGGCCTTGATGAACTCGGGGTTGGTCGCCGCAAAATTGCTCGGCGCCAGCGCATCGATGTACTGCCTGGTGAGAAACTGAATGCGGGACTTTGCTCGACCGTCCGAGATCGGCATCTCGTCGGCAACCTGCTTCAGAAAGCCGGCATTGACCAGATAGGCCTGACGCACATAGTCGAAGATCGGGCTTTCCGTCCATTCCGGCGCGTTGAAACGGCGATCTCCGGGCTCGGGCTGTGCAACCTGCTCCCGGGCCTCGCCCGGCTTGCTCCCGAGCAGCGAGGACCACAGCGCGACGTGCTTGGACGCAAACTCCTCCTGCATTCGCTTGAGGGCGTCGGACTCCGGCAGTGGCAACTGCGGCGCAGCCACACCCGACGAGTCCTGCATCGCAGCATGCTGTTTGGCGACCATGTCGAAAAAAGTCGTTGCCATGGTCTGCCCCGCCAGCAACATTGCCTGCATGGCGGCAGGCGCCTGCTTGTCATTCGAGTCGGACATTAGCCCCTCCTTAGGCTTCGGCAGGCACTGCGTTGCCGCGAGAGCCCACCGTCAGATCCAGCACCAGTTTAACGACTGCAGCCGAGCACGCGGGTAGAATCCCGCCATGTACCTGATCGCAATCGCCTGGTTTTACGTCGCACTTCTCGCCGCCATTTCCGATGACACGGTAGTTGGCGGCGTGCTGACATTCGTATTTTACGGACTCGCTCCAATGGCGCTTTTCGTGTGGCTGTTCGGCACACCTGCCCGACGTCGGCGCCAACGGGAGCGCGAGGCCGCTGAGGACCTCAACGATAGAGATGATTCGAGCGCCGAGCAATAGCCAATATGCGTGATACGACGCTGCAGCGCGTCATCTGCCCCCGTCTCCAAGCCAGATCATGGATGCGAAGCGACCGGTAACGCCATCACGGCGATAGGAATAGAAGCGCTCACGATCGGTCCAGGTACATAAGCCCCCGCCATAAATCCGGGCAACACCGGCTCGCACCAGACGTCGTCGCGCAAGCATGTAGAGGTCGGCCAGCCACTTCCCGGGCTGGCCATTATTGATGAAAGCCTCTGCTGCGCCGCGATCGCGCGCCAGAAACGCTTCCCGGACCTCGTCACCGACCTCGAAGGCATCCGGCCCGATCGCCGGACCCAGCCAGGCCAGCACACAGTCGGACCGCACCGCCATGCTGGCGACGGTCGCCTCCAGCACACCCGACACCAGCCCGCGCCAGCCTGCATGTGCGGCTGCAACAACCGTACCCGCATCGTCGCAGAACAGCACCGGCAGACAGTCCGCCGTCATCACTGCGCAAACCCGTCTCTCAAGCCGCGTCAGCGCCGCATCGCCCTTCGGTTCGGGCGGCAGATTGTCGAGGTCGATGACACGCGTGCCGTGCACCTGCTCCAGCCATGTTGGCTCCGAAGGCAGCAGGCGCTTCAGCCGCGCGCGGTTCTCGGCCACCGCCTGCGCATCGTCGCCAACATGGGCGCCGAGATTAAGGCTGTCATAGGGTGCAGCACTGACGCCGCCCGCACGCGTCGTTACCAGTGCCTTCACATTCCCCGGCGCAGGCCAGTCGGGCACGATCAAGGAACGGGTCATGGTTTGAAACTCCCTCCAAGGCTGTGCAACAGCACAGAAAAATCATCAGGAAGCGGCGCGAACCATGCCATCTCATCCCCTGACGCAGGATGCACCAAGCCCAGCCGGAATGCATGCAGGGCCTGGCGCGAAAAAGCGTCGAGCAATGGATCGGCACTGCGTTTGAGGCCATAGACCGGGTCGCCGACCAACGGATGCCCGATGTGCGCCATGTGCACCCGAATCTGATGTGTGCGCCCGGTTTCTAGCCTGCACTCGACCAGCGTCGTGTGCGCCAGACGCTCACGCACGACGTAGCGGGTCAGCGCCTGACGTCCACCGCCCACAACAGCCATTCTGGTGCGCTGGGTCGGATGGCGCGCAATTGGCGCATCCACCTCTCCCGGCCCCTTCACTCCGCCATGAACCAGCGCAAGATAGTGGCGTTTCACCGTGCGCGCCTGCAACTGGCGAATCAGGTCGGTCTGCGCCTCGAGTGTTTTGGCGACCACCAGCAGACCGCTAGTGTCCTTGTCCAGCCGATGCACGATGCCCGCCCGCGGGATGCCCGCCAGCGCAGGCGCATGATGCAGCAGCGCATTGAGCAGGGTGCCGCTCCAGTTTCCGCTGCCAGGATGGACGACGAGTCCGGCCGGCTTGTCGATCACCAGCAAGGCCTCGTCTTCGAAGACGATATGCAGGGGGATGTCCTCGGCGGCTTCGGCACTCGCCTGCGGCTCGGGCGCAGCCTCGACCACCAGCCGCTCTCCCCCCCACACCTTGTGCTTTGCATCGGGCGAACCGCCATCAACGAGGATGCGTCCATCCCGCAACCACGCCTGCAGGCGGCTGCGCGAGTGCTCGGGAAACAGCCTGGCGAGGGCCTGATCGATCCTCATACCGGCAAAATCCCGAGGAATCATCACTTCGGTGCGCGAGTCGGCGGCTTCCGCTAGGCTATAATCTTTCAGTTCATTCACGCGAGTGTTATCGATGTCCAGGTTCACCTTCGGAAGTTTAGCGGGAAATGCTGCCCTGATCGGCGCCTTGCTGCTTGGCGGCTGCGGTCTGCTGCCGGAGCAGATCGACGAAACGGCAGGCTGGAGTGCACAAAAGCTGTATTCCGAAGCCAAGGCTTCAATGTCTGAGGGCGGCTACGACCAGGCCATCAAGATGTTCGAGAAGCTTGAGGCTCGTTATCCCTACGGTCGCTTTGCCCAGCAGGCGCAGATCGAGTCTGCCTACGCCTATTACAAGTCCAACGAATCGGCGCTGGCCCTTGCTGCGGCCGACCGTTTCATCAAGCTGCACCCCAACCACCCCAACGTCGATTACGTCTATTACCTGAAGGGCCTGGTCAACTTCAACGAAGATCTCGGGATCTTCGCCGGCTTCTCCAACCAGGACATGTCCGAACGTGACCCACGTGGTGCACGCGAAGCTTTCGACACCTTCAACGACCTCATTACCCGCTTCCCGGAAAGCCGCTACGCGGAAGACGCCCGTCAGCGCATGCAGTATCTGGTAAACGCGCTGGCGTCCCATGAAGTGCACGTCGCGCGCTACTACTACAACCGTGGCGCCTATATCGCTGCAGCCAACCGCGCCCAGGCCGCCATCACGACCTATCCGCGCGCACCTGCGAACGAAGAGGCACTGTTCCTGATGGTCAAGAGCTACGACGCCCTGGGCATGACCGACCTGCGCGATGACGCCAACCGCGTGATGCGCAAGAACTTTCCCAACAGCGTGTATTACTCAGGCGGCCCGGCAGATGACCGGCCGTGGTGGCAGCTCTGGTAATTACGGCTGCTCCAGATTGAAAGAGGGCGCCCCGTCGGGGCGCCCTCTTTTTTATGTCGCGTTGTGTGTCACAAACATCTGGCCCGGACTGCCAGGCCGACGACCGTTCGCGCATGCCGCACCGGTTCGACAGCGGAGCACCGGTGCCGTCACGTTCCCTGCGGATACGTCCCCGGAATCAGCACATCACGCCCGACATTGCGAATGTCGGTGTGGCCGCAGAATGCCATGGTGATGTCCATCTCGTTGGCAATGAGTTCCAGGCACTTGCTTACGCCCGCCTCGCCCATGGCACCCAACCCGTAAAGGAAGGGACGACCGATCAGCGTGCCCTTCGCGCCGAGCGCAACGGCTTTCAGTACGTCCTGCCCGCTGCGGATGCCACCGTCCATCCACACCTCGATGCGGTCACCCACGGCCTCGACGATGCCCGGCAGGGCATGAATCGACGACGGCGCACCGTCGAGCTGACGGCCGCCGTGGTTGGAGACGATCAGCGCATCCGCGCCGCTGTCGGCGGCGAGGCGCGCGTCTTCTTCGTCCATGATCCCTTTCAGGATCAGCTTGCCACCCCACTGCTTCTTGACCCACTCGACGTCGGCCCAGCTCAGCGCCGGGTCGAACTGCTCGGCGGTCCAGCTCGACAGCGAGGACATGTCGCCCACGCCCTTGGCATGACCGACGATGTTGCCGAAACTGCGACGCTTCGTGCCGAGCATGCCGAGACACCAGCGCGGCTTGGTCGCGAGGTTGATCATGTTCGCGATGGTCGGACGCGGCGGTGCTGAAAGACCGTTCTTGAGGTCCTTGTGACGCTGGCCGAGGATCTGCAGGTCAAGTGTGAGCATCAGGGCTGAGCACTTTGCCGCACGTGCGCGCTCGATGAGGCGGACGATGAAATCGCGGTCGCGCATCATGTACACCTGAAACCAGAATGGTGAAGTCGTGTGCGCAGCGATGTCCTCGATCGAGCAGATGCTCATCGTCGACAGGGTGAAGGGCACGCCGAACTTCTCTGCGGCACGCGCCGCCAGGATCTCGCCGTCGGCATGCTGCATGCCCGTCAGCCCGGTGGGGGCGATCGCCACCGGCATGGCGACGTCCTGCCCGACCATCTTCGTGCGCAGACTGCGACCTTCCATGTTGACCGCCACACGCTGGCGCAACTTGATCGGCTGAAAATCGGATTCGTTGGCGCGGTAGGTGCTCTCGGTCCATGAGCCGGAGTCGGCGTAATCGTAGAACATGCGTGGCACGCGCTTTTCGGCAAGGCGTCGCAGGTCTTCGATGCAGGTGATCACGGGCATATGAGGTCTCCGGGTGTTCTTTTTGGATTGGATGGACTGAAACTGTCAGGCCTTGATCGTCGCCCGGAAACGCTCGCGGCGGTCGGAAGGATTTTCAGCTGCGACGGGAAAGAAGTTCCGCTCCTTCCTGCGCCGCTGCGGCACACACCTCGCGCAGCCAGTCTGCAAAAACCGAAGCCGGCCCCTGCGGCGACGCGGTGGCGATGTAGTACTGGGTGCGCGCCTCGGCCTGAATCCCGAACAAGGGCTGCAGCGCGCCACTGCGCAACCATTGCCGCGCCAGCGACGGCCGGCCCGGCGCCACGCCCTGCCCGCTCGCCGCGGCCTCGAGCAGCAAGCCGAGATCGACCAGTCGCGGGCCGGTTGCAGGCTCTTCCAGAGACCAGAGCCCCGCTGCCTCGAACAGCGGCGCCCAGGGTTCGAGTGGCGTGCGCAACAGGGGCAAACCGGCGAGGTCGGCCGCGGCGCTCAGCGGTCCAAGCGTGCTCAGCAGCGACGGCGATGCCAGCGGCACGACCCTGTCCTGCATCAGCACATCGCCGCCATGGGCCGCAAGGTCGCCATGGCGCACCTCGATCTGGGCATCGTCTGCGCCCTGGTCAAGGTAGGGCACGCTGAGCACGATTTCGAGTTCGATCTGCGGATGTGCGCCGGTGAAGGACGCGAGCGCGGGCACCAGAATCTGTCGCGCAAACGTCGGCGGCGCACACACGCGCAAACGCTCGACACGCTGCGAGGCGCGCCGGTGCAAGGGCACTGCAGCGAGCAGGCCAAGCGCCGCCCGCACCTGTTCCAGATACTCCTTGCCCAGCGCACTGAGCCCGAGCACCTTGCCGCCACGGACCAGCAGGCTCGCGCCGAGCAGATCTTCGACAGTAGACACGCGTTTGCTCACCGCGCTCGCTGTCACGTTGAGCTCGTCGGCCGCGCGCTCGAAGCTGCCCAGCCGCGCCGCCGCCTCGAAGGCGCGCAATCCGTCGATGGAAGGGAAGCGAACGTCGGCAGGCAGGGTCATTTTCTGGCGAATCTGGCATTCTGGCGTGGGTTCAAGGCTATCACGCCCGGCCCGGATGGCGCCGGATCGTCCACGGCAAGGCGTAAAAAAGCCGGCCACACGGGCCGGCTTTGCCGTCTTCCGGCTCAGGGCCGCTTAGTGCGTGGCCTTGAACACCTGACGGTAGTGATGCAGCAGCGGCTCGGTGTAACCGCTTGGCTGCACGCAACCTTCAAAGATCAGGTCGCGTGCGGCACGGAATGCAACCGAGGCCGCAAAATCCGGCGCCATCGGGCGATAGGCGGGATCGCCGGCATTCTGGCCGTCCACCACCGCAGCCATCCGGCGCAGGGTTTCCTCGACTTCCGCCGGCTGCACCACGCCATGACGCAGCCAGTTGGCGATGTGCTGGCTGGAGATGCGCAGCGTCGCACGGTCTTCCATCAGGCCGACGTTGTTGATATCCGGCACCTTGGAGCAGCCCACGCCCTGCTCCACCCAGCGCACCACATAACCCAGGATGCCCTGACAGTTGTTGTCGAGTTCCTGCTGGCGCTCTTCCGCCGACCACTTTGCTTCCGCAACCACCGGTACGGTCAGCAGACCGTCCAGCAGGCTGTCGTACTCGGCATCAAGATCGATCTTTTCGAGTTCCTGCTGCACGGCCTGAACATTGACCTGGTGGTAGTGCAGCGCATGCAGCACGGCGGCGGTCGGCGACGGCACCCAGGCGGTGTTGGCACCGGCCTTCGGATGGCCGATCTTCTGTTCGAGCATCGCGGCCATCAGGTCGGGCATCGCCCACATGCCCTTACCGATCTGGGCCTTGCCGCGCAGGCCGCAGGCCAGACCGACCAGCACGTTGCTGCGCTCATACGCCTGAATCCAGGCCGAGGACTTCATGTCGCCCTTGCGCATCATCGGGCCCGCTTCCATCGCGGTGTGCATCTCGTCGCCAGTGCGGTCGAGGAAGCCGGTGTTGATGAAGGCCACGCGATGGCTGGCCGCTGCGATACAGGCCTTGAGGTTGATACTGGTGCGACGCTCCTCATCCATGATGCCCATCTTCATGGTGTAGCGCGGCAGCCCGAGCAGGTCCTCGACACGTCCGAACAACTCGTCGGCAAACGCGACTTCGAGCGGTCCGTGCATCTTGGGTTTGACGATGTACATGCTGCCGGTGCGCGAGTTGCCCTTGCGCTCACGGTCGTGCAGCGAAATCAGGGTGGTGACGACGCCATCCAGAATGCCTTCCGGAATCTCGTGGCCTTCGCCGTCGATGATGGCCGGGTTGGTCATCAGATGACCGACGTTGCGGATGAACAGCAGCGCACGGCCATGCAGACGCAGCGCGCCGCCGTCTGCAGCGGTGTATTCGCGATCGGCGTTGAGACGGCGGACGATGGTCTTGTCGCCCTTGGCCACTTCTTCGGTCAGCGTACCCTGCATCAGGCCCAGCCAGTTGCGATACACCACCACCTTGTCTTCAGCGTCGACCGCAGCGATCGAGTCTTCGCAGTCCATGATGGTCGACAGTGCAGCTTCCATCAGCAGGTCGTTGATGCCGGCCGCATCGGTCTTGCCGATCATGCCTTCGCGATCGATCTGGACTTCGATATGCATGCCGTTGTTCTTGAGCAGCACGGCCGTGGGGGCAGTGGCCTCACCGACGAAACCGACGAACTTCTCGGCTTGCTGCAGGCCGACGGTACTGCCGTTCGCGAGCCTGACCGCGAGCTTGCCATCGACGACGGCGTAAGCGGCAGCGTCGGCATGCGAAGCACCGGCCAGCGGCGCGGCCTGATCGAGCACCTGACGCGCAAAAGCGATGACCTTGGCGCCGCGAACCGGGTTGTAGCCCTTGGTGATCTCTGCGCCGTCGGTCTGGGCGATGGCATCGGTGCCGTAGAGGGCGTCGTACAGCGAACCCCAGCGTGCGTTTGCGGCATTGAGCGCATAGCGCGCGTTCATCACCGGCACCACCAGTTGCGGGCCGGCCTGCGAGGTGATCTCGCTGTCCACGTTGGCGGTATCAACGCTGACCTCAGCCGGGGGCGGCAGCAGATAGCCGATCGACGTCAGGAAGGCACGATACCCCCCCATGTCTTCGATCGGACCCGGATGTTCGCGATGCCAGTTGTCCAGTTCAGTCTGCAAACGGTCGCGCTCAGCGAGCAGCGCACGATTTTTCGGCGCAAGATCATGCACCAGCGCATCAAATCCGGCCCAGAAGGCGGCTACATCGACGCCGGTACCCGGCAGGGCTTCGGTTTCGATGAATGTCTTGAGCTTGGCAGCCACCTGCAGGCGCCCGCAGT
Organism: Parazoarcus communis; assembly: GCF_003111665.1. NCBI lineage: Bacteria > Pseudomonadati > Pseudomonadota > Betaproteobacteria > Rhodocyclales > Zoogloeaceae > Parazoarcus > Parazoarcus communis. The sequence goes on along the minus strand of NZ_CP022188.1, from coordinate 2,847,571 downwards.
TCACGCGTTCGGTCATGTCTCTCGTTCTCTCGTTGTCGTTGATCAACAGGCTTGCAGCAGCGCCACGGCCCTGCGCACCCGCAGCAGATCACCCCGGACACACCGGTCTGATCGCCACGCCAGCACAGAAGGATAAACGCTCGCCGCCTTCGCGGGTAGATCAAGGTGCCTTTACGACCGAAATCTCTTGCAGTGCAGCACGCCCGCGGACCGGCTCGCACAGGTGCAGAACCGTCGGACCGGCCACGAAATCGAGACCCAGCGCATGCACGAGCGTGCGCTCCTGCTGCTTGATGCGGCGCAGGTTCGCAAGCTTCACCGGGCCAAAGCCTCTGATACCGTCGGCCAGACCTGCCAGCTCGACTGCCTGTGAAATGTTCGCGCTCGTGAGGCGCGGCAGCAGCGCCCGGATGGTCCGGGCGTAGTCCGCAGCCAGTTCGCGTTCCATGCGACGCTCCTCGCTGCGCCCGAAGATATCGAACATCGTGCCACGCACGACCTTGGCCCGTGCCAGCAACCGGAGGAGCGGCATCAGACGCGGCCCGAAGGTGAGCTTGCGCGGACGCCCGCTGGGGCCGGGACGCGACAGCAGCGGCGGCGCCATGTGAAACTGCAGACTGAATTCATCCTCGAACTGCTCGTTCAGCGCTGCATCGAACTGCCCGTCGGTAAACAGCCGCGCAACTTCGTACTCATCCTTTATCGCCAGCAAGCGGGCATGGACACGCGCCACCACCGGGCTCAAGCGCAGGACGCCAAGCTCGCCCACGAGCTTGCGCTCGGCCCGTTCGACCTCGTCCACCAGCGCCCGGTACTGACTGGCATAGGCGGCACTCTGATAGGCGGTGAGCATCGCGACCCGTGCATCGACCAGTGCCGCCAGGGATTCGCCCTGCCCCTCGTCGGGCTGCACAGCGGAATCGGGCGTCGTGCCGGCAAGCGCCGCCAGCCCTTGCGGATCGCCCGCGGCGAGGCGCCCGAGGCTGAACGCGGTGAGATTGGTGGCCACCGCCACCCCGTTGAGCTCGATCGCGCGCGCCAGCGCCTCGAGCGAAACCGGCACCAGCCCCTGCTGCCAGGCGAATCCGAGCAGCAGGATGTTCGCGCCGATGGTGTCGCCGAGCATGCGCACCGACAGCGCCTGTGCATCACAGGTACTGAGCTGTGCCGCGCCTGCGGCATAGCGGATCTTTTCCAGCAGCGCCTCAACATGAAGGTCGGCCTCGGGATCGAGCACGAACTTCGCGGTCTGAATCTCGTGCAGATTGGCAACGACACGGGTGCGCCCATGCTTGATCGTCTGCAGCGCATCGTTGCTCGCGCCCACCACCAGATCGCAGGCAATCACCGCATCGGCCTGCTGGGTGTCGATCCGCACCTGATTGAGCGCGCCGGAATCGGTCGCCATGCGCACGAAGGACAGCACCTGCCCGCCCTTCTGCGCGAAGCCCATGAAGTCGAGCACAGACGCAGACTTGCCCTCCAGGTGCGCCGCCATGGTGACGAGCGCACCCACGGTCACGACGCCGGTGCCACCGACACCCGTCACCAGCAGATCGTAGGGGCCGCTCCATTCGTGCTTCGCCGGCAGCGCAAGCGCCGCCACCCGCGCCTGCAGCCTGTCCTCGTCGAAGCTGGCACCGACCGCCTTGCGCACCTTGCCACCGATCACCGACACGAAGCTGGGGCAGAAGCCCTCGACACAGGAATAGTCCTTGTTGCACGAGGACTGGTCGATCATGCGCTTGCGCCCCAGCGGCGTATCCAGCGGCACGATGGACAGGCAGTTGGACTGCTTGCCGCAATCGCCACAGCCTTCGCACACCGCTGCGTTGATGAACAGCCTGCGGTCGGGGTCGGGGTAAGCCTTCTTCTTGCGCCGGCGCCGCTTCTCAGCCGCGCAGGTCTGATCGTAGATCAGCACACTGACGCCCTTCACCTCGCGCAGTTCGCGCTGCACGGTGTCGAGTTCGCTGCGGTGATGAAAGCTCGTGCCACGCGGAAACTGGCCTTCGTGGCCCTTGAACTTCTCCGGCTCGTCGCTGACCACCACCACCCTGCGTGCGCCTTCGGCCTCGACCTGACGCGCGATGGCGTCGACCGTCACCGTGCCGTCTACCGGCTGGCCGCCCGTCATCGCCACCGCGTCGTTGTAGAGAATCTTGTAGGTGACGTTGGTCCGTGCCGCAATTGCCTGGCGGATGGCGAGAAAGCCGGAGTGAAAATAGGTGCCGTCACCCAGGTTCTGGAACACGTGCGGAGTGCGGGTAAAGCCCGAGTGCGCCACCCAGTCGACACCTTCCCCACCCATCTGAATGAGGCCGGTGGTCTCGCGGTCGGGCATCCACGAGGCCATGAAGTGGCAGCCGATGCCGGCCTGCGCATGCGAGCCCTCGGGCACACGGGTCGAGGTGTTGTGCGGACAGCCGGAGCAGAAGTACGGCACCCGGCGCACGCCGTCGGCCACATTCGACAGCAGCGTCGGCGCGGTGAAATCCTCGACATGCTCGCGGCGATCCAGCACCGGACGATGGCGCGCCAGCCAGTCGGCCAGCACCGGCATCACCCGCGACGGCCGCAACTCACCCAGCGCGGACAGCAAGGGCGCACCGCACTGCGCGGTCTTGCCAAACACTTGCGGTCGGCGCGCAGGGTCGTCGTTATAGAACAGGTTCTTGATCTGCTGCTCGACAAAAGGCCCCTTCTCCTCGACCACCAGGATTTCCTTCAGGCCAGTGGCAAAAGCACGCATGCGCCCCGGCTCGAGCGGAAAGCTCTGCCCCACCTTGTACAGGCGGATGCCATTGGCTTCCAGATCGTCCATGCCAAGCCCGAGTCGGCGCAGCGCTTCGAGCAGGTCGAGGTGCGCCTTGCCACAGGTGACGATGCCGACGTCGGCCGACGTCGCCGGACACAGCAGGCGGTCGATCGAGTTGTGGCGCGCGAAATGACGCGCAGCGTCGAGCTTGGCGGCGAGGCGCTGCTCAATCACCAGGCTTGGCAGATCGGGCCAGCGATAGTGCAGCCCGCCTTCTGGCGGCGTGTAGTCCGCTGGCGCCTCGAAGCGGGCCCGGATCGCATCCAGATCCACCGTAGAGCCGCTCTCGACCATCTCCGAGATCGCCTTCAAGCCTACCCAGCAACCGGAAAAGCGCGACAGTGCCCAGCCATACAGACCAAACTCGATCATCTCCGCCACCGAGGCCGGATTGAGCACCGGCAGGCTCCACGCCTGCAGGGTGAAGTCGCTCTGGTGCGGCATCGACGACGACACGCAGCCATGATCGTCACCGATCACCGCAAGCACGCCGCCATGCGGCGAAGCACCATAGGCATTGCCGTGGCGCAGTGCGTCGCCGGCCCGATCGACGCCCGGCCCCTTGCCGTACCAGATCGCAAACACGCCATCGACAGTGCGCTCGGCATCGCGCTCAACCTGCTGAGAACCCAGCACGGCAGTCGCGCCGAGTTCTTCATTGACGGCAGGCAGAAAGCGGATGCGGTTGGCATCGAGCAGTGGCTTCACTTTCCACAGCTGCTGGTCGTAGGCGCCGAGCGGCGACCCGCGGTAACCGCTGATGAAGCCGCCGGTGTTGAGCCCTGCAGCATGATCGAGCGCAGCCTGCATCAGCGGCAGGCGCACCAGCGCCTGGGTACCGGTCAGGAAGACCTGGCCGCGGACGGCCTCGAGATTGTCGGCGAGACGGTAATCGCGATTCACCATCGTCACCGACGTGGTCGCAGCCACGGTGAGCGTGTTCATGGGCGTGTCTCCTGTTGTGGTCCGGCACACTGCCCACAGCGCACCGGCCTGCTTTTATCAGCTTTGATTCGTATTGCCGGATTTGGCTCCCGGCGATACGAGCAACAGGGTTATCGTAGGCCCATGCGCGCCCACGGTGCGTGCATTGTTTGCACCAAAACACGGGATCGACGAAGATTTCGTGCATCAAATCCAAACAAGATGCACGAACCATGATCGATCTCGACAAATACGACCTGCAACTGCTGTCCGAACTGCAAACCGACGGCCAGGCGTCCAATGCGGTGCTCGCCGAACGCATCCATCTGTCACCCTCACAGGTCAGTCGTCGGGTGCAACGACTGGAGCAGTCCGGATTCATCGAGCGCTACGTCGCGCTACTGCGCCCGGCCGCCATCGGTCTCGGAGTGACCGCGTTCGTCAATGTTTCGCTGGAACGTCATGGCGAGGTCCACACCGATGCCTTCACCGACGCAATTCGCGACATGGAAGAAGTGCTCGAATGCTTCGCCATCAGTGGCGAGGCAGACTACCTGCTGCGGGTCATGACCCCGAGCCTGCCCGCACTGTCGGATTTCATGCTGCACCGCCTGATGCGGATCGGCGGGGTGCGCAGCGTCAAATCGAATATCGCGCTGACCGAACTCAAGCGCAGCACGAGACTGCCGCTTGATCACCTCGGCAATGCGCCGAAGGCAAAAGCCACCTGAAAACAGCACCAGGAAAAAATTGCAGCCGGCCATCGAAAACTGCGCGTCGACAGCCGGCTGCAACACCATGACCTGTTTGCTCAGAGCGCCATGATCACCGACTTGGATTCGGTGTACATGTCGAGCACGGCACGCCCCATCTCGCGCCCGATGCCGGACTGCTTGTAACCGCCGAAGGGCATCGCGTTGTCCAGGATGTTGTGACAGTTCACCCAGACCGTGCCCGCCTTGATTCTGGGGATCAGGCGATGAACGCGTGACAGGTCGTTGGACCAGATGCTGGCGGCAAGGCCGTAAGGCGTATCGTTGGCGCGACGCGCGACTTCGTCCAGGTCGTCATACGGCATCGCCACCACCACCGGGCCGAAGATCTCCTCGCGCACCACCTTCATGTCGTCGCGCGTATCGACCAGCACCGTGGGTTTGACGAAGTAGCCCTCGCCGCCACCGGCTGCGCCGCCGACGGCCGCCCGTGCGCCCTCGTCGTATCCGCTCTGGATGTAGCCGAGCACGCGCTGCTGCTGAATGGCCGAGACCAGCGGCCCGACCTGGGTCGAGGGATCGATACCCGGCCCGAGCTTCATGGCCGACGCGATGCCCGACAGCCCTTCGACCACCTCGTCAAAACGGCTCTTGTGGATGAACAGGCGCGAACCCGCTGTACACACCTGGCCCTGGTTGAAGAAGATGGCCTGCGCGGCACCTGCGGCCGCTTTCGCCGGATCGGCGTCATCGAGCACGATCACCGGGCTCTTGCCACCAAGCTCAAGCGAAACCCGGGTCATGTTGTCCAGCGCCGCCTTGCCGACCAGTTTTCCAATCTCGGTCGATCCGGTAAAGGCGACCTTCTCGATGCCCTTGTGTCCGGCCAGCGCCGCACCGGCGGTATGGCCATGACCAGTCACCACGTTGAGCACACCGGGGGGATAGCCCGCTTCGAGCGCCAGTTCCGCAAAACGCAGCGCGGTCAGCGGCGTTTCCTCGGCCGGCTTGAGCACCATGGTGCAGCCGCAGGTCAGCGCCGGGGCCACCTTCCATGCAGCCATCAGCAGGGGGAAATTCCACGGAATGATCGCACCGACCACGCCGACAGCCTCGCGCCGGGTAAAGCCGAACAGCTCACGCTCGCGCATCAGCGGCACCGAGAGATCCATGGTCGAGCCTTCGATCTTGGTCGCCCAGCCTGCCATGTAGCGCAGGAAGTCGACTGCAAGGGCCACATCCACGTGGCGCGCCATCACCACCGGCTTGCCGTTGTCGAGCGCCTCGATTTCGGCGAGCTCCTGCGCGTTGGCCTCGACCAGATCGGCAAATTTCAGCAGCAGGCGCTCACGGTCGACCGGACGCATCTTCGACCACTCGCCAGACTCGAAGGCCTGACGGGCAGCCGCCACCGCGCGGTCGATATCCGCTGCCGCACCGGCCGGCACCGCCGTAAAGGGCTGGCCGCTGGCCGGGTCAATCACCTCGAGCGTCTCACCACTCTGGGCATCGAGCCATTCGGCGCCAATCAGCATGCGCTTCGGTCGCGCCAGAAACTGGCGGGTAGCCTCACTGATGAACTGCCCTTGATATCGTTCCATTCACATGTCTCCTGGTGTTGTTTTTGATGATGTTGCGGTTAAACGGATATAACTCAGTCGTCCTCGGGCCCTGTGCGAATCAGGCCACCACGCGCCGCAGCAGTCGCACGCGCCTGCTCGATGGCCGGCAGGCCGAGATCGAGCTGACGTGCCAGTCGGTTCAGCAGGCGGCGCTCCATCCCCGCAAGCACGCCATCGGCATACGCGACCTCCCACAGCAGGGTCAGAATTTCCTGGCGTTCGGCCGGATTGAAACCCGTCCGCACGGCCTCGCCAAACTCCCAGTCGTCGAGCACCTCGGCGAAACGCTCGTCGGCGACCCTGACCAGTTGCTCCGCCGTAGCGCCACGCAGGTGGAAGTGGTCCCGCAGCAGGCGGGTAACGGCGGCATGCTCGTCTGCGCTTGCCTTGTGGTCGACGTACATGGCTTCGAGCAGCAGCGCCGCAACGGCGATGTGACGCCGCTCGAAGGGGCCGGCCTCGGTCGCCTCTGCTTCGAGATCCCCACGCAGCAGGGCAATTAATCGGTTCAACATCTGCACCTCTCCTTGTCAGTTCCCGCCGCCAACGCGCTCTACACCGAGTTGTCCGGCCACAATCAGGCCACCGTCCGCCGCGAGCGCCACCGCAGCGAGGTTCTGGCGATCGGCACGAATTTCGGTCGCGAAACGCTCGCGCCCGCGCAGCACCAGCCCACCTGAACCGACCACGATCAGGCCGCCATTGGCATCGACGACCGCAGCACTCAGCGACTGCCCGCTGTCGTGCTCGAACACCTGAAAGCTGTCGCCCCCATTGGCGCTGACCAGCACCCTGCCACTCATGCCGAGCAGCACGATTTCTCCGTTCGCACCTTCCAGCCCGTTCCACAGCGAACCCGAGACGCCGGTCGTGAGCGGATGCCAGGAGTCGCCACCGTCGGCAGAGCGAAACGCGAGCCCGAACTCGGCCGTCGCAAAGAGCACGCCGTTCCTGGTGGCAAAGATATGGTTGAGGTGCATGTCGGTATCGCGACCGCTGCCGACCACCATCGGCGACCAGTTGCGACCGCCATCGACTGTGCGCCATGCGCTGCCGTAGGCCCCGACGGCAAAGCCCTTTTCCGCAGAGACGAAATGCACCGACAACAGCACCGGCTTGTCTGCAAGCTGCTGTTGCAGGGTCCACTTGACGCCGCCATCGGTGGTGGCCAGCACCACGCCGCCATGCCCCACCGCCCAGCCGCGCTCGGCATCGACGAAATGCAGCGCAGTGAGCAGCGTGCTCACCGGCACCTCGGCCTGCTGCCAGGTCTGGCCATTGTCGGTGGAACGCACCACGGTGCCATACGCACCGGTTGCCACCAGCGCATCGCCGGCCCGTACCAGGCCGGTCAGCGCGACCTTTGCTGCCAGCCGGGCCTTCATGGCCGGCACCGGGGCTGGATCTGCGGCCTGCACGCCTGCGCCGGGCGCCGCGATCACCAGCAGCGCGCAGATCAGACGCATCAATGGAAAACACTTCTTCATCGTGAATCTCCTCAATGCGCCATCAGCGGGGCGCGCACCGGCCCCCGGCGCGGAATCAGCATGTCGATCGTGACCGCGAGCGCTGGCAGCAGCGTGATGGCCATGATCATGTTCATCATGAACATGAAGGTCAGCAGCATGCCCATGTCGGCCTGGAACTTGAGCGCGGAGAAGGACCAGGTGGCGACCCCGATCGACAGCGTCACAGCGGTGAATACGGTGGCGACGCCGATCTCGCGCAAGGCCTGCTTGAAGGCGGTGACGATGTCCTCGCCATGGGCCATGTGCATCTGCAGCCGGTTATAGATGTAGAAGGCGTAATCGACGCCGATCCCCACCGCCAGCACCATCACCGGTAAGGTCGCCACGGTCAGGCCGATGTCGAGCTCCTTCATGAACCAGTAGCCGAGGAAGGTGGCCAGGGTGAGCGGTACGCAACAGGCGATCATGGCCCGCCAATCGCGATACACCAGGAACACCAGCACCAGGATCGTCGCGTATACGTAGAGCATCATCGGCAACTCGGAATGCTCGACGATCTCGTTGGTTGCCGCCTGCACCCCGGCGTTGCCGCTGGCGAGCCTGACGGTGACGCCGTCGAAGGGCTGGGTGTCGCGGAAGTGCTTTACGGCGGCGACCACGCCTTCGATTGTCGATGCCTTGTGGTCCGAAAGGTAGAGATTCACCGGCAGCACGGTGCAGTCGGCATTGAACAGCCGCAGCCCCTCGGGCACCTGACGCACCGCTTCGCCCATCGTCAGTTCGTCCAGCGGCAACGCCGCCCACTTCGGGTTACCCTCATTCACACCCGAGGCCGCAAGTTTGGCCAGCGTCGGCAGCGACTGCGCCGAGAGCACGCCGGGCACATTGGCCAGCTGCCAGGTCAGGCGGTCCACATGGCTCATGATGTCGTGGCGGTAGCAGCCGTCAGTCGGTGTCTCCACCACCACCGTCAGCAGATCGAGGCCCAGGCTGTAGTGATCGACGACGGCTTCCACATCCTGGTTGTAGCGCGAATCGTCATGCAGCTCGGGCGCACCTGGCAGCACATGCCCAACGTGACGGCCCTGGCTCTGCCACACCGCCACGCCCATCAGCAGCGCACACACGAGGGTGCCGATGGCGGCATTGCGTGGGCTGGCAATATGCACGCCGAGCGAAGCCATCATGCGGTTGCGCAGGTGTTCGACCTTGCCCGCACGCAGCACGAAGGCATCGTCGAAGCGGAAATAGCTTGCCAGCACTGGCAGCATGATCAGGTTGGTGACGATCTTGTACGCCACCCCTACCGAGGCCGTGATCGCCAGCTCGCGGATCATCGGGATCGGCACCAGCACCAGGGTGGCGAAGCCGACGAAGGCCGTGATCAGTGCCAGCGTGCCCGGCACCAGCAAGCCGGTGAAACTGCGGCTGGCCGCGGTATAGCCGTCGGCGCCGTTGATCACCTCCTTGGCGATGTAGTTCACCTGCTGGATGCCGTGAGACACACCAATGGCGAACACCAGGAAGGGCACGAGAATGGCCAGCGGGTCGAGCCCGAAGCCCAGCAGCGTGATTGTGCCGAACTGCCACACCACGGACACCAGTGAGCACGACAAGGGCAGAAAGGTGAGCAGCCACGAGCGCGTATACCAGTAGACGGCGGCGGTGGTGAGGAGGAAGGCGAGCGCAAAGAACTCGATCACGCTGGTAGCGCCTTCGGAGATGTCGCCCATCTGCTTGGCGAATCCGATGATGCGGATACGGATATCGTCATCCGAGAAGGCAGTGCGCAACTCCTTTTCCAGACGCTGGCTGAACTCGAAATAGTCGAGGCGTTCGCCGGTCTGGGGGTCGGGGTCGGCCAGTTCGGCCACCACCATCGCCGATGACGAATCGTTGGCCACCAGACTGCCGACAAAGCCACCGATGATGGTGCGCTCGCGGATCGCGGAGATGTTCTCCGGCGTCAGCGCCTTCACCGTGACATCGCCGCCGATCACGTCTTCGGCCTTCATCCCTTCTTCGGTGATCTGTACCGCCCGGGTGTTCGGCGTCCACAGCGAACTCACCGTACGCCGATCAACCCCCTTCATGAAGAACAGGGCCTGGGTAACGTCGTACAGTCTGGTCAGCGCCTTCTCGTTCCAGATGTCGCCGCTCTTCGCCTCGACCGTGACGATGATGCGGTTGGCCCCGAACAGCACCTCACGGTACTGGTTGAAGGTCTGAATGTATTCGTGGTCCTGCGGCAGCTGCTTGTCGAAGCCGGCGCTCATGTGAAGCCGCGCGGCGAAGGTCGCCATCACCGCGGTAAACACCAGCAGCGCAAGCAGGATCGGCAAACGGAACCTGAAGCAGAAACGCTGCAGGGCCAGGACTGATTTCTCGATCATGTTGGGGAGTCCATTGGTCCGGGGCCGGACCGGATACAACCGGCCCCGGCACTGCGCATCAGAACGAGTAGGAAATGCTCGCGGAAATGAAGTCGCGATCACGCATCAGGTTGTTGGCACCGCCTCCATGGAAGTTCACCCACTGGATGGCCCCCTTCCACGCATCGCGGTAGTTCGCGAACAAGGAAAGCGTGAGCGCCTTGCGCCCCTCGACAAAGGGAATCGCGTTCGGGCTGGTGCCCGAGACGTCGTGATACCAGTCGATCTGCGGCGTCAGCGTCACCCCGCTGCCAAAGGCGTTGGGGTAGTTCAGGCCCATCTCGAACACGTAGCCCCACGACGTCTTGTCCGGCAGCGAGTAGTCAGGCAGGAAGTAAGGCGTGCGTCCGCTGCGGTCGAGGCCCGGGTAATGGGTGACGGCCGCTTCGGTGAGAATGAAGCCATCGCTGGCGCCGACGGCCTTGGCCAGACCACCCAGGGGGTCGTTGTGCGAGAAGGTGTAGAAGCCGGTCAGGTGGAACTGATACTTCTCTTCTTCCACAAAGCCCGGATGGCTGCCCACGTCGTACACGCTGTTCTTGTCGTAGCTGCCGCCGAAGATCGAGCCGAAGGGTACGGTCGGGTCGATACCGACGCTGTCGCGCGGACGGTAGGACAGCTCCGCGCCCACCGCCACGTTCAGCAGCTTGGTGTTGGCCGAGATCGCGTAGAGATCCTTGTCCTCGCCGTAGGCGACGTAATAGCCGGTCACCGCGCCACTGCGATTGCCGGTGAAACCGAGGAAGGGCAGCTTGTCGTGGTAGCGCTGATAGGTGAAGGCAAACTCGGTATCAATCTCTTCCGCGTTGTAGCGGAAGTTCACCCCGTACTGGCCGCTGTCACGCGGCTTCTCGGTGCCGACATAGGGGACTGCCGTGCCGTTGGCGAGCATCTGCGCGTCGGTCAGGCCGGAACTGTCGCCACAGGGCCCCGGAATACCGAAATCGTTACAGATCGACGTCGGCAGGTAGGCGACGCGCCGCCCCTTGCCCAGCACGTCGGCCGCAGAGAAGAAGGTACCGGAGGGGTCGAACTTGAAGCTGTTCCAGCCGAACTGGTAGTAGGCCTCCATGCCCAGCGACTCGGTGATGCCGAAGGAACCGGACAGCATCGGCGCCGGGATGAAGATCTCCTTCAACTGCGTGCCCGGAACATGGAACTTCTGCAGGTCGATCGCGTTGATCTGGTTCACACCACCGAGGATGAAGATGTCCTCTCCCCAGGAGATCACCTGGTTGCCGAGCTTGACCTTGCCGTACTGATCACCGATGGAAAAGCTCTTCGCCACCCAGGCGTCGAGCAGGGTCACGTCACCGGACGCTTCGCCAGCGACGTCGGTGCGGCGGGTATCGTCGGCCTTGAAGTCATTGAACCAGGTAAAGCGGGCCAGCGCGCTCCAGCCGCCGGGGTACTTCAGGGCGAGATCGTGCGTGCCCTTCAGCGCAGCCGAGAACACATCGCCCTTCTTGTAGTTCAGATTACCGTCATCGAAGTTGGTAAAGTTGAAGTCTGCATTGGCGTAGCCGGTACCCTTGGCCAGGCTGTAGACGTTCGACAGGTCGTTGTTGGTGCCGTTGTTGCACCCCCCGCTGTCGTTGCCCAGCGTGGAGCAGCCGGCAGACGAAGTGCGGGCGCTCACACCGAAGGACACCGTACTGTCAAAAGCGCCCGACAGGCCTTCCTCCGAGCCGAAACGAAAGGCATGACTGCTTGGTGCCCACAATGTCGCGGCCACCGCGAGCGCAAGGGTTGAGGGAGCGAGGGCGAACGCCGCCCGACGATGTGAAATCGTCTGTGTCTTCATGGAAGTCTCCTTGGGTCTGGGGTCGGGTCAGCGCTCGCCGCGGCGACGCATCTGGTCGGGGCTGAAGGTGGCCTGGTTGATACGCCCCTCCTTCGCCGCGGTCAGGTCGATGACTTCGCCTTCGGCCGTCCAGTTGTCCACCACGTAGCGTCGGGCGACGAGGTCATACATCTGGGTTTCATAGGTGATGCAGGCACCGACATCGGGTGCCGCCCACAGGCTGCCCTCCTGTACCCGCCACAGATTGCCCTTGGCGTCGTACATGTCGACCTGCAGCAGTGCCCAGGAGTCCTCATCGAAGTGGAACACGCGCTTGGCGAAGGAGTGGCGCTTGTCGGCTTTCACCGTGGCCTCGACCACCCATACGCGGTGCGGCTCGTAGCGCATGAAGTCACGATTGACGTAGTCCGGGCCGACCATATCCTTGAACTTGTTCTTCTTGTCGATCAGCTTGTAGGAGTTGTACGGAACGAACATCTCCTTCTTGCCGACGAGCTTGTAGTCGTAGCGGTCGAGCGCGCCGGTGAAGACGTTGATCTGGTCCACGAAATACAGGTTGTCGAAACCCGCAATCGGGTTGTCGTAAGCAAAGGTTGGCGAGCGGCGCACGCGACGCTGACCGGGGAAGTAGATCCAGGCGTCTTGCGGCTTGTCGAGGTAGGCATGAATCAGATAGCCCTCACCCGCACGCGATGCGGGGGACAGGACTTCGTACAGCAGCATCGATTCGACCCCTTCGACATCGGCCGGCCCGGTGACCGCAGGATCGTTGAACGGATAGAGCTCGAAGGCCCACTGCTTGTTCTCGGAGTAGCCGCCATCCTTGTCCGGCAACAGGGCCGAGATCTGCGCCCTGCGCCCCATTCCGGTATAGCGCAGCTTGTAGTTCCACATCGCCTCGGCCCCGGTCTTGGGGATGGCAAACGGGATGCCGCCGCCGAGCACCTGCTCGAGCTGCCAGCCATCGGCACCGAGTTTCGCCGCGCTCGCGTTCTTCTTTGTCTGCTGGGCGACCACATCCGGCACCGGACAACTGCGCCGGCTAGGGTAGATGTCCATGCGGTAGCCCTTGTAGGCCTTGATCAGTGCGAGCTGGCCGGGCGACAACTTGTCCGCATGCTTGTCCACGTTCGAAGCGTCGATTGAAAACAGCGGCTTGTCGTCCTTGTACGGATCAACACTGCCCGCCTTCCAGCCCGCCGGAACCTGCGTCATGCCCCCGGTCCAGGCGGGAATGCTGCCATCTGCATTCTTGCCCGCCTCGGCACCAATCGGGGTCAGCGTCTTTCCCAGACTGGCCACTTCGGCGTCGGTTGGGGCCGCATGGCTCAGGCCACTGCCCAGCAAACCTGCAATCAACAGCGCCAGAACTGCAGGGCGCATCGGATTTCTTGTCGTTTTGTCCATGTTGCTCGGTCCTTACAAGGTAGAAAGAAGAATCGATCTGCACCGGCCCCTACTCGATGCGAACCCCACGCTCTGCCAGCTTGCTGACGATGGCGCGCCGGGCGGCGCTGACGTCACTCAGCGGCTGACTGCGCAAACGGGAAACTTCGGCTTCGGTGTATGGCGCCAGATCGGCAGGCAGCGTTTCTGCGGAAAATGCCTGCAGCATCCAGTTCAACATGCGGGCGATATCGGCATTGTTTAATGCCGAGTTCGAAGTGCCGGGCACCTTCACCAGAAAGTCGCGCCCCTCCGGAATGCCGGCAAAGTGCCCGATCTGCCCGCGCATGGTCGGAACACCGCCTGACTTCGCGCCACTGCCGTCGGCCTGATGGCAACCCGCACAATTCAGGATGTACTGGTAGCGCGCCTTACCCGCTTCGGACGCGTGCGCTGCGCCTGCTGTCAGGGAAGCACCCAGCAGTGCGGCCCAAACCAGTACGCCTGTCCGACCCGCCGCAAGCAGCCTGTTCATGTCCGCCCTCAGCTCTTGACGTCTGCCAGGCCGACCACCGTGGCCATCGTGCAGTGGAACATCGTCGAGTCGTTGGCCATGCACCAGTTGATGTCGTTATGCAGGCCCATGCGGTAGCCCGGCATCTCGCGTTCGTTGGTGTTGCAGAAGCAACGCCCGCAGGAGGTCTTGCCGCAGCAATCGTTGTAGCTGATGAGGTAGTCCTTGCCGTCCTCGGGGTTATGACAGGTGCCGATCCACGACACCTTCGACGCCTCGGTACCCGGCGGGCAGCTCGACGCGGTGCCGCCGCAACAGTTGCACAGGTAGCCGTCCTGTGCGCAGTAGCGCCAGTATTCGCAGTCCTGATCGGTCGGCAACTTGCCCGCCGTCTTCTTGGACGCGGTGGCGCCTGCAGCCTGGGCCGTGCGATCGAAAGGCAGCACCGGCAGCACGAAGGCCGAACCGACAAGCAGCTTGCCGATGCCGATCAATGCGCTGCGCCGTGAGGCGCTTTGCGCAACCTTGCGCGTCTTGCGTTCGAAGAATTCATCCAGCCATTTCATTTGCGTTCTCCTTGTCTCTTCGGAATCAGGCCTTGCCCGGCTGATCGAGGTAGGCCTGTACCGAGGCCACACCCATTTCCTTGGCGGTGAAAAGGCTTTCGAGCTGCTCGCGGGAGTTGACCAGCCCCTTGGCGGCGATCCGGCCCTGCTCGTTGATCAGCACCGCATACGGGAGCTTTGCCACTCGATAGGCAATGCCGAGCTCGCGCGAGAGCGCATAGGGGAAGTCCTGCAGCCCGGCCTTGTCGTAGAAGGCGAGGTGTTCCGGCTGCTCGCCATCCGAGGTGAGCACCACCCGCATCCAGCTGCGCTCGGTCTGATTGGCCGAGCGCAGGATCGGCAGCAGCTTCTTGCACACCGGGCAGGTCGGCGACAGGAAGAACAGCAGCGTGCTCTTGTCACCGGGCAGGCCGAGCGAGATGCGATCGCGGCTATTGGTGAGGTGCGGGAGATCGAACACCGGTGCGGCCTCACCCACCTGCGGGCCGGTATCGAGCATCAGCGCGCCCATCGGTGCAACACGCTCGTAGAGCACACCAATCTGCCGCGCCAGGGCAAACAGTCCGACCAGTGCGGCAAGCACCGCAATCCACAACAGGACGTTCGAAATCATCAGGGCTTCATTCATGATCCGCTCCTCATTTGGGCGAGATGGGGTTGGTTTGCGAGCAGCTGGTTGGCTGCCGCGTAAAGGGTGAGCAGCATCAGGGTGCCGCCGGCAACGGAGAGGTAGTCGATCCACACCAGGCCGCGATCGGTGCCGAGTTGTGCGCCGACCACAAGCAGGCCCAGAAGCACCGCATTGCGCGCCACGAGCAGCCAGGACAGGCGCGTGTGGCCTTCGGCACCGCCGCAACCGCAGTCGATCTCGGTGTGACCGCGGGCAACATTGATTGCGACGCCGGCCGTTGCGCTGCCGAGCACGAGCACGCCGAGTACAAGGCCCAGCGGACGTGACGCATCGAACAGCAGCGCGACGCCGGCCATCGCTTCAAGCACCGGAAACAGACGGGCAAACAGCGGCACGAGCGATTCGGGCAGCAGCCGGTACAGCTCGACCGAAGCCTCGAACACCACCAGGTCGCGCAGCTTCTGCCACGCCCCCACGATCAGGATGACCGCCAGTGCGGCGCCACAGGCACGCGCCAGCACCGGGTCGATGGCAAGGGCGTCCATCAGTGCAGCTCCATCATGGTCGGTGTCACGCCGACGCCTTCCATGCGACCAATCAGCTTCAGCGCTGCGCTGGCATCGTAGGCGGCCATTGCGCCGGTGACGCCGTCATAGGCAAAGAGCCGGGGCTTGTCGCCTTTGCTCACCGCCAGTGCGATCGCGTTGCTGCCCGGCGCCCGCGTCACACGCTTCTGCGTCTTCAGATCGAAGCCCCAGATCTCCTTGGCCGGGTACTTGTGGCTGCCTGCCTTGGCGCCGTCATGCATGCCGACGAATACGCGCCCGCTGGCGTTGTGCTGGGCCAGCAACTGGTAGCCGCCAGGGCGCCAGCCCGCCTTGCGTTCGGCGGCCGTGAGCAGCGACCACTTGGGGTCGAAGGTGGCGACCGCAGCGCCAAGGTGTGCCGTGTAGATATCGCCGCCGTAGGACACGAAGCGATAGGTATCGCCGTCCTGCTCACCGTGGATGAAGATGGGATCGATGTCGGGATCGAAGAACTTGGCGCTGCGCTGCTGATCGACCGCCTGCCCCTTGTCGTCGAGACTTACGGTGAGCATGGTGCCGTCGCCGCAAATGGTGGAGAAGCGGTTGGAAACCGACTCGGCAGGCAGCAGGATCCAGCACCCGGGCAGATCAATCTGCGACATCACGCTGCGCGCTTTCAGATCGATGACCGTCACCGATATCGCTGGGGTGGCATTGAGCACGTACAGCCAGCGCCCATCGGCGGAGGTGCGGATGGTGCCCTTGTAATGCAGGGATTGCGCATGAATGGGCGGAATCACGATCTCGCCGGTCTTCACCAGCGTCTGCGCATCATGGATGTCCACCGTATCGGTGCGCTCGCCTGACGACAGCCGCGAGTAGTAGGTGGTCGCGACATAGACCTCGCTGCGGTCTGCCGACAACACAGCCTGCCCGGCATAGCCGGCAGCGATCACGCCGAGGTACTTCATGTTCTTGCCGTCGAGCACATGCAGACGTCCATCGACGATGTGGTTGATCGCGATATCGGACAGGTAAATGCGGTAGGGATCGGGTGGCGCAAGCTTCTCCACCGAGGGAATTTCCACGGCCAGCTCGGCGTTTGCGGATGCACCCGACAGGGCAATCAGCAATGCGGCCGCGCAGGTCTTCAGGGCGCGATATCGAACCACGACTGAGCTCCTTGCAACCCGGCACACCTGGTCTCGCGAACGGACCCTGGTGATCGCCGGCGTTTCTCGTATTGCCCGACCGGTTTTTGCAACCAGCCGGACCCGCTTCTCATCACCGTCAGATTTGATCCAGATCAAAATGACGGGGTGAGCGGATTCTGGGACGAGACAGGAACAGCCCGGTAACCGAAAACGGCAAAGCCCGATTCGGCTGAAGACGAGGGGGCGACGCCCCCAAAGTGATAGTGCAGCGCACCATCATGGCGCGCCCCGAGAAAACTTCGGGCGCGAACAGAAAGTGGTTTTCAAGCGCGAAAATTCGGTTTAGTCTTAAAACACATTGCTTTATATAACGATAAATATTCCTGATTCACGGGGAAGAGAGACTGACCATGGAGCATCCTGCACTCGCCGTCCGCGCAGACGGCGAGCTCATCGTGCGCGACCCGTCCACCCGCAGCTCACGTCGCACGGACTGGCGCCTCGGCAACAAGACCCGGCCCACCTTGACCGCCTTGCGGCAAAGCCCTTACCTCAAGGCGCCATCCAGCCTTCAGGACTGCATGCAGTTGGCCGATGCCTTGCCATTGGCATGGCACAAATGGTGCTTCGAGAGCAGATCCTTTCGCCCGAGCGGAGTACCGAACGCATGACATCCTCCGCCTCCACGGGTGCAGAAGAAGCCTTCAGTGCGCAGCGCCGCACAACGCACGATGCGGACGATCATGCGTCCTGCCTCAGGAACTGGAAACAGCAGTACGACCAGCTCACTGCAGGCGCTTTTTCAGGGCATTTCGAAGAATACTGTTTCGAGAGTCTGCAGATCTTCCGCGAGCGGACCAACCAGTCCGTGCATGAAGTTGGCCAGAGCTGGAAGGGGTCGCGCACCTTCGGCGTACCGGTGGAGATCGACGGCAATGGCTGGTACTGCGGAGAAATACTCGACATCAATTCGTTCGTGACGCTCAAAGGCGGCGAAGAGATGGATTTCCGTACGCCGAAACTGCAGGAGATTCTCGGGGTAACGGCCGATGCCAAGGCACTGAACAACTACGCGTTGCAGGTCGAGCATCGCGACCTCGAAGCCGAACTCGAGGGCAAGCGGGTTCTGCCGACTTCACCCGAGCAGGCCGCTGCGCTGCGGGATTTCCTCGGAACCGTGATTTCGAGCCTGCGCGCCACGCCCGAGATGCTCAAGCATGCAGCAATGCGCAAAGCGCTTGAGCAGGCCGTCTACGGGAGCCTGCTATCCACCATCAAGCCAGCGCTCGAGAATCGCTCCACCCCGTCATGCCGTGCCCGGCAACTCGTTGTTGAGCGCACCCGCGAATACATGCAGGCGCACATCGAGGAGCCCTTCACCATCGCCGACCTGTGCGCCGAACTCCGGGTTTCGCGCCGCACCCTGCAGTACAGTTTTCAGGACGTACTCAACCTCAACCCGGTGAGCTTCCTGCGGGCGCTGCGCCTGAATGGCGTGCGCAGAGCGCTCAAGGCGGCCCCTGCGGTGTCGACTTCGGTCGCAGACGTGGCTGCAAAATGGGGATTCTGGCACCTGTCCCACTTCGCCTCGGACTACAAGGCGATGTTTGGCGAACTACCGTCGGAAACGCTGCGAAACACGACGCTCCGGCTCGGCTGACGCAAAAATCACGGGTGCTGATGCACCATACGGATTCGCGCAACGCAGCATGAGCACCAGCCGCGTGCATGACCGACACCGCTTGGCAAGGGCCGCCACACGAAACCCGCCCAGACCTTCAGCGAGTAGCCCAAATCGGCAATCGGCAGGGGCGGATCACTTGCCGATATCCGTCCCAAGACCTGCGGATGTCAGCGCGCGCAGTCCGATTACGTCCGGAAAGGCACCGAGGAGTTCAGCCAGCACGGCCGGATCCGGCCTTGGAATCGCTTCGAAAGCAGGACGCGCATACAGATAGCCCTGGTGCAGCGTGATACCGAGATCAAGCAGGCAGCGCGCCTCTTCCAGCGTTTCCACGCCCTCGGCGATCAGGGTGCATGGCAGCTCGCGCGCAAGGGACACCATGTGGGCAACGATGATCCGGCGCACGCGATCCTTGTCGATATTGCGGATCAGGTCCATGTCGAGCTTGAGCACATCGGGCTGCAGGCGGATAAGCAGGTTGAGGCCCGCATAGCCCGCACCGAAGTCATCCACTGCCGTGCCCATGCCCATCGCGCGATACTCGTCGACGATGCGCCGCAGATGCCCATCAGCGCGCACCTCCTCAACCTCCGTAATCTCGAACTGCAGACGCTCGAGCGGAAAGCCGACCCGCGCAGCGGCCTCGACCGTCGCGCGGATGCAGGCCTTCGGCTCATACACCGCATTGGGCAGAAAGTTGATGCTCAGACGTCCGGGCATGCCGAGGCTGTGGGCAAGCTCGATTGCGCGGATGCGGCACTGTTGATCGAAGGCGTAGCGATTTTCGTCGGTCACCTTGGACAGAACCGAAAATGCCCCTTCCCCATTGACCCCTCGAACAAGCGCTTCCCAGCCCCAGACATCAGCGGCGGCAAAGTCGTAGATCGGCTGAAATGCCATCGAGAAGGAGAAGTCGAGCGCTGCGATATCACGGCAGCGATTGCACCCAGGAGCAGGGCCACTGTTCATGCTTGTCATCCGTAGGTTTGTCAGCGCCAAGAATAGCAGGATCGGATCATGGCGCTTGTGTAGTTGTCCCTGAATCAGCCGCAACGCAAACGTCTCGATCGACTTGGCCGCTTCTTCCGGTCTGACGCCACCGCTCCGGATTGCGCCCCATGGTGGTTCATCCAGGGTCACAACAGTCCCCATGTCGGGGCGGAAGCGGCTCAAAAGAAACGCCTCGTAACGGTCTCACCCGCAGAAATCAGCGCAAAAAGGGGCAGTTCGGGACCTGGCACGGCTCCTGCTAAGACTGGCCTAACTGGTCTGACCAGTCAGGCCATCACACTCAGAGACCCCGATGCCAAGCATTGCCAACCTCGCAGCCCAGGCGCTTCAGCGCCGCATCATCGACCGGGAGTTCCCTAACGGCAGCGCCCTGCCCTCGCAGCGCGAGCTTGCCGAGCAGCTGTCGATCAGCCGTGCATCGCTGCGCGAAGCGATCTCCACGCTCGAAGCGCTGGGTCTGGTGCGCACACAACCGGGAAAAGGTGTTTTCGTCACCGCCGGCAGCCGCCGCGACCCTGCGCACCCGCCGCGTGGCATCGCGAACATGACGCCTCAGGCGCTGATCGAGTTCCGTGCCGTGCTCGAACCGGCCTGGGCCAGCCTGGCCGCACGCCATATCGACGCCGAAGGGCTGGCGCAGCTCGAGGCGATACAAACCGGCATGGAACATGCACTCAAAGCCTGCGACCTGGTGATGGCCGCCGACTGGGACCTGCAGTTTCACCTGCTGCTTGCCGAGCTGTGCGGCAACCCTGGCCTGGCGAGCATTGCAAACCAGTTCAGCGAACAGATCGGCCACTCCCTGCGCCTGCCCTTTTCCGATCCTGCCGGGGTCTGGGAGCCGGCCGACGAACACCGCCGCATCATCGCTGCAATCTCGGCGGGCGATACAGCCGCGGCCGGTGCAGCAATGCGCGCACACCTTAGCGCCGCCGCACGTCGCGTCGGCATCGATTCACCCGAGTTCTGACCCTTTCCTCACATCAACCCCAAGGAGTTATCACATGAAGTCCAGCCGCCGCCCCTTCCTTCGCAGCCTGTGTGGCCTCGTTGCCGGTGTTGCCGTTGCCAGCGTGATCGGCACCACTGATGCGCAGGCCGATGTACTCGCAGGCATTCAGCAAGCCGGCACATTGCGCGTCGCCGTACCGCAGGATTTCCCGCCCTTCGGCAGCGTGGGTACGGATCTCCAGCCCCGTGGCTACGATATCGACATGGCCAAGCTGATCGGCAAGGAACTCGGCGTCAAGGTCGAGCTGATTCCGGTCACCAGCACCAACCGCATCCCCTATCTGACTACCGGCAAGGCCGATCTGGTGATCTCCAGCCTGGGCAAGAACCCCGACCGCGAGAAGGTGATCGACTTCAGCGACGCCTACGCCCCCTTCTTCAATGGCGTGTTCGGCCCGGAAGACGTCAAGCTGACCAAGGCTGAAGAGCTGGCCGGCAAGACGATCGGCGTGACCCGCGGCTCGGTGGAAGACCTCGAACTGACCAAGATTGCACCGGCCTCGCTGACGATCAAGCGCTTCGAGGATAACAACTCGACCATCTCGGCCTACCTCACCGGCCAGGTGCAGTTCATCGCCACGGGCAACGTGGTGGCCGCAGCGGTCAATGACATGACCAAGCTGCGCCGCCTCAGCGCCAAGTTCCTGATCAAGAACTCGCCGTGCTACGTCGGCGTTGCCAAGGGTGAAACCGCGCTGACGGCCAAGGTGAACGCAATCATCGCCAAGGCCAAGCAGGATGGCGCACTCAACGAGATCTCCCAGCGCTGGCTCAACGCCGCGCTGCCCAAGGATCTGTAAGCAGCCTGAGCTGCTCCGGGGCGGTGTGACAGCCGTCCCGGATGCCCTTCTGACCCGCTGCTTCCGGAACCCGCGATGGCATATCAATTCGATTTCACCCCGGTATTCGACAACGCAGACCTGCTGCTGACAGGCGCAGGCTTCACCCTCGCCCTTACGGCCGTGGGCGCCATTCTCGGCATCGGCCTCGGCGTCGTTGGCGCGGTCTGTCGCGCATGGAAACTCGCTCCGTTCGACCGACTCTTCGGCCTCTACGTCGAAGTGATCCGCAACACGCCTTTTCTGGTCCAGCTGTTCTTCATTTTCTTCGGCCTGCCCGCGCTCGGCATCAAGATGACCGAGTGGCAGGCCGCTGTGCTCGCCATGGTGATCAACCTCGGCGCCTATTCCACCGAGATCATCCGTGCCGGCATCCAGGCCACCCCCCGCGGCCAGATCGAAGCGGCAGAATCGCTGGCGATGACACGTGCTCAGACCTTCAAGCATGTGGTGTTGCGCCCGGCCCTGGCCAAGGTCTGGCCGGCGCTGACGAGCCAGGTGATCATCGTCATGCTCGGCTCGGCCGTGTGTTCGCAGATCGCCACCGAAGAGCTGACCTTCGCCGCCAACTTCATCCAGTCGCGCAGCTTCCGCGCGTTCGAAACCTACTTCGTGACCACGGCCATCTACTTCGTTATGGCCCTGCTGATCCGCCAGCTGCTGATGCAACTGGGACAACGCTTCGTCGTCGGGAGGGCACGCTGATGTTCGTCCAGTTCTCCACCTGGGACATTGTCCGCAATCTGCTCGAAGGCGGGAAATGGACCCTCGGTCTGTCCCTGATCGCCTTCATCCTCGGCGGCGGCGTCGGCCTTGTGGTCCTGTTTGCCCGCATCGCCCACAACCGACTGCTGCAATCCCTCGCCAAGGCCTATATAGAAATCTTCCAGGGCACGCCGCTGCTGATGCAGCTCTTCATCGTGTTCTTCGGGTTGTCGCTTGTGGGCGTGGATATCTCGCCCTGGTTTGCCGCCGCGACCGGACTCACGCTGTTTACCAGCGCCTATCTTGCGGAGATCTGGCGCGGTTGCGTGGAGTCCGTGCCCAAGGGGCAGTGGGAAGCCTCGACCAGCCTGGCCCTGTCCTACCCGCAGCAGATGCGTTACATCGTGCTGCCGCAGGCATTGCGCATCGCCATCGCGCCGACGGTGGGTTTCTCGGTTCAGGTCGTGAAGGGAACAGCGGTCACCTCCATCATCGGTTTTACCGAGCTGACCAAGACCGGCTCGATGCTCGCCAACGCCACCTTCCAGCCCTTCCTCGTGTTCGGTCTGGTCGCGGTGGGCTACTTCATCCTCTGTTATCCGCTCTCGCTGTACGCAAAAAGCCTGGAGAAAAAATTCCATGTCGCTCGTTAAGATCACCGGCCTGCACAAACACTTCGGCAGCAACCATGTCCTCAAGGGCATCGACCTTGAGGTTGCCCAGGGGGACGTCATCGCCCTGATCGGTCGCAGCGGTTCGGGCAAGAGTACCCTGCTGCGCACCATCAACGGGCTGGAGACCATCGACAAGGGCGAGCTGATGGTGGACGGCACCGCGCTCCACGACGGCAAGGGCGACTTGCGCGCGCTGCGGCAGAAGGTCGGCATGGTCTTCCAGCAGTTCAACCTCTTCCCGCATCTGACCGCCGGTCAGAACGTGATGCTTGCACCCACCGTGGTCAAGGGCATGGCAAAGAAGGAGGTGGAAGACATCGCGCGGGAAATGATGCTCAAGGTCGGGCTCTCAGACAAGTTCGACAGTTTCCCGGATCAGCTCTCCGGTGGTCAGCAGCAGCGCGTGGCGATTGCGCGTGCGCTGGCGATGCAGCCCAAGGTGCTGCTGTGCGACGAGATCACCTCGGCACTCGACCCGGAACTGGTCAGCGAAGTGCTTGCCGTCGTGCGCCAGCTCGCCACCGAAGGCATGACACTGATCATGGTTACCCACGAGATGCGCTTCGCCCGCGATGTGGGCAACAAGCTGATCTTCATGCACCACGGCCGCATCCACGAGAGCGGCGACCCGAAGGCCATCTTCGCCGCGCCGCAGACACCGGAGCTGGCAAACTTCGTGGGCTCGGTGCTGAGCGTCTGAGAAGCACTCGCAGAGCCCCGCCTGTCCGGGCCCGGCTCGCACAGGCGGGGGCCCGCCGTTTTCCGGCCCGCGCGGCGGTATTGCGCACGGTTGGGCGTCATGAGGTCGCGCTACAATGCGCGCACGGAGGACTTCATGACTATTGAATGGTGGCACTGGACCGTCGGCGGCATCGCCCTCGTCCTGCTTGAACTGGCCATCCCGGCCTTCTTTGTAATCTGGTTCGGCTTTGGCGCGCTGCTGGTGAGCCTGCTGATGCTCGCCGTCCCTTCCATGCCGATCACCGCCCAGATCCTGCTGTGGCTGGCGGCATCCATTGCGATGATGATCCTGTGGTTCCGGGTATTCAAACGCAACGCACACAAGACGCTGGTCGGCACGGCCGCGGGCGATGTGATCGGCGAGGCCGGACTGCTCGTCAACGCCGTCGCGCCATACCAGCGCGGCAAGGTGCGCTTCCAGCGCCCTATCCTCGGCGCAGAAGAATGGGCGTGCACGGCAGAGTCGGACATTGCGGCGGGCGAGCGCGTCAAGGTCGTCAGCATCGAGGGCAGTTTCGTCAAGGTGGCGAAGGCCTGATCGACGGCGGACGCCTCCATCGCATTGGCGAACCCGGCGCGTCCGCCTCTGAACACACAACACACGGAGAAAGCATTCATGACATCGGGTCTGGCAATCGCGCTGGCACTACTGGTTTTTGTCGTCATCACCATCGCCAAGGGCGTCCGCCTTGTGCCGCAAGGCGAAGAATGGGTCGTCGAGCGTCTGGGCAAGTACTACGGCACCCTGCGTCCCGGCCTCAACATCCTGATTCCCTACCTGGATAACGTCGCCTACAAGTTGATCACCAAGGATCTCATCCTCGACGTGCAGGAGCAGGAGGTGATTACCCGCGATAACGCGGTGATCCGTACGAACGCCATTGCCTTCGTCAAGATCACCGACCCGGTGAAGGCAGTCTATGGCGTCACTGATTTCTCCGAGGCCATCCGTAACCTGATCATGACCACGCTGCGCTCGATCGTCGGTGAAATGGAGCTCGACGAGGCGCTGTCATCGCGCGACAAGATCAAGGCGCGCCTGCGCGAGAGCATCGCCGACGAAGCGGTGGATTGGGGCCTGACGGTGAAGTCTGTCGAGATCCAGGACATCAACCCGTCCGAATCGATGCAGCGCGCCATGGAAATGCAGGCCGCGGCAGAACGCGAGCGAAAGGCTGCGGTCACGAAGGCCGAGGGCGCCAAGCAGGCAGCAATTCTCGAGGCAGAGGCCCGCCTTGAAGCAGCCAAGCGCGATGCCAGCGCTCAGGTGATGCTGGCCGAAGCGTCGGCAGAGTCCATCCGCCGCGTGAGCAACTCGATCGGCGACCAGACCACGCCAATGCTCTATCTGCTTGGCGAGAAGTACATTGCGGCCATGGAGAGCCTCAGCGAATCCAGCAATGCAAAGGTCGTCGTACTCCCTGCGGACCTGCAGGAAACCCTGCGCGGACTCGTCGGCAAGGTTGGCATGCGCAGCTGATATAAGCGCCGCAGGGCGGCTGGCGTCTGGTTCCCAATGGAAAGAACGCCAGCCTCAGGAACCTCTGCGGGCACAATGGGCTCTGCCTACCAGTACTCCAAACGGACAAGACGATGTTTCACACGCTGAAAGACCTCTTCAACGCCTTCGTGCCGGCCAGCGAGGGCGCGGTCGGCGGTCACGACGAACATACGCTGCAACTGGCCACGGCGGTGCTGCTGGTGGAAGTGATGCGCAGCGATGCCGAAGTGGGTGAGAGCGAACGCGCTGCAATTCTTGCCGCACTCGGCAAGCGCTTCGGACTGGGCAGCGACGAGCGCGCACGCCTGCTCGAACTCGCCGAAACCGCATCGAGTGAAGCGGTGGATTTTCACCGCTTTACGTCACGCATCAACAGTGGATTCGACGCCGGAGAGAAGACCCGCGTGATCGAACTGATGTGGGAGGTTGCCTATGCGGACGGCCACCTCAGCAATCACGAGAACCACTTGATGCGCAAGATTGCCGACCTGCTGTATGTTTCTCATGCCGACTACATTGGCGCCAAGCAAAGAGCGCGCGCGACAACGAACGCTTCCTGACACACTGCTGATCAGACCCTGAAGCGCACAACTTTCTGTTCGAGGTCAGTCGCCAGCGTGCGCAGGGACGATGCAGTGTCTGCGGTGTCGCTTACCGCTGCACTGTTTTCCTCGGCCCGTTGGGCAATCCGCTCCACATTGCGGGCAATCTCGGCACTGGCACTGCTTTGTTCGCGCAAGGCAAACGATATATCGCTTACTGCGCGCAACACTTCGCGGGCGCCATCATTGATCTGCGCCATCGATTGTCCCGCGCGGGTCGTCAGTTCCGCTCCGTCGCGCACCCGGGCCACACCGGCCTGCATGGAATCCACCGCGTGTTCGGTGCCCTGCCCGATCGACGATGCCATCTCCGTGATCTCTTCGGTTGCCGCGGCAGTTCGCTCGGCCAGCTTGCGCACTTCGTCGGCCACAACCGCAAAGCCGCGCCCGCTCTCGCCCGCACGTGCAGCTTCGATCGCTGCGTTGAGCGCGAGCAGATTGGTCTGATCCGCGATCTGCTTGATGACGACGACCATCGAACCGATCTGGCGCGCCTTTTCGCCCAGCTCACCGATTGCCGCCGCTGACGAATGGACGGCTTCGGCAATCCGCTCCATCTCGCTCACGGTCTGCTGCATGACCTCCCCGCCCTCGTTGGAGAGCCGGTCGGACGTCTCCGCAAGACCTTGTGCAGTTGCTGCATGACGCGAGATCTCGTCGATCCCGACCGTCATTTCCTCGATTGCCGCAGCCATTCCGGCGGCCGCTTCACTCTGCGACGAGGAACCGGCTGCGACATTCCTGGCTGCATCCGACATATCCGTGGCGGCTCGCACGAGGCGCTGCCCACCGTGCTGAATTTCGCCGATCAGATCCCCGACATCCGTTGCAATCGCATTGAATCCGTCGGCCACTTCAAGCAGCTCATCCCGCGCGGTGAAGGACACCCGCGTACGGTAATCCCCCCCCGCGAGCTGCTTCGCGCCCGAGGCGAGCTCGCGCACCGAGCGCAGAATCGAAAAATAGATCCCGCAGAAGAGATAGCCGGCGATCAGCAGCGCGACTGCTGCAACCGCTGCCTCGAAGTAGAGCTTGCTCCAGAGCCTGTCGAGGCGCTCGAGCAGCAAACGCTCCGCCTCGGGACGCAGGGATTCGCGGTAGTGCTTGAGCACAACATCTATTGCGCCGGTTCCAATGCCGAAGAACGCCGATGCCGTCACGCCAAATCCCTGATCCAGGACCTCGGTTCGCGCGGCATCGCGAAAGCGTCCGACACCGACATCGACGTCGTCGAGTGCCGCACCCAGCGCGCCCTTCAGGGAGGCGTTGTCACGTATCGCGCGGCCCAGGCGGTCGCGGAACTGGGCCTCGGTCATCGCAAGCTCGGCCAGCTGGGCCACAACATGACGTTCGTCCGCAGGCTCCAGCACGCCACGGGCAATGATCCCGGTCGCCCGTCCACGTAAACGTCCGAGACGCTCTGTGAGGTCGGGCGCGGAACGCAGCATCGGATCAATCAGGTTGTAAGTGGCGCTTTCCGGGTCGAGGGAGAGGTTGGAGGCATCGCCAATATCGCCGATCCAGGCGAGCATGGCCTCGATGGCCTGTGAATGTGCACGGAAGTTGTCAGGTGCCGGGAGTGTCAGGCCATCGGCGGTCAACGCCTGCAGTTCCTTGCGGATCGCGCGCCACCGCACCTGCAGCACATCCCACTCGGGTCTGCTGCCGAGTTCGGCATCGACGGCTGCCATGGCCTCCTGCAGCCCAAGCGCCTTCTGCGCCACTTGTGGCCTCAGGTCCTCGCTTCCACCCAGCAAGCCGGCCGACAATCCACGGTGCTGCTGGCTCAGCACAAGTACCGAGAACGCCTTGTCGAGCACACCGAGGCCGACCACTTCGCGCTCGGTAAAGGCAATATTCTGACGCAGCCCAACATAGACCTGTGACAGCAGGACCGCAGTGCCCAGCGCACAGACGAAGGCGATGATCGCGAACTTCCATGGATAACGAAATCGATCAAGCAGCCCCATCACGGGACGAAACAGTGTATCCATTGCGCGCACTCCTGCAGTCGACGCACCACGTCGCGATTTGCGCGTGGCGGCAGTGTGCCCAGAATAGCAGCCCAAAACGGGGCGCCATCTGTCGATCTGACACGTAAGTTCCGTTGATTTCGGCGCTTAAAGCCCGCGAGCGGCGGCAATCGTAAAATTGCGAACTGTGCCGAGAACGGCACCGAGATCAAGCGCGTCGGCCTTCAGGCGGCGCTGGATCAGCAGCCTCCCGGTGACGAAGCCCGACACCTGTGCGAGAAAAGCCTGTGCGAGCAAGATGGTTTCCTCCGCGTCCGACGCTGCGCCCTTGAGGTGAGCGACGAGATCGCATACCAGTTGATGAACCGGAAGCAGCATCTGATCGAAGATGATGTCGAAGGCGGCCGAAGGCGACAGTTGCTCACGCACGAAGAACGCATAGTGAAGCAGCCCCTGCTCGCTGCCTGCAACGATATCGACACAGGAAACGATGAAGTCGGCCAACAGCGCACCGACGTCCGCGCCGGGGTCCTCGAGCCCCGAACGCGCAGTGAAGACGGCCTCCCTGATCTTGCCACCATTGGCGTCGCACAGATACTGGGCCACCGCCAGGTAGACGCCCTGCTTGCCGCCGAAGTGATAAGGGATTGCAGCCTGATTCACCCCGGCGCGCGCTGCCAGCGAACGCGTGGTGACTGCGTCGTAACCCCCGCTGCCAAAGAGTTCAAGCCCGGCCGCAACCAGCCGCGCACGGGTGGCTTCGCCGGGAACCTCCGGCAATGCCCGGTCATTCGAGGTCATGATCTGTCCTCCCCATTCAGCCCTGCGTCACCGATTTGCGGAAGCGATGCTGCGCGGCCGCAAAGAACACCGCGCCAATCACGCCGATGGCAAGAAACTGTGGCCACACCGCCTCAAATCCCGCGCCACGGTAGAGCACCCCTTGAGCAAGCTTGATGAAATGCGGTGTTGGCGCGACCGTCATCACCTGCTGCACCAGCACCGGCATGCTCTCCTGCGGCGTCACCCCGCCCGACAGCAGTTGCAGCGGGATGATCACCAGGATGATCAGCAGGCCGAACTGCGGCATCGAGCGCGCCAGGGTGCCGAGAAAGATGCCGATCGAAGCGGTGGAAAACAGATAGAGCGCCGCGGCCAGCAGGAACAGTGGAACCGAACCCGCGATCGGCACTTCAAGCAGACGGTGCACGACCACGAGCAGGCCGACGCTTGCTGCCAGTAATACAACCAGCCCGTTGGCCCAGACCTTGGCCGCCATGATCTCGAATGCACTCAGGGGCATCACCAGCAGGTGCTCAAGCGTGCCGTGCTCGCGCTCACGGATGAATGCGGCTCCGACCAGAATGATGGACAGCATGGTGATGTTGTTGATGACCTCCATCATGCCGCCGAACCACATCCCGTTCAGATTGGGATTGAAGCGGACCCGCGGCAAAAGTTTCACAGGCGAGACCGCACTCACGTCCGCACCGTGACCGACAAAGTTGATCACTTCACCGGCGATGATGCTCTGGATGTAGCCCGAACCGATGAAGGACTGCGACATGATGGTGGCGTCGATGTTGAGCTGTACCACCGGCTGCCTGCCGGCCACCAGATCGCGCTGAAAGTGGGCAGGAATAACGATGGCGAACGAGTACTCGCCGCGATCGAGCCCCTCATCCATCCGGCTCGCGTCGATCAATTGCGGCACCCGGAAGTACGGCGGATAGAGCGCATCGACAATCTGCGCCGACAGCTGCGAACCATCCTCATCGACGACCGCGACCGGCGCGTTGTGCAGCTCGCGCGACATGCCGGTTGCCGCAACGTAAAGGCCAACCGTGAAGGCCCACACGATGACGATGAGCAAGATGCGATCGGCCGCAAGGCTGCGCAACTCCTTGACACCAAGGCGCCCGATGTTTGCAAGTCGACCACGACGGATTTCAGCCATGACTCAATCCTCCTGCTTGCGGAGCAAGAGCACGCACAGCCCGATCAGAACCGGCACGAACAGCACCAGCATGCCGATCGGCCCCTGCAGGCTGGCGAGCCCCAGATCCTTGGTGAAGATGCCGCGGCTGATCAGCAGAAAATAGGTTGCCGGCCACAGCTCACCCACCACCCGGCCGAAGCCGTCGAGCGAGGACACCGGATCGGTCAGGCCGGCAAACTGGATGGTCGGCAGCATGGTCAGGATCGCGGTGGCGGCGAGCGCAGCGATCTGGGTACGGGTGAAACTCGAAACCAGCAGTCCGATTCCGGTGGTCGCGGTGACATAGATCAGCGCTGCGCCGGAGAGCAGCAGCACGCTGCCCTTGACCGGCACCTGGAACACCAGCACCGCCAGCAGCACGAGGCCGAAGTAGCTGACCATCGACAGCCCGACATAGGGCAGTTGCTTGCCGAGCAGGAACTCGAGCCGGGTAACGGGGGTGACGTAAAGGTTGGTGATGGAGCCCAGCTCTTTCTCGCGCACCACCGACAAGGCGGTGAGGATGGCGGGAATGAACACCAGCAGCAACGGGATCACTGCCGGCACCATCGCATTCAGGCTCTTGAAGTCCTGGTTGTAGCGGTAGCGGGTTTCGATGCTCACCGGCAAGGACACCGGCAGGCGTCCAGTGCGGCTGGCAACAAGCTCCGCCATGGTCTGCGCGTGCAGGCCAAGCACATAGCCGCGCAAGGTCTCGCCACGGAATGGCATGGCACCATCGATCCACGCCGCCAGGCTGGGCACGTCGCCCCGACGCAGGTCACGTCCGAAGCCGGCCGGGATCTCCAGCGCGAGCGCAAGCTCCCCGCTTTGCATGCGGCGGTCGAGCTCGGCCGAATCCCGGATCGGCGGCTGTTCGATGAAATAGCGGCTGCCGCCGATGTTCTCGATCACCATCCGGCTTTCCGGGCTGTCGTCGCGGTCGAGCACGGCGAAGCGCAGGTTCTCGACGTCGAGCGTGATGCCGAAACCGAGAATCAGCATCAGCAACACCGAGCCCAGCAGCGCGAAGGTGAGACGGATCGGATCGCGGCGCAGCTCCAGCATCTCGCGGTAGGCATAGCCAAGCAGCCGTCTCAGGCTGAACGCCGCGGGCCGGGCGTCCGCTGCGGAAACCGTGGCTGCAACGGGTGGGGTCAGTACCTCGTTCGCTGTGGCAGCGACCTGCGGCGAAGGGGCCTCGGCCTTGCTGCTGTCGGGGCCGATCGCCTCCTCCAGCACTTCGATGAAGGCCGTCTCCAGCACGTCGGTTGCGTGCGCGGCCTTGAGGGCTGCCGGTGTGTCGCTGGCCAGCACCCGGCCAGCGTGCATCAGGCTGATGCGGTCGCAGCGCTCGGCTTCGTTCATGAAGTGGGTGGAGATGAAGATGGTCACTCGCTGCTCGCGCGACAGCTCGATCAGCAGCGCCCAGAATGCATCGCGTGCCACGGGATCGACCCCGGATGTGGGTTCATCCAGGATCAGGAGCCGGGGTTCGTGCACCACCGCGACGGCGAGCGACAGACGCTGACGGATGCCAAGTGGCAGATTCCCGGAAACCGAGTCGGCGTGCTCTTCCAGCCCAAAGCGCTGCAGCAGCGATTCGACCCGGGGCACAATCCGCTCACGCGGCAGATGGAAGAGATGCGCATGCAGATCGAGGTTCTGACGTACCGTCAGCTCGCCGTACAGCGAGAATGCCTGTGACATGTAGCCGACCTGACGCCGCGTTTCGAGCGAGTGTGCGTCGATGACTTTCCCGAACAGTCGGGCACTGCCTTCGCTCGGCGGCAGCAAGCCGGTGAGCATCTTCATCGTCGTGGTCTTGCCACAACCGTTGGAGCCGAGAAAGCCAAAGATCTCGCCCTCGCCGATGCGGAAGCTCACATGATCGACGGCGGTGAAGTCGCCGAAGCGCTGGGTCAGGCCTTCGGCCTCGATCACCCAGTTATCGTCATTCCCGGGTCGTGGCGGAATCGTCAACGCATGGTGCGCGCCGCGCCGGGCTTCGGGCAGCAAGGCGATGAACACCTCTTCCAGCGTGTCCTTACCGGTCATGGCGCGCAGTGCGTCAGGGCTGCCCGAGCCGAGCACCTTGCCGTCGTCCATCGCCGCCAGCCAGTCGAAGCGCGCAGCCTCTTCCATATAGGCCGTCGCCACCAGCACGCTCATGCCCGGACGACCGCTGCGGATACGGTCGATCAACTCCCAGAACTGGCGGCGTGACAAGGGATCGACGCCGGTGGTCGGCTCGTCGAGGATCAACAGGTCGGGATCGTGGATCAGCGCACAGCACAGCCCGAGCTTCTGCTTCATGCCGCCAGAAAGCTTGGCCGCAGGACGATCACGGAAGGGCGACAGGCCGGTCGCCGCAAGCAGTTCGGTGATGCGACGCTCGCGCTCCTGTGCGCCTTGGCCAAACAGGCGGCCGAAGAAGTCGACGTTCTCGAACACGGACAGGGTGGGGTAAAGATTGCGCCCCAGACCTTGCGGCATGTAGGCAATACGCGGCTGCACCCGACTGCGGAAATGGCGGTCGCCCATGTCACCGCCGAGCACCTCCACCTCACCCGTCTGGATCTTTCGCGCGCCGGCGAGCAGGGCCAGCAGTGATGACTTGCCAACGCCATCCGGCCCGATGAAGCCCGCCATGCACCCTCCGGGAACCTCGAGATCGATGTCCTCGATCGCGGCCAAGGCACGATAACGCAGCGTGACGCCACTCAGGCGGGCAACGGGAGGATGGTCGAGTGCGGCAGACATGGCATTACCTCGCGGGCAGGCTGTCTGGCCAGGGCAGCGTGGCATCGAGGCGCAACCAGCCCACTGCCGGCATCCCCGGCTTGATCACATCGGGATGGGCGGCAAGCCAGTCGGCATCGAGCTGGAGCTTGACCCTGAACATGAGCTTCTCGCGCTCATTTCGGGTTTCGACCTCGCGCGGCGTGAATTGCGCACGCTCGGCTACGAAGCTGACCCGAGCAGGCACCGCTTCCGCTCCAAGCGCATCGACCTGCAGGCGCGCCTCGGCACCCAACTGCACCTGACCTGCCGTCTCCGCAGGCACGAATACGGTCATGAAGACATCAGACGGATCGAGCACGGTCAGCACCCGCGCACCGGACGCCAGCACTTCGCCGGGTTCGGCAAGCCGGTACAGCACCCGACCGCTTACCGGCGCCACGAGCCGGGCGTCGTCCAGGTTGCTGCGGATGCGGGTCACATTGGCCTCGGCGGCAAGCACAGCAGCATCTGCAGCCTCCACCCGCAGGCGGCTCGCAGCCAGCGCAGCATCGGCCTGTTGCACCGCATTGCGGTCCTGGTCAAGCCGCTGCGGTGACAGGAACTTGCGTGCCACCAGTTCCTGCGTGCGCTTCAGTGTGGTCGCCGCGAGGGCACGTTCGCTCTGGTAGCGGAACACGGTCGCACGCGCCTCCGCAGCGGTCTGACGGGCCTGCTGAACCAGCGCCTCAGACTGCAGTAATTGCGCCTGTATATCGCGGGCGTCGATCAGGGCAAGCTCATCACCCTGTTTAACGAGATCGCCCTCCTTTGGACCGAGCGCTATCAGACGCCCCGACAGTCGGGTTGCGACATCGTAGGAGGTCGACTCGAGGCGGCCGTTGCCAGACACGAGATTGGGCTGCGACTCGGACGCCGCCATGCCCTGCCAGACAGCGACGGCACCGGCAAGCGCGATGACTAGAACGAGCACCAGCCAGGCTGACTTGTGCGAAGAAGCGTGGGAAACCATGATGCATCCCCTTGAATGGGTGGCGCGTGGTGCCGGTCGCAAAGCATTGCGTTCCGACCGGCATCTGTTGCCATTCATTTGAATGAATTATTCAAAACCTTGCATTGATGCTCATCAAACATTGCGCAGACAACGGCTTTGCCGCTGCAGGTCGGCAGGCTCCTCCCCGTGCGCTAGAATGCGCCGTCCGGCCCCGAGTCTCGGGGCATTTCCGTTCACGAGCCTGCTACATGACCAATTACACCGAACTCAACGCCCCCTATGGCCCGCTGGTATCCCGGATCGAGAGCGAAGCAACGATCATTGGTGACCAGATTCTGAAGATCGATCATTTTCTGAATCACCGTATCGAGCCCGCATTCATCATGGAGCTGGGCCGCGAGCTTGCCCGCCGTCTCTCCGCCTACCAGCCTTCGGTGATCCTGACCGCAGAAGCCAGCGGTATCGCCCCGGGACTGGTCGTGGCACAGGCCCTGAACGTCCCCCTCGTGTATGCAAAAAAATACGCACCGCAGGTCGAATCGCCTTTCATCTCCCGTGTCATCCCGTCGCCGACCAAGGGCGGCGAAACCAAGCTCGTGCTGTCCCAACGCTACATCCAGCCGGGCGCGCGTGTCGTAATCGTTGACGACTTCCTCTCCAATGGCCGTACCGCAGTTGCGCTGGTCGAGATGGCCCGCGAGGCAGGAGCGGTGGTGCTCGGCGCAGGCTTTGTGGTCGAAAAGCGTTTCAAGCTTGGACATGAGTCCATCGCCGCGCTCGAAGTACCCGTCGCCACGCTGGCCCAGGTCGAACGGCTGGAAAACGGCAAGGCCATCCTCCATCAACCGGCACGCTGAGCCCGGGGCCGACGCAGGCAGCGCAAACTGCAGCAAAGGGCGGGGGAATTTCGCCTCGATACTCCCTCGTTCCTGCCACCCGCGCTAAACTGCAGCAACCTCATGCTGGATGGAAAGCAAGATGCAAGACTTTGACGCGCAGGCACAGGCCTTCTCTGAGCAGATCGAAGCCGAGCTCGAAGACGGACGACTGAACTTTCCGACCTCGCTCGACGTGTCATTGAGAGTCAAGCGCCTCGCCGACGACCCCGACTCATCGCTCGACGCAATTGCCTCGGTGGTCAAGGCCGAGCCTGTCCTCAGTGCAAAGGCCGTCCGCATGGCCAATGCCGTCCTGCTCAATCCCTACGGCTCGCGCATCGCAGACGTCAATACCGCCGTCAAGCGCATCGGGTTGGCATCACTGCGCTGCCTCGCCTTCGCCGTCGCAGCAGAGCAACTCTCGCAAGACCATCGCTCCAAACACATGCGCCTGATCGCGAGCGGGCTGTGGATGCATTCAGTCGATGTGGCGTCGTGGTCCTATGCCCTCGCACGCCACCTGCGCACCGTGAATCCGGATACCGCCATGCTTGCTGGCATGATGGTCGATATCGGACAGTTCTTCCTGCTCGCTCGCGCTTCGGCCTACCCTGCTCTGGAAGAAAACCTCGAACGTTTCGCCGAATTCGTTTCGGTCTGGAACGAACCGGTTGGTCGTGCAATTCTCGAAGTCTTCGAGTTGCCTGAAGACGTGCTCGACGCGTTCGAGTATGAAAATCCTTATGGTGGCTCCTGGCCCCCGGAAAACCTCGCCGATCTCGTTTTCGTGGCCTCGCTTGCAGCCGAAACGCCGAACCCCTTCGACTCGGCACTTGGCATTCAGCGCCGCCCAGAGCTGTTCGACTCCTGCATCGCCGGCATCGAGAAGGACAAGCTTGACGCCCTGCTCGACGCTGCACGTGCCGGAAAGATGGAAATGCTTGCTGCCGTTTGCGGCTGATCAGGCCGGCCCGTACATACGGCTGCGCAGACTTGCCGCGGCATGCGCCACGGCGAGATTTGCCTCGGGGAAGAACTTGCCCAGGGTGATGAAGCCGTGAACCATGCCTTCGGCCCGAAACTGTTCGATTTCTCCCCCCTCTTCTGACACTCGCGCGGCAAAAGCTGCGCAGTCGTCGACCAGCGGATCGCACTCAGCAGAGATCAGCAACATTGGGGGCAGGCCCGCAAGGGAGCTTGCACGCATCGGCGAAGCACGCCAGTCCTCAGTGTTGCCGTCAGGCAAATAGCGGATGAAAAACCACTCCAGACTTTCCTTGTCCAGAAAGAACCCGTCACTGTAGCGCTGTCGCGACGGGCGTTCGCTCAGGATCTCGGTACTCGGATAGATGAGGAGCACGAATGCCGGCGTCACCCCGCCCGCATCCCGCAGGGCCAGCGCGGTGACCACCGAAAGATTTCCGCCCGCGCTGTCGCCGCCAAACGCGATTCTCGCCGGGTCGATGGCGAGCAGCTCGGCCTGATCGACAGTCCAGTCGAACGCGAGGCGTGCATCATTGACTGCAGCTGGAAAAGGGTGCTCAGGTGCCAGACGGTAATCGACCGACAACACGGCGCAACCGCTGCCATTCGCAAGCTCGCGGCAGAGCACATCATAGCTTTCGACATCGCCGACGCACCAGCCACCGCCGTGGTAATAGATCAGCAGCGGGAGCACCGTGGCGGGACTTGCCTGCAACGGGCGGTAGTATCGCGCCAGCAGTGCGCTGCCATCGGGACGCGCGATAGGAACCTCGGTTACGGATGCGACGGCCGGCGCTTCCGGACGAAAAGCGAACTGCAGCTTCTGGAATGAATGACGTGCCTGAAGGTGCGTAAGCTCATGAAAACGAGGGGCGCCGACCCGATACACCATATCGAGAAGAGACTGAGCCTGGGGCGAAAGTGGCATGGTTAATACATACCCGGCGTCACCCGCCGGGCATCATGGGATTGGTTGCAGATGGCCGAATTGTAACCACCGGCACACAAAATGACCTCTGATAATGTGCGGTACGCCGCAAGGCCGGCGCCATTGTTGCGGCCGCCCGGGGCCACAAAGTCATAGAATGAAAGTCAGAAAAGGATCAGCGCACACCATAAAGGAGACTCAATGAGTGCAAACCCGTCGAAGCCGGCCACAAAGAAATCGGGCAACCGCATCACCCCTCCTGGAAAAAGCCGCAAACCTAGACCAGTCAGTGAAGGGGACACCTCGCCGAAGCTGGACGCGCTCTCACTGGAACAGTTCGAGATCGAACAGGCTGTCGAGGGCGCGCGTGGAAGCACTGAAATGGCTGTCGGCGATATCCTTTCAAAGGCTGCAGGCGCCAGCGTGAGCGATGTGACAAAGTCGCTGGAGGCCATTCTCGCCGGTGCATCCCCCGACGATGCACAGTTGCTGCGCAAGACCCTGCTAGCCGTTGGTGGAAGTCCCGCGCCGGCATCCACCCGTCCGGATGACGAACTCGCAGTCGACTGGCGCATCGGCGCCTACCCGTACAAGAACCTCATGTCCCGACGCAATTACGAAAAACAGAAGTACCGCCTTCAGGTCGAACTGCTGAAACTTCAGGCCTGGGTCAAGGAAACCGGCCAGCGCGTCGTGATTCTTTTCGAGGGACGCGATGCGGCCGGCAAGGGTGGCACCATCAAGCGTTACATGGAACATCTCAACCCGCGCGGTGCGCGCGTGGTCGCGCTGGAAAAACCTTCGGAACTGGAACGCGGCCAGTGGTATTTCCAGCGTTACATCCAGCACCTGCCCACGGCAGGCGAAATCGTGCTGTTCGATCGCTCCTGGTACAACCGTGCAGGCGTCGAACGAGTCATGGACTTCTGCACCAACGATGAATACGGCGAGTTCATGCGTCAGGTGCCCGAATTCGAACGAAATCTGGTGCGCAGCGGAATCCACCTGATCAAGTTCTGGTTCTCGGTCAGCCGTGAAGAGCAGCGCCGCCGCTTCAAGGAACGCGAATCTCATCCGCTCAAGCAGTGGAAACTTTCACCGATCGACCTTGCCTCCCTCGACAAGTGGGACGACTACACCAAGGCCAAGGAAGCGATGTTCTTCTATACCGACACCGCAGACGCGCCGTGGACGGTCGTGAAGTCCGACTGCAAGAAACGCGCGCGCCTGAACGCAATGCGCTACGTCCTCCACAAACTGCCCTACTCCAACAAGGACCTCGACCGAATCGGCCCACTCGATCCGCTGCTGGTCGGCCGTGCCAACGTGGTGTACGAACGCGGCGAAAAGGACACGCCGATTCTCTAGCATCGTGGCGTGGCGCACGGTGGGAGCCGTGTGCCACGAGCAAGGCACCGGCTGGACTCAGCTAAGATGGGGCGCCGCGAGGAAAAGTGCCGTGACCGTCTTGCTGTCGGTAATCCGGCCGTCGAGTACCGCGGCAGTGGCTTCGGTTGGCGAGAACGCCATGATTTCGAGGAACTCACCTTCGTCCCACTGATGCCCTACATGCGTGAGCCCGGCGGCGAGGAAGACCTCGATGCGCTCGTCCGAATAGCCAATGCAGGGATACATGACGCCGAGGTGCTGCCAATTGTCGGCGACATATCCAGTCTCTTCCCTGAGCTCACGCTTCGCACAGTCGAGGATGTCCTCCCCTGCGTCAATCTTGCCTGCAGGAAGTTCGAGGAAGCTGCGATTGAGCGGATAGCGGAACTGCCGCTCGAAGATCAGCGCGCCATCGGGCATCACCGCGACGATGACGACGGCCCCTGGATGGCGGATGTATTCGCGAACCGACTCTCCGCCATCAGGCAGACGCACTCTGTCGCGCGAAACCTTCAACAGCACGCCATCGAAAACCCGCTCGGTTGAGAGCGGTGTCTCCGCAAGTGGGTCCTGATCATGCTTGTTCATGTTCTTGCCGCCTCATTTCACAGGCGCCCGTCCGCCACAGCACAGTCGGATGAGCGCACCTTCACACAGCACGCACGGCCCTTCCTGCTGCAAGCTGCTCGAGGCAGATGTTCGAACAGAAAGCACCGGTCAAAAAAACAGAAAGGGCGAACACCATTCACGGTCGTTCGCCCTTTCGAAGCTCAGTCAGCAGTTACCACCGCCCTTTCACCACCCGTCAAGCGTCAGAGCGATGCAAGCAACGCGTAGGCACAGATCGACATCAAGGCCTGCGGAGCAATCCCGAGCGCCGCAACGGCAATCCCGTTGGCCGAGAGCATGACGCGCAGTTCAGCAGGCGCATGGATCGGCGCCGTATCGAGCGGTTCGTCGAAGTACATCACCTTGACCACGCGCAGGTAGTAGAAGGCACCAATGACCGACATCACCACCGCGACCGCAGCAATCCAGAAGTAGCCTGCGGCAACCACCGCCTGCAGAACCGAAAGCTTGGCGAAGAAGCCGATGAAGAACGGAACACCGGCCATCGAGAACATGACGAACATCATGACCGCCGCAAACCACGGGCTGCGCTTGTTGAGACCCTTGAAATCGTCGATGCGCTCGGCTTCGAAACCGGCGCGCGACAGCAGGATGACCATGCCGAACGATGCCAGGCTCATGATCACGTAGGCCACCGCGTAGAACATCGCAGAGCTGTAGGCGTTCAGTGCGAAATGGCGCTCGCCTTCGACTACGCCCGACAACAGGCCGAGCAGCATGAAGCCCATGTGCGAGATGCCGGAATACGCCAGCATGCGCTTGATGTTCGTCTGCGAAATCGCAGCAAGGTTACCGAGAATGATCGATGCCACGGCAACGAACATCAGCATCGTCTGCCACTGCTCGGCGATGTCGAACAGGCCCCAGATCAGCAGGCGCACGGCCATTGCAAAGGCTGCCAGCTTGGGCGCCGTCGCAATGATCAGGGTCACGGCCGTCGTCGCGCCCTGATACACATCGGGCACCCACATGTGGAAGGGAACCACGCCGAGCTTGAACGAGATACCGGCAACCAGGAAAACCAGACCGAAGAGCAGTACCGACTTGTTCGCCGCCTGGTTGTACACCGACTGGGCAACACCGGAGAACTCAAGCGTGCCGGTCGCACCGTACACCATGGACATGCCGTAGAGCAGCAGACCCGAGGCCAGCGCACCGAGCACGAAATACTTCATGCCCGCTTCGGTCGAGCGTGCCGAGTCACGGTCGAAGGCAACCAGGGCGTACAGCGCCAGCGACATCATTTCGAGACCGATGTACATCGTCAGCATGTGGTTGGACGTCACCATGACCATCATGCCGAGGGTCATCAGAATCGCCAGCAGGTAGTACTCGGGCTTGTCGATGTTGCGGTCTGCAAGGTAGCTGCGACCGTACAGGAGCGCGATGGCCATCGAAAAGTAGATCAGCACCTTCAGAAAGTCGCCCATCAAATCGCTGATGAACATGTTGCTGAAGGTATAGCTCACCTGACCATCCATGGTGGCGATGGTGATGAACGCCGCCGCAATCAGTGTGAACTGACTCAGGAAGTAGCCGAGTGAGCGTGCAATGCTGCGCGCAAAGGTCGTGGTCAGCATGATCACGAGCGCCATCACGGCGACGAAGATCTCGGCCGCTGCGGGGTAGAAGTCGGGGACAACAAAGTTCATCTTCTGACCAGTCCGGTTAAGTGTCTCGCCTGCTCGCTCAGAGCTTGCTCACGGCAACATGCCGCAGGAGTTCATCCACCGAAGCATGCATCACTTCGGTAAAGGGGAAGGGGTAGAGGCCCATCGCCAGCACGAACAGCGCCAGGATGCCAAGGAAGGCAAACTCGCGACCGTTGATGTCATCGAGTTTGGCGACATGGTCGTTCGCGACCGGTCCGAACACGACGCGCTTGTACATCCACAAGGTGTAGGCAGCACCCACGATCAGCGTGGTGGCGGCGAGGAAGGCCACCCAGAAATTGAACTGGACCGCACCCAGCACGACCATGAATTCACCAACGAAACCGCTGGTAGCCGGCAGGCCGGCGTTGGCCATCGCAAACAGCATGAAGAACGCGGCGAACTTCGGCATGCGATGCACGACGCCACCGTAATCGGCGATCTGACGGGAGTGCATCCGGTCGTAGAGCACGCCGATACAAAGGAACATCGCGGCGGATACGAAACCGTGCGAAATCATCTGTACGAGCGCACCTTCCATCGCCAGCGGGTTGAACATGAAGAAGCCAAGGGTCACAAAACCCATGTGCGAGATCGAAGAATAGGCCACCAGTTTCTTCATGTCGGCCTGCGCCAGCGCAACGAAGCCGATATACACGACTGCGATCAGCGACAGGGTGATCACCAGTGGCGCCAGCTGCATCGCCGCATCCGGCACGATCGGCAGCGAGAAGCGCAGAAAACCGTAGGCACCGAGCTTCAGTGCAATCGCAGCCAGCACCACCGAGCCACCCGTAGGCGCCTCGACGTGGGCATCAGGCAACCACGTATGCACCGGCCACATCGGCACCTTCACGCCAAACGCCACCAGGAAGGCAAAGAAGATCAGCGTCTGCGCATCGATCCCGAGGGGCAACTGGTGCCAGTCGAGGATGTTGAAGCTGCCACCCGATTCCATGAAGAGGTAGAGCAGCGCGATCAGCATCAGCAGCGAACCGGCCAGCGTGTAAAGGAAGAACTTGATGGCGGCATAAACCCGGTTCGGGCCACCCCAGATACCGATCACCAGATACAGCGGAATCAGCGACGCTTCGAAGAAGACATAGAACAGCACGCCATCGAGCGCGGAGAAGATCCCGTTCATCAGGCCCGACATGATCAGGAAGGCTGCCATGTACTGGGCGACCTTCTGCTCGATGACCTGCCACCCCGCAACCACCACGATCACGGTGATGAAGGCATTGAGGATCACGAACAGTACCGAAATCCCGTCGACCCCGAGGTGGTAGTTGATGTTGAATCGCGGCACCCAGGGCATGAGTTCAACGAACTGCATCGCACTCGTGCCGGTGTCGAAGCCGGTGTATAGAGGGAGCGTCACGACGAGGCCGACAATCGCCACCAGCAGTGCAAGCGCACGTGCCATCGGGGCGTTGCGGTCGGAGCCGGTGGCGAGCACAAGCAGCCCGCCAATAATTGGCACCCAAACCGCCAGACTGAGGAGGGGAATGTCCGTCATCGTTGCTTTCCGTTCTGTGCGCCGCAAGCGGCGCGTTCGACCTTGTTGTTGTGTCCCTGCGAGTTGCGTTCTTGCTTAAGCACGATTGAGCCAGAATGTCAGCAGAACGAACACGCCAATGATCATGGTGAAGGCATACTGATACAGATGCCCGGTCTGGAACAGGCTGGAAATCCTCGACACCCAGCCCACCAGCTTCGCAGTGCCATTTACGACCACACCGTCGATCAGGCCCTGATCTCCACCCTTCCACAATGCCTTGCCAAGCAGGCGAGCACCGCCCGCAAAGACAATCTCGTTGAAACGGTCAAAGTAGTACTTGTTCTCGAGCAGCGTATGCAAGGGCTTGAAGGTGCGTTGAATCGCAGCAGGAATCCCGGGCTTGACCATGTAGAAGTACCAGGCCACTGCAACACCACTCATTGCCAGCCAGAACGGTGCGGTCTGCAGCCCGTGCAAGGCCATGGCGACAGGCCCATGGAAGTGCTCGGCGAGTTCGCTCAGTCCGACGTGGTTTTCACCGAAGAAGATGACGCCCTTGAACCACTCGCCGAACAGCATCGGTTCAATGGTGAAGAAACCGATCAGAACCGACGGAATTGCCAGCAGAATCAGCGGCAGCGTCACGACCAGCGGCGACTCGTGCGGTTTCTGTCCTGGTGCCAGCCCGTGATGATGATCGGACGCAGGCTCCTCGTCGTCGTGGTCACCATGGTGATCGTGATGTCCGTGGGCCTGGCCGAAGCGTTCCTTGCCGTGGAAGACCAGGAAGTACATGCGGAAGGAGTAGAAGGCCGTGACGAACACGCCCAGCAAAACGCAGAACAGCGCGTAGCCAGCACCGGGGATCGTCGACGCATGGACCGCCTCGATGATCGAATCCTTGGAATAGAAGCCGGAGAAGAACGGGAAGCCAATCAGCGCCAGCGAACCCAGCAACGACGTAAACCAGGTGATGGGCATGTATTTCCACAAGCCGCCCATGTTGCGCATGTCCTGATCGTGATGCATCCCGATGATGACCGAACCCGCTCCGAGGAACAGCAAGGCCTTGAAGAAGGCGTGCGTCATCAGATGGAACACGGCGGCAGAGTAAGCAGAAACGCCGAGCGCCACGGTCATGTAGCCGAGCTGCGACAGCGTCGAGTACGCCACCACCCGCTTGATGTCGTTCTGGATGATGCCGAGGAAGCCCATGAACAGCGCCGTCGTGGCACCGATGATGAGAACGAAGGACAGCGCGGTATCCGACAGCTCGAACAGCGGAGACATGCGCGCAACCATGAAAATACCGGCGGTCACCATGGTCG
Organism: Parazoarcus communis; assembly: GCF_003111665.1. Lineage (NCBI taxonomy): Bacteria > Pseudomonadati > Pseudomonadota > Betaproteobacteria > Rhodocyclales > Zoogloeaceae > Parazoarcus > Parazoarcus communis. The sequence goes on along the minus strand of NZ_CP022188.1, from coordinate 2,805,266 downwards.
CTGCGTGGATCAGCGCAGAGATCGGCGTCGGACCTTCCATCGAGTCAGGCAGCCAGACATGCAGCGGCACCTGGGCCGACTTGCCCATCGCGCCGATGAAGAGACAGATGCAGATTGCAGTCAGCAGCGGCCACCCGGTGACGTCCATCGTCATGCCGGAAAGCACGTTTGCCTTGGCGAACACTTCCGCATAATTGAGGCTGCCGGTGTAGGCAACGATCAGGCCGATACCGAGCAGAAAGCCGAAATCACCCACGCGGTTGACCAGGAAGGCTTTCAGGTTGGCGTAGATCGCAGTCGGACGCTCGTACCAGAAGCCGATCAGCAGGTAGGACACCAGACCCACCGCCTCCCAGCCGAAGAACAGCTGAAGGAAGTTGTTCGACATCACCAGCATCAGCATGGAGAAGGTGAACAGCGAGATGTAGCTGAAGAAACGCTGGTAGCCAGGGTCTTCCGACATGTAGCCGATGGTGTAGATGTGCACCATCAGCGAGACGAAGGTCACGACCAGCATCATCATTACGGTCAGTGCGTCGATCTGGAAGCCGACTTCGAAGTCGATCCCCCCAGCCTGCATCCAGGTGTAGATCGTTCCATTGAACGTGTTGCCCGCCTGAACGTCCTGGTAAATAACCACCGACGCCGCCAGTGCGACCGCCACACCAAGAATGGTGACGATGTGCGCCCCGGCGCGGCCGATCGCCTTGCCAAAGAGACCTGCCATGATCGCGCCGAAAAGCGGCGCGAGCGGCACAAGGAGGTAAAGCTTCTGCATGTCCGTCATCGTGACGCTTCCTTAACCCTTGAGGCTGTCCAGATCATCCACGTGGATCGTGCGCAGGTTGCGGAACAGCACAACCAGGATCGCCAGACCGATTGCCGATTCGGCAGCCGCCACCGTGAGGATGAAGAAAACAAAAACCTGACCAGCGATATCGCCCATGTAGTGCGAGAACGCGATGAAGTTCAGATTGACCGCGAGCAACATCAGCTCGATGGCCATGAGCAGGACAATGAGGTTCTTCCGGTTGAGGAAGATCCCGACCACACTGATCGCGAACAGGATCGCGCCCAGGATGAGGTAATGGGAAAGCGAAAGCATCTATGACTCCCTGATCACGCCGACCGCAACCGGCGTGGTTCTTGTTCGCGCCTGAATCACTCTTTCTCGGCTTGCATCTTCACCAGTTCCACGCGTCCTTCGCGCTTCACCGAGACCTGCAGTGCCGGATCAATGTATTTGGTGTTCTTGCGCTTGCGCAGCGTGAGCGAGACCGCCGCAACCATTGCAACCAGCAGCACCAGCGAGGCCAGTTCGAACGGATAGACGTAGTCGGTGTAGAGCACACGACCCAGCTCGCGCGTATTGCTGAAACCGGCCTGGGGCTCAGGCGGAACGGGCATTGCATCGAGGCCGAAATACTGACCGCCGAGCACCATCGCCATCTCGATCACCAGTAGCACGCCGATCAGCGCACCGACCGGGAGGTAACTCCAGAACCCCTGTCTGAGGCGCTCGAGGTTGATGTCGAGCATCATCACCACAAACAGGAACAGGACCATGACCGCCCCGACGTAGACCATCACCAGCGTGATGGCGAGAAACTCGGCGTGCAGCAGCAGCCAGATGCCGCCGGCGTTGAAGAAGGCGAGTACGAGATAGAGCGCGGCGTGCACCGGGTTTCTCGCGGTAATCACTTTCAGGGCGGCGAATACGAGTATCGCCGCGAGAAAGTAGAAAACGAAGGTCTTGAATTCCATAGTTCCGTTTCACAGTGCCCGCAGGCACCCTCCCCTTATCTGTACTTCGCTTCCTGCTCGCGATCGGCCGCAATCTGAGCCTCATGCCGGTCACCCACTGCAAGCAGCATCTGCTTGGTGTAGTAGAGATCGCCACGCTTCTCACCGTGATACTCGAACACCCGTGTTTCGACGATCGCGTCAACCGGGCAGGCCTCTTCGCAGAAGCCGCAGAAAATGCATTTGGTCAGATCGATGTCGTAACGCGTGGTCCGGCGGGAGCCGTCATCGCGCTGATCGGAATCGATCGTGATCGCCATCGCCGGACAGACCGCTTCGCACAGCTTGCATGCGATACAGCGCTCTTCTCCGTTGGGATAGCGACGCAGCGCATGCAGACCTCGGAAACGCGCGCTTTGCGGCGTTTTTTCCTCGGGGAACTGAACCGTGATCTTGCGCTGGAAAAAATGCCTGCCGGTCAGGGCAAGGCCCTTGACCAGTTCCTTCAGGAACAGGCTTCCGATGTATTCGTTGGCACCCATGATCTTCAGTACCTCACTTCCAGATCGACAGCGGAGACATCATCCACACCGCCACCACGACCACCCAGACCAGGGTGACCGGAATGAAAACTTTCCAGCCCAGACGCATGATGTGGTCGTAACGGAACCGGGGAAAGGTTGCTCGTGCCCACAGAAACAGGAACAGGATGCATGCCGTCTTGAGCGCCAGCCAGGGGAAACCGTCGGGCAGGAAACCCACCGGCGACAGCCAGCCACCAAGGAACAGGATCGAGGTCAGAATCGAAACCAGGATCATGTTTGCGTATTCGGCGAGGAAGAACAGTGCAAACGCCATGCCCGAATACTCAACCATGTGACCGGCCACGACTTCGGCTTCGCCTTCAACGACGTCGAACGGAGCGCGGTTGGTCTCGGCGATACCCGAGATCACGTACACCACGAACATCGGAAACAGGGGCAGCCAGTTCCAGGACAGGAAGGACAGCCCCATGTCGTGGAAACGACCCTCGCCCTGGGAGGTCACGATATCGGTCAGGTTCAGGCTGGCTGAAATCAGCAGCACACAGATCAGCGCGAAACCCATCGACACTTCGTAGGAAACCATCTGCGCGGCAGCGCGCATCGATCCAAGGAAGGGATACTTCGAGTTCGACGCCCAGCCTGCGACGATCACCCCATAGACTTCCATCGAAGTGATGGCGAGCAGGAACAGCAGACCTGCGTTGACGTTAGCGAGCACCATTCCGTCGCTGAACGGAACCACTGACCAGGCAGCCAGCGAAGGAGCGATCGCGAGGATCGGTCCAAGAATGAACAGGCCTTTGTTCGCACCGCTCGGGACGATGATTTCCTTGAGCAGCAGCTTGATGCCGTCGGCGATCGGCTGCAGCAGACCGAAGGGACCGACGCGGTTGGGGCCGATCCGGACCTGCATGAAGCCGATGACCTTGCGCTCGGCGAGCGTCAGGTAAGCCACGCAGCCAAGCAGCGGCGCAATGATCGCGACGATCTTTAGCAGCGTCCAGACGGCGGGCCAGGTGGGGCCGAAGAGGTCGGCAACCGGTTGCAGCATCGCTTCCATCAGACTCGCTCCACGCTCAATTCACCGCACATCGGGCCCAGCGCCACGGTCGAAACGTGCGCGGCAGCAATGCGTACGCAACCGTCAGCCACCGTATCGTCTGCCACCGCAGTCAGTTCGACGCTGCCACTTCCCCTGACACGTACGGGGTCACCCGCATTCACGCTCAGACCAGCAAGGGTCGAATTGGACAAGCGCGCCACGGGTGCCGCAGCGTCTTTGGTCTTTTGCAAGGACGGCGCACGACGTACCAGGGGATCTGCGAAATAGATCGGCACATCGGCAACACGCTGCAAGCCTGCGATGGCACTCGAGCCGGCGATGTCGACGCCAGAGACCGAGTTACCAAGAGACGCGGGCGTGATCGCACCAAGCACTTCGGCGCGCACGGCTTCGGAGTCACCCTGATCGAAACCGTCGAACTGCAACAGGTTTCCGAGGACGCGCAGCACCTTCCAGCCCGGCCGCGTATCACCCAACTGCTTGGCAACTGCGTTGAAACTCTGCGCAGTGCCCTCACAGTTGACGAAAGTCCCCGACGTTTCCGAGAAGGGCGCAATCGGCAGCAGCACGTCGGCCGTCTCGCGCAGCGAGTCCGACCCGAAGGCGGACAGCGCCACCACCAACTGTGCCGATGCAAGCGCTGACGTGGCCAGTGCGCCATCAGCGAAATCGAGCGCCGGCTCAGCCCCCATTACGATGTATGCCTTGCGCGGCTCTTCGAGCATTGCGCGGGCGTTGAGTCCGGTTCCCGAAGGAACGGCCCCGGCGAGATAAGCCCCCACGCTGTTGGCCGCTTCACCGATGAAGCCGAAGACGCCATCCGACAGTCGGGCAATCTCCTGCGCAAGAACCTGAAGCTCGGCAGCACGCGGGTGCTGGACAGCCAGGTTTCCTAGCCACACGGCGACCTTGCGGCCGCTCGCAAGACTCTGCGCGATTCCGGTTTCCGCTTCCGACGCGCTTGCAGGCAACTGGGCACTGAGGCCTTCGCTGACAGCAACGCCCTTCTCGGCAGCAAGCGCGACCACGATCCCGGCAAGGCTTGCAACCATTGCATCGGGCGCGACCAGTGCGCGCTGCCGCACCGGAATGAGCCATTCTTCTGCGGTGGGTCCGACGGCACTGACGTGCAGCCCGCGCTTGGCGGCCTGACGGACACGCTGGGCCAGAAGCGGCGCGTCCTTGCGCAGGAAACTGCCGACGACCAACAGGCGGTTAAGATCCGGTACGCCCGCCACCGGCATGCCCAGCCACGGTGCAGCGCTGCGCGATGCATCGGCACGGAAATCGGTCTGACGGAGGCGGAAGTCGATGTTGTCCGAGCCAAGGCCGCGAACCAGCTTCTGCAGCAGGTGGAGTTCTTCCACCGTTGAGTGCGGGGAGGCCAGTGCGCCGACCGAGGCGGGACCGTAATCCTTGACGATTCCCTTGAGGCCGGTCGCAACGAATTCGAGCGCGGTCTGCCAGTCGGTGGCCTTCCATTCGCCACCCTGCTTGATCATGGGCTGCGTAAGGCGGTCTTCGCTGGACAGGCCTTCGTACGAGAAGCGATCCTTGTCCGACAGCCAGCACTCGTTGAGCGCTTCGTTCTCATGCGGTAGCACACGTTTGACCACTTCGTGCTTGGTTTGCACGATGAGGTTGGCGCCAAGGGCGTCATGCGGGCTCACCGACTTGCGACGCGAGAGCTCCCACGTGCGTGCAGCAAAACGGAAGGGCTTGGAGGTCAGCGCACCCACCGGACACAGGTCGATGATGTTGCCGGAGAGTTCGGAATCGACCGTCTTCTCGACAAAGGTCATGATCTCCGCGTGCTCGCCGCGGAAGGCCTGGCCCAACTCCATTTCGCCGGCAATCTCGGTCGTGAATCGTACGCAGCGCGTGCAGTTGATGCATCGCGTCATGTCGGTCGACACGAGGGAGCCGAGGTTCTTGTTGAACACGACCCGCTTTTCTTCCTGATAGCGGGACTGGCTGCCACCGTAGCCCACGGCCAGATCCTGCAATTGGCATTCACCACCCTGGTCACAGATCGGACAGTCCAGCGGATGGTTGATGAGCAGGAACTCCATCACGCCCTTCTGCGCCTTGACCGCAAGTTCGGACTGGGTCCAGACCTTCATGCCGTTGGTCACGGGCGTCGCACAGGCGGGCAAGGGCTTGGGCGCCTTTTCCACCTGCACCAGGCACATGCGGCAGTTGGCCGCAATGGAGAGTTTCTTGTGATAGCAGAAATGGGGGATGTAGGAGCCTGTCATGGACGCGGCATCCATGACGGTGCTGCCATCCGGCACCTGAACCTGCTTTCCGTCGATTTCGATCTCTAGCATGAGGGGCTCACGTAGATTTGGCTGCCGGCACGCTGCACTTCCGGCGGAACCAGACATTTCTTGTTTTCGATGTGATACGCGAATTCATCGCCGAAGTGCTTGATGAAGCTCTGCACCGGCATCGAGGCCGCATCACCGAGCGCACAGATGGTGCGTCCCATGATGTTGGTGGTCACCGAGTTCAGCAGATCAAGGTCGTCCGGACGGCCAAGACCGTTTTCGATCCGGTGCACAACCCGGTACAGCCAGCCGGTGCCTTCGCGACACGGCGTACATTGACCACAGGACTCTTCGAAGTAGAAGTAGGACAGGCGCTCGAGCGCCTTCACCATGCAGGTGGTCTCGTCCATCACGATCACCGCCCCCGAACCCAGCATCGAGCCGGCTTTGGAGATCGAGTCGTAGTCCATCGTACAGTCCATCATCACCGCGCCGGGAATGACCGGCGACGAAGAGCCGCCCGGAATCACGCCCTTCAGCTGACGCCCGCCACGCATGCCACCGGCCATCTCGAGAAGCTCGGAGAACGGCGTACCGAGATTGATCTCGTAGTTGCCCGGACGATTGACATGACCGGAAATCGAAAACAGCTTGGTGCCGCCGTTATTAGGCTTGCCAAGGTTCAGGAAGCCCTCGCCGCCCATATTCATGATGAACGGGACCGACGCAAAGGTTTCAGTGTTGTTGATGGTGGTCGGCTTGCCGTACAGACCGTAGCTTGCCGGGAACGGCGGCTTGAATCGCGGCTGCCCCTTCTTGCCTTCGATCGACTCCAGCAGCGCGGTTTCTTCGCCGCAGATGTAGGCGCCGTAACCGTGGTGGGCAAACAGTTCGAAGGAGAAGTCCGACCCGAGGATGTTCTGACCGAGAAGTCCGGCAGCACGAGCCTCGTCGAGCGCCTCTTCGAAGCGGGTGTAGATCTCGAAGATCTCACCGTGGATGTAGTTGTACCCGCGGGCACAGCCCATCGCATAGGCCGCAATGATCATGCCTTCGATGACGGTATGCGGGTTGTAGCGCAGGATGTCGCGATCCTTGAACGTTCCCGGCTCGCCTTCATCGGAGTTGCATGCAAGATACTTGTCGCCCGGGAAGGAGCGCGGCATGAAGCTCCACTTCAATCCCGTCGGAAAGCCTGCACCGCCACGCCCTCGCAGCACTGACGCCTTGAGTTCGGCAATGATGGTCTCGGGTGGCGTCTTTTCCGCAATGATCTTGCGCAACGCTGCGTATCCGCCGCGGGCCACATAATCCTGGAGCCGCCAGGTGCGGTCGCCATCGACTCCGGCGAGAATCAGTCCGTGCGCGCTCATTTGTCTTCCAGATCGGCCAGCATTTGGTCGATTTTCTCGGTCGTCATCCAGCTGCACATCTTGTGATTGTTGTGCAGCAGCACCGGGGCATCTCCACAGGCACCCATGCACTCACCCTCTTTGAGAGTGAACTTGCCGTCAGGGGTGGTTTCGTTGAAGTCGATGCCCAGCTTGCTCTTCAGGTAGTCGGCCGCATGCACACCGCCGGACAGCGCACAGGGCAGATTGGTACATACCGTGATCTTGTGGCGTCCGACCGGATTGAGGTCGTACATGTTGTAGAAGCTCGCAACCTCGTAAGCGGCAATGGCCGGCATGTCGAGATAGCTCGCGACGTACTCGATGACATCCTTGGGCAACCAGCCCTTCTCGACCTGTGCAATGCGCAGCGCAGCCATGACAGCCGACTGCTTCTGGTCTGACGGATATTTTGCGATCTCGCGATCGATCTGTTGCAGCGTTTCCTGGCTCAGCATGTCGTACTCTTTTTCCGGATAGCCTGCCGTCTGTTCGTTGGGGCGCACACCTTCAGCCTGTGAGCGCTCATCTGTCGATTTCGCCGAACACGACGTCCATCGTGCCGATGATTGCAACAACGTCGGCAATCATGTGCCCGCGGGTCAGTTCGTCCATGGCTGCGAGGTGAGCAAAGCCCGGCGCACGCAGCTTCAGGCGATAAGGCTTGTTTGCACCGTCCGACACGGCGTAGACGCCAAATTCGCCCTTCGGATGCTCTACCGCGGCATAAACCTCGCCCTTCGGGACGTGCATGCCTTCAGTGAAGAGCTTGAAGTGGTGAATCAGCTCTTCCATGTTGGCCTTCATGTTCTCGCGAGCAGGAGGCGCAACCTTGTGATTATCGGTAATCACGGGACCCGGATTCTTGCGCAGCCAGTCGATGCACTGACGAATGATCCGGTTCGACTGGCGCATCTCTTCCATGCGGCACAGGTAGCGGTCGTAACAGTCACCGTTCTTGCCCACCGGAATATCGAAGTCGACCTTGTCGTACACCTCGTAGGGCTGCTTCTTGCGCAAATCCCACGCGATGCCCGAACCACGCAGCATCGGACCGGTAAAGCCCCATCCCAGCGCCTGCTCGGGCGAAACCACGCCAATCCCGACCGTGCGCTGCTTCCAGATACGGTTATCGGTCAGCAGGGTCTCGTATTCGTCGCAATAGCGCGGAAAACGATCGGTGAAATCTTCAAGAAAATCGAGCAGCGAGCCCTGACGGTTCGCATTGAGATCCTTGATTGCCTTTGCGTTCTTGAACTTGTTTGCCTGGTACTGCGGCATACGATCGGGAAGGTCGCGATAAACACCACCCGGCCGGTAATAGGCGGCATGCATGCGCGCTCCCGACACTGCCTCGTAGGCGTCCATCAGGTCTTCGCGCTCGCGGAAGGTGTAGAGCACCATCGTCATTGCGCCGATATCCAGCGCATGCGTTCCGATGTTCAGCAGGTGATTCAGGACGCGGGTAATTTCGTCGAACATTACCCGGATGTACTGAGCACGCAGGGGCACTTCGACGCCGAGCAGCCGCTCGATTGCCATGCAGTACGCATGCTCGTTGCACATCATCGACACGTAGTCGAGACGGTCCATGTAGGGCACAGACTGCACCCAGGTGCGAGTCTCAGCCAGCTTTTCGGTGCCGCGATGCAGCAGGCCGATATGCGGATCGGCGCGCTCAACCACCTCGCCATCCAGTTCGAGCACGAGGCGCAAAACGCCGTGTGCCGAAGGATGCTGCGGGCCAAAGTTGATCGTGTAGTTGCGGATCTCAGCCATGACCAACGTCCCCGTAGCTTTCCTCACGCACGATGCGCGGTGTGTTTTCACGCGGCTCGATACTGACCGGCTGATAGACGACCCTGCCCTGCTCCGGGTCGTAGCGCATCTCGACGTAGCCGGAAATAGGGAAATCCTTGCGGAAGGGGTGACCGACAAAACCGTAGTCGGTCAGGATGCGGCGGAGGTCCGGATGACCGGCATACATGATGCCGTACAGATCGAAGGACTCACGCTCGAACCAGTTTGCACTCGGCCACAGCTCGCACAGGGAATCAAGCACCGGAAAGGCATCGTCTTCGGCAAAAACACGAAGACGCACGCGCCAGTTATGACGAATCGACATCAGGTGGGCGACAGACGCAAAACGCTTGCCTGCCCAGCCACCATTTCCATAAGCGGAATAATCAAGCCCGGACACATCGAGCAATTGCTCAAAATGCAGACTTTCATGATCACGCAACGTAATCGCCACGTGAAGATAATCGGCAGCGGACACCTCGATGGTGACCTCTCCGCGATCAAGAACCAGCGACTGCAGTTTCTCGCCAAACACTTCCTGCAGAGACTGGCTCAGACGTTCAAGCTTGGAACTCATGATCTGGAGCCTCGTCAGCGCGCAATCGTATTGGTGCGCTTGATCTTGTTCTGAAGCTGGATGATGCCGTAGAGCAGCGCCTCGGCCGTCGGAGGACAGCCCGGCACATAGACATCCACGGGAACGATGCGGTCACAGCCGCGCACGACCGAATAGGAGTAGTGATAGTAGCCACCACCATTCGCGCAGGAACCCATCGAGATCACCCAGCGCGGCTCGGCCATCTGGTCGTACACCTTGCGCAGTGCAGGCGCCATCTTGTTGCACAGCGTACCCGCAACAATCATCAGATCAGACTGCCGCGGACTGGGGCGGAAAACCACACCAAAGCGGTCCAGGTCATAGCGCGAACAACCCGCATGAATCATCTCGACCGCACAACAGGCCAAACCGAAAGTCATGGGCCACAGCGAGCCCGTGCGCGTCCAGTTGATGACCGCATCAAGCGAAGTGGTAACAAACCCTTCGCGAAAGACGCCCTCTATGCTCATGCCTTACTCCCAGTCGAGTGCGCCGTTTTTCCACTCGACGATGTAGCCGATAACCAGGATAGCCAGAAAGACCATCACCGACCCGAAGACGAACCAGGCCACCTCACCAGCAGCGATGAACTCCTGGAAGACAGTCGCCCACGGAAACAGGAAGGCGATTTCAAGGTCGAACAGAATGAAGAGAATGGCGATGAGATAGTAGCGGACGTCGAACTTCATACGGGCGTCTTCAAACGCCTCGAAGCCGCACTCATACGGGGACAGCTTTTCGCTGTCGGGACGATAGGGTGCAATGATGCGACCCAGCAGGACGGGAACAACCCCGAAACCCAGACCTACAAGGATGAACAGCAGAACGGGAAAATAGCTTTCCAACATGACTCAATGACCCCTATTGAGTTTGGCAACTTATTGCTGCCATTATTGTTTTAGCTGCCCTTCATGGAAACGCCCGCTGTTGCGGGCGCTCTCTATATTCTGGTGCCGACGGTGAGACTCGAACTCACACGACCGAAGCCACTACCCCCTCAAGATAGCGTGTCTACCAATTTCACCACGTCGGCTTACTTCGTACAGCGCGAGAATTATACGACGTTTTCCGCACTGCGCAAAGTGATACTTATACCTACTTCGGGATGGCCTGAGCCTTGGAGTCATCCACCGGAGCGGCCGGTACTGCGTCAACTGCAGCCTCGGCGGGCGCGCTCTGCACCGCACCATCCATCACACTGGAAGGCGCTGCAGGCTTGTTGCTTGCGAGATAGCTCAGACTCAGGCTGGTGATAAAAAACACCGTCGCCATCGCTGCCGTCGTACGGCTCAGAAAGTTGGCTGAACCCGAAGAACCGAACAGACTGCCTGACGATCCGCCGCCAAAAGCCGCACCCGCGTCAGCACCTTTACCGTGCTGCACAAGAACCAGACCGATCACACCAAGACCGACCAGCACATGCACCGTCAGCACCAGGGAAAAAACGACATCACTCATCACAACAGACCTTGAAAGAAACCTGCATCAGTTTTGTTTAACCACCGCCGAACGGCAAATGGCCATGAAATCTTCAGCCACCAGCGAGGCGCCGCCAATCAACCCACCATCGACATCGTTCACCGCAAACAATTCAGCGGCATTGTCAGGCTTGACACTGCCGCCATAGAGGATGCGCACACCGTCAGCATCAACGCCCTGCGCGCGCAGCCATGAACGCACACCGCCATGCACCTCACCGACCTGGTCCGCAGTTGCCGACAGCCCCGTCCCGATCGCCCACACCGGCTCATAAGCGATCACCATTCGTGCCATTGCATCGGCACCCGCAAGCTCAAGTACCGCTGCAAGCTGGCGCCCGACGACATCCATCACCTGCCCGGCCTCGCGCTCTGCGATTGTTTCGCCTACGCAAACAATCGGCACCAGACCCGCTGCCTGCGCTGCAAGGGCCTTACGCCCCACAACTGCATCGCTCTCTGCGAAAAGTGCGCGCCGTTCCGAATGTCCAACGATTGCGTAGCGGCAACCGAACTCTGCAAGCATTGCAGCGCTGACTTCACCGGTAAACGCACCCGAAGCATATTCGCTGACATCCTGCGCGCCGAGCGAGACACCCTGCAAGGCCGATGCAGCCTGCGCAAGATACGGATACGGAACACAGACAGCCATCTCGACACCGGGCAGCGCAGCGAGTGCTGAAAGCAGGCGCTCATTCGCACCGAGACTGCCATTCAGTTTCCAGTTGCCGGCAACCAGTTTCTTCGACATGCGGAAAGCCGTCCGATAAATCGGAGGATTATATGCCGCCACGGGCAATGCAGCAAAGCCGCATGTTGCAGACGAGGAAGTCGGTACTGGGGCAGATCGCGCTGACTACGCATACAGAGCGCATGCCAGCGATCGATCACTGCCCGTACAAGCCCCCCCCTGCTCGAAAGCCAGGCGGCACCTGAGACAGCGACTCAGCCATGGGAGCGGACCTTCATCCTGACGCCACTCGCACCAGCTTGCGGGCATTCGGATCGGCAAGGGGTTATGGTCCGGACTACGATTCAGATTGGACATCACGCAGCAGGTCGCCAAAATGAAGAAAGGTTCCACAATCTTTTTCGCGTAGAGTGGCCTCACGGACTCAGGCACACAACAAGGAGACGGAGATGGAAAACCCGATTCACGAATTCAAGGACTTGTTCGAACAACTGGGACTTCCGGGCGACAAGGCTTCGATCACATCCTTTATCGACAGCCACCGGCCGCTGTCTCACGACGTCAAGCTCGCCGAAGCGCCTTTCTGGAGTGATTCACAGGCAAGCTTCCTGCGCGAAGAGCTGCTGGAAGACGCCGACTGGGCGGAAATCGTGGATCGGCTCGACGTCGCACTCAGGGCTAGCTGAGCGCTGCGCCATCTCTTTCTGGCGCGACGATGGCGAAGCATCGGAGTGCTGCGACCTGAAAGGGCAAAGGCACTGAAACGCGAGGCGGCAGGAATTCCTCGACGCCCCCAAGCGGGCGAGAAAACGGAGCCATCAGGCTCCGTTTTTTGCTCATTCAGCCAAAACGGCCGGTGATGTAGTCCTCCGTTTCCTTCTTCTTCGGCTTCAGGAAGAGCTCGTCCGTCACGCCGAATTCAACCATCTCGCCCAGATACATGTAGGCGGTGTAATCGGAGATCCGTGCTGCCTGCTGCATGTTGTGGGTCACGATGACGATAGTGAACTCTTCCTTCAGTTCACCGATCAGTTCTTCGATACGCGACGTCGAGATCGGATCGAGCGCCGAAGTCGGCTCGTCCAACAGGATCACCTGGGGCTTGACCGCAATCCCGCGCGCAATGCACAGACGCTGCTGCTGCCCACCCGACAGGCTCATGCCGCTCTGGTGCAACTTGGTCTTGACCTCATCCCACAGAGCGGCTTTGCGCAGCGCCCACTCCACCCGGTCGTCCATGTCGGACACCGACAGTTTCTCGTGCAGCTTCACACCGAACGCAATGTTGTCGTAGATCGACATCGGAAACGGGGTCGGCTTCTGGAACACCATGCCGATCTTGGCGCGAAGCACGCTGACATCGATACCGGAATCGAGCAGGTTCTTGCCATCGAAGATCAGCCCGCCCTCTGCCCGCTGCTCCGGATAAAGGTCGTACATCCTGTTGATCGTGCGCAGCAATGTCGACTTTCCACACCCCGATGGGCCGATGAAGGCCGTGACTTTGTGGCGCGCCATCTTGAAGTTGATGTTCTTCAGGGCGTGGAACTTGCCGTAGTAAAAGTTGAAATCCTTGAACTCGATCTGTGCGTCGGTGATTTCCATAGTCATCTCGATAGGCCCGCAAGGAGGCTTAGTTGATCTTTTCCACCCGCAGGAACACGCGGGCAACAATGTTCAGCACCAGCACACCCAGCGTAATCAGGAATACGCCGGCCCACGCCAGATCCTGCCAGTTGGAGAACGGACTCATGGCGAACTTGTAGATCGTGACCGGGAGGTTGGCGACCGGACCGTTCATGTCCATCGACCAGAACTGGTTTGACAAGGCTGTAAACAACAGCGGTGCGGTTTCACCGGCGATTCGTGCAACTGCGAGCAACACCCCGGTCATCACACCAGCACGCGCCGCACGCAAGGTGACCTTCGAGATCACCACGCTTTTCGGCGCGCCGAGTGCAAAGGCCGCTTCGCGCAGCGTGTCCGGAATCAGTTGCAGCATGTTTTCCGTCGTGCGCACGACCACAGGCAGCACGATCAGGGCCAGCGCGATCACGCCCGACCACCCCGAAAACTTACCGGTCTGGGCCACCACGACCGCATACACGAAAAGACCGATCACGATGGACGGCGCAGACAGCAACAGGTCGTTAATGAACCGGGTTGCCTTGCCGAGCGCAGTGAAACGCCCATACTCGGCCAGGTACACGCCCGCCAGGATACCGATCGGCGTACCCAGCAGTGTTGCCAGGCCAACCATCATCAGGCTGCCCACAATTGCGTTCAGCAGACCACCGACATCATCGCCGGGAGGCGGTGTCATTTCGGTAAAGAGCGTGAGCGACAGGCCTGAGATACCGAGTTTGAACACGGTAAGCAGAATCCAGATCAGCCACACCAACCCGAACATCATCGCCATCAGCGACAGTGTGAGCGCGACGGCGTTGACCAGCTTGCGTCGTTTCAGCAGATTCATGATTTGCCTATCAACTCTTTGCGCCCTCGCCCTTGGCGAGACGGAGCAGCAACAGTTTTGAGATCACCAGCACGATCATCGTGATCACGAACAGAATCAGACCCAGTTCCATCAGCGCAGCGGTGTGCAGGCCGGGATCCGCCTCGGCGAACTCGTTTGCAAGCGCGGAAGTAATACTGTTGCCCGGATCGAACAGCGACGGCGAGTTGAGGAAGTTTGTATTACCGATGACAAAGGTGACGGCCATCGTCTCGCCCAGCGCGCGCCCGAGACCAAGCATCACACCGCCAATCACGCCGGTCTTGGTGTAAGGCAGCACAACACCCCACATTACTTCCCAGGTCGTACAACCAAGGCCGTAGGCGGACTCCTTGAGCATCGGCGGAGTCACATCAAACACATCACGCATGACTGATGCGATATACGGGATGATCATGATCGCAAGGATGATCCCTGCGGACAGCAAGCCAATGCCGATCGGCGGCCCCGAGAAGAGCGCACCGATGACAGGAACATTCCCGAGTGTTGCACCGAGAAACGGTTGCACGTACTTGGCAAAGATGGGTGCAAAAACCAGCAGACCCCACATGCCGTAAACAATGCTGGGAATGGCGGCCAGCAACTCGATGGCTGTCCCCAGCGGGCGGCGCAGCCACAGCGGGGAGAGCTCGGTCAGAAACAGGGCGATTCCGAAGCTCACCGGCACCGCAATCAGAAGTGCGATTGCGGATGTGACCAGGGTGCCGTACACCGGGATCAGCGCCCCGAACTTCTCCATCGGCGGATCCCAGTCCGTCGAGAACACGAAGCCAATGCCGAACTCGCGAATGCTTGGCCAGGATTCATAGATCAACGAAAGGATGATCCCGGCGAGCAGAATCAGGGTCAGGATGGCGAAAGAGCGCGCCGCCAGTGCAAACATGCGGTCGCCAATTTTCTTCCAGGCTGACGTTTTGAATTCTTTCGTGGACATACGGACACCCGAAAGGGCGGAGGCATCGCCGCCGCCCGCGGAAACAAGACCAAAGGCCTCCTCGGCCTTTGGTTGCTCATTGGAGCGAAGCACGTGACTGCTCCGATTACTTACCGGAATACAGGGTCTTGCCCGACGTATCCTTGATCATGCCCCAGGACGTCTTGATGAGCTTGATGGTCTCAGCCGGCAGCGGAACATAATCGAGCTCGGAAGCCATTGAGGCGCCGTTCGCGAAGGCCCACTCAAAAAACTTCAGCGCTTCAACAGCCTGAGCGGGCTTCTCTTGAGCCTTGTGCATCAGGATGAAGGTAGCACCGGTGATCGGCCACGAAGCCTTGCCCGGCTCGTTGGTCAGGATCTCATAGAACTCGGCCTTGCTCCAGTCTGCGCTCGCCGCCGCTGCCGCGAAAGCTTCTTCCGTAGGACCAACAACCGAACCGTCCTTGTTCTGCAGGAGGGTGTGAGCCAGCTTGTTCTGTTTTGCGTACGAATACTCGACGTATCCGATAGAACCCGGGAGGCGCTGAACAAAGGCCGACACACCTTCGTTACCCTTGCCACCCAGACCAACCGGCCACTGAACAGCCGAACCCTCGCCGATCTTTTCTTTCCAGTCCGACGAAACCTTGGACAGGTAGTTGGTGAAGATGAAGGTCGTACCCGAACCGTCAGCGCGGCGAACCACACCGATATCCTGCTCCGGCAGTTTGAGCTTGGGGTTCAGCGCAGCAATCGCCTTGTCGTTCCACTTGGTGATCTTGCCCTGATAGATATCGGCAAGCACCTGACCGGTCAGGGTCATGTCGCCCGGCTTGATGCCTTCGACGTTAATGACGGGCACTACGCCACCGATCACCGTCGGGAACTGCTGCAGACCACCCTTGGCCAGTTCTTCCGGCGTCAGGGGCTTGTCGGACGCACCGAAGTCGACCGTCTTGGCGTTGATCTGGCGAACACCGCCGCTGGAACCGATCGACTGGTAGTTAACCTTGTTGCCCGTTGCTTTCTGGTAGGCATCGGCCCACTTTGCATACACCGGCGCGGGGAAGGAAGCACCGGCGCCGGTGATTTCGGCAGCCTGCACGCCCATCGAGAAAAGGGCTGCAGTGCTTGCAACAACAACTAGCTTGGTCGATACGCGGATCATGACTACCTCGTGTTTGGTAACTGAGCCACTAAAGTAACAAGCGACTGTTACAAACACATTTCATGTCTTAAAAAATAAGACGTATGACACACAAACGAAAGCATCAATCCTTATAAAACAAACACCTGCAGTTCAATCCAAATATTACAGCCAGCGCATCCCACCTATCATTCAGGCGACCGCCCGCTCCACCGCCGCTGCAATCTGACGCGCGAGCCGTTCGACCATCTCGCCATCCCGGCCTTCCACCATCACCCGAAGCAAAGGCTCTGTTCCCGACGGGCGCAACAGGACACGGCCGGCATCGCCAAGCTCACGCTCCGCGGCCTCCCGCGCCGCATCGATCCCCTGGTCCGCTTTCCAGTCAAAGCCTGAAGGCAACCGCACATTGATCAGGCGTTGCGGGTAGAAAACCAGGTCTGCGCAACTCTCTGCCAGCGTCTGCCCGCGCTGCTTGAGCGCCGCCAGCACCTGCAGGGCAGACACGATGGCATCGCCCGTTGAATGACAGTCGAGGCAGATGATATGTCCGGAATTCTCCCCCCCAAGCTGCCAGCCTTTCTCGTGCAGCAACTCAAGCACATAGCGATCGCCGACCTTGGCCCGCGCGAACGGCACCCCGAGTCGGCCAACAGCGTGTTCGAAGCCGAGATTGCTCATCAGGGTGCCAACCACCCCATCAAGCCGCCCCGCCGCCCTGCGCGCCGCAGCAATCACGTAGATCAGCTTGTCGCCATCGTAGATCTCGCCCTGACGATCGACCATGATCAGGCGATCGCCATCACCGTCAAGGGCGATTCCGATGTCCGCCGCCTGGGCAAGAACGGTCTTTCGCAGGTTCTCGGGTCGGGTTGCGCCAACCCCGTCGTTGATGTTCAGGCCGTTTGGCTCGACGCCGACCGAGACCACGTCGGCACCAAGCTCATGAAACACGCTGGGGGCAATGTTGTAGGCGGCGCCATTGGCACAGTCGAGCGCAATCCGCAGCCCGCGCAGGTCGAGCTCATTTGGGAATGTGCTCTTGCAAAACTCGATGTAGCGCCCTGCCGCATCATTGATCCTGCGTGCCCGGCCGAGCCGTGCCGAATCGACACACCCCATGGGCTCATCGAGGTGAGCCTCGATCTCTGCCTCCATCGCGTCGGGAAGCTTGGTCCCGCCCGCAGAGAAAAACTTGATGCCGTTGTCGTAGAACGGATTGTGCGAGGCGGAAAGCACAACTCCGGCCTGCAACCTGAGTGCCCGCGTCAGGTAGGCGACTGCAGGCGTTGGAATGGGCCCGGCAAGCATCACGTCCACGCCCGCGGCTGCAAAACCCGCTTCCAGGGCGGCCTCGAGCATGTAACCGGAGATCCGGGTGTCCTTGCCAATCAGAATGGCGGGACGCTCGCCCGCAGGCAGGTGCTCACGTGCAACAAGGGAAACACCGGCTGCATAGCCGATACGCATCACGAACTCCGGCGTGATCGGAAACTCGCCTACACAGCCCCGCACACCGTCCGTGCCGAAATACTTGCGTCCCATGCTGACCTCACCCGTGCGGCAAAAGACGGATTATGACACCGCCAGCCACACTGTGAGCGCATCCCGCGTCGGTGCGACGTCGTGAACGCGCACAATCGCTGCACCCCGTTGCACTGCGATCAGTGCCGCAGCCACACTGGCGCTCACGCGCTGCTCAACCGGTCGCCCGGTCAGAGCACCCAGCATGGACTTGCGCGACAGACCGGCAAGCACCGGCAGCCCACCCTCTCGGAAACGCGTCATCTCACGCAGCATCGCGCAGTTGTGCTCAACTGTCTTCCCAAAACCGAAGCCGGGATCAAGCACGATACGCTCGCGCGCCACACCCGCCGCTGCGAGCACACCGACCCTCTCGTCGAGGAACGCAGCGACTTCGGATACCACATCCTGATAGACGGGATTGTTCTGCATGGTGCGTGGCTCGCCCTGCATATGCATGACACACAGCCCGGCTCGTCCGTCCGCCACCGCCTCGACTGCACCAGGCGAACGAAATCCATTCACATCATTGACCATGTCGGCACCGGCACGGATCGCCGCACGCATGACAGCCGGCTTGAGCGTATCCACGGATATCGGAACCCCAAAGCCAACTAGCGCTTCAATTGCCGGAACCAGCAAGTCGATCTCCTGCTGCTCGCTCACCGGAGCAGCGCCCGGACGAGTGGACTCCGCCCCGATATCGAGGATGTCGGCACCATCGATCAGAGCAGACTCGGCCCGCCGGATCGCCGCCGAAACATCATCATGCAGTCCGTCACCCGAGAACGAATCGGCCGTCAGGTTTACGATTGCCATGATCCGGGGAACCGAAAGATCCAGATCAAAGCGTCCACAGATCAGATTGGGCATTGAACCCCCCTCCTGCACGCCGGGCATGGCGCACAAAAAAACGGGCCGGATAACCGGCCCGTCTGTTGTTACGGTAACGACTGAATCAGGCAGCCGGCGCAGCAGCCGATGGCGCGGCTCCAGGCGTATCGTCCGAGGAACGCGGCTTGGGCGCCGGCGTCGGCTTGGGCGGACGCGGCGGACGCCCTTCCATGATGTCGTTGATCTGCTCAGCGTCGATCGTCTCCAGTTCGAGCAGGGCGGCGGTCATTCCCTCGACCTTGTCCCTGTTCTCTTCCAGCAGGCGACGCGCCAGCGCGTACTGCTGATCGACAATGCGGCGAATTTCAGCGTCGACCTTCTGCATCGTGGCTTCCGACACGTTACGGTGCGTCGTCACCTGACGTCCGAGGAAGATCTCACCCTCTTCTTCGCCGTAGACCATGGGCCCGAGCGTATCCGACATGCCCCACTGGGTAACCATGCGACGCGCGAGATCGGTTGCACGCTGGAAGTCGTTCGACGCACCCGTCGTCATCTGCTTCATGAAGATCTCTTCCGCAATCCGTCCGCCGAACAGCACGGTGATGGTTTGCAGCAGGCGCTCACGATCCTGACTGTAGCGGTCTTCGGTCGGCAACTGCATCGTCACACCAAGCGCACGACCGCGCGGGATGATCGTGACCTTGTGCACCGGATCGGTCTTGTCCAGCAAGCGGGCAACGACGGCGTGTCCGGACTCATGGTAAGCCGTGTTGCGGCGTTCCTCTTCCGGCATCACCACCGAGCGGCGCTCGGCACCCATCATGATCTTGTCCTTGGCGCGCTCGAAGTCATCCATATCGACCAGACGCTTGTTGCCACGCGCAGCGAACAGAGCAGCCTCGTTGACCAGGTTAGCCAGGTCCGCACCCGCGAAACCGGGGGTACCACGTGCCAGCACCTGCGGTTCGACGTCGGGTGCAATAGGCACCTTGCGCATGTGAACCTTGAGAATCTGTTCGCGACCACGAATATCGGGCAGGGAAACCACGACCTGACGGTCGAAACGACCCGGGCGCAGCAGCGCAGGATCGAGCACGTCGGGACGGTTGGTTGCCGCAACGACGATCACACCGGCTTGGCCTTCGAAGCCGTCCATCTCAACCAGCAACTGGTTCAGGGTCTGCTCGCGCTCGTCGTTACCACCACCCATGCCTGCGCCACGCTGGCGACCAACCGCATCGATTTCGTCGATGAAGATGATGCACGGCGCGTGCTTCTTCGCCTGTTCGAACATGTCACGGACGCGGGCAGCACCCACACCGACAAACATCTCTACGAAGTCCGAGCCGGAGATCGAGAAGAACGGCACCTTGGCCTCGCCGGCAATTGCCTTTGCCAGCAAGGTCTTGCCGGTACCCGGCGAACCGACCATCAGCACACCCTTGGGGATACGGCCACCGAGCTTCTGGAACTTGGACGGATCACGCAGGAACTCGACCAGCTCGAACACTTCTTCCTTGGCCTCGTCGCAACCGGCAACATCGGCAAAGGTAATCGAGTTGGCTGACTCGTCCAGCATGCGCGCCTTGCTCTTGCCGAACGAAAAGGCTCCGCCCTTTCCGCCACCCTGCATCTGCCGCATGAAGAAGATCCACACGCCGATCAGAAGCAACATCGGGAACCAGGATACGAAGATGCTCGACAGGAAGGACTGCTCTTCCTCGGGCTTGGATGCGGTCACTGCCACGCCGTAGCGCATCAGATCGGAAACCATCCAGATATCCTGAACGCCGGGAGTGTACACCGTGATCGACCGGCCTTCCTGGGTCGTCGCGCGCAGCATGCGACCGTCCACGGTTGCCTTGGCGATGCGCCCGGACTTCGCCTCCTCCATGAACTGGGAATACTCCATGGTGTTGGGCGCGGCCTGCCGCGTATTGAACTGGTTGAACACAGTCATCAGCACAACACCGATAACCATCCAGATCGCGAGATTCTTGAAGAGATTGTTCAACGTCTTACCCCGAAAGCCCATCATGGGCGTGCACACTAAGGACTCATTCTAGTGGCGAACGTTCCCGCCAGCAAACCAATGAGCGGCATTGATACCCGCTATCGTCGCCCCCTGACCGCCGGGTGCCGGGTATGGCATCCTCAACGGCCGGAATGCGGCGTTTCCACAACACCCAATCATGCGTAACAGCGCCGAATCAAAAATCAGGACCGCAGCTTGCTCCCCAGCAGATAGACCTCGGCACTCCGGTCTCTGGATGCCTTCGGTTTGCGAACCTGGACAGAGGCAAACTGTCGCTCCATTTCCTTGCGGAACTCCATGAAGCCTTCGCCCTGAAACACCTTCACCAGAAAATGCCCATGGGTGTTGAGGTGATTGACCGCAAATTCGAGCGCCAATTCGCACAACATGATCGAACGAGCCTGGTCGACCGTCGCCACCCCTGAAAGGTTCGGCGCCATGTCGGACAGAACGATATCTACATGGGCACCATCCAGGCGTTTTTCAAGCTCGGCCAGCACGCTGTCCTCGGTGAAATCGCCTTGCAGGAAGTCCACGCCATGAATGTGCTCGATTGGCAGAATGTCGAGCGCGAACACGCGGCCGGTCGGCCCGCAGCGCTGCACCGCGATCTGACTCCAGGAGCCCGGGGCCACCCCGAGGTCGACCACCACGTTGCCGCGCTTGAGCAGGCGGTCACGGTCGTCGATCTCCATCAGCTTGTACGCTGCGCGTGCGCGGTAGCCTTCGGCGTTTGCGCGCAACACATAAGGGTCGTTGAGGTGCTCGTGCAGCCACGCTTTGCTGGTCTTGTTTCGCTTCATCAGAGTAAAATCCGGGGCCTACAGAGGTAATAAATGTCAATGATCGAGCTTACACCTGCACAGCGTCGCGACTTTCGCGCCCGTGCGCACCACCTGAGTCCTGTCGTCACCGTCGCCGGTAACGGCCTGACCCCCACTGTCGTCGCCGAGATCGACCGTTCGCTCCAGGCCCATGAACTGATCAAGGTTCGTGTGCAGGGTGCTGAACGAGAGCAGCGTGACGTGCTGATGGGCGAATTGTGCGCCAGTCTTGGTGCTGCCGCCGTCCAGCACATCGGAAACATTCTGATCGTCTGGCGCCCGCGCCGGGAAGAAGAAAAGAAGGCTGCACAGCCCGCTGCCGCGAAGCGTGCCGGCGGTGCTGCCACGGCCAAGTCGGCTGCGGCCTTTGCCGCTGCCGCACGCCGCGCAGCGCTGGCCAAAGCCTCGGCCGAAAAGCGTCGCACTGCATCACGGACCTCGCCGGCCCGTGGGCGCAATGCAGGCACGCCCGGCTCCGGCCGCGGCCGCTGAACCGCTACGCGACCCTGCGCATCAGCGCAGGGTGCGCCGCAACCCGAGCACCAGCGCGATTCCCAGCAGGCTCTGCAACAGGTAGAGCACGCTGGAAACGCCGTGCCAGGTCGAAAACCGATCGCGCATCACGCTATTCATGACTTCTCGCGGCCAGGCGCTCGCCTTGAGTTCAGCCATCAACGGCTGAATGCCATACTGCCCCGCGATCGTGCACAACAGCAACACGAGCACCAGCCAGAACAAGCCGTTACGGAAAGCCTGCCAGCCCAGACGCATGGCCAGGAACATCAGCAGATAAGCCGCCGATCCAATGCCAATCCAGGCCACCAAGGTGAACAGGCGCCCTGCGACATTCCCCGCCAAGCTGCGATCCGACAGCATCGAGAACAGCGTCGGCGCAACCATGTAACCGATCACCCACATTGCGCCGATCCACAGAGTGACCAGAAGCACAGCGAGATGATCGGCGACGCGGCTCATTGATCTTCAGATGTAGCTGACTTCAATGATTTCAAGCTCACGGACACCGCCCGGGGCCTGGACCTCCGCGACATCGCCTGCGTACTTGCCGATCAGGGCGCGAGCGATCGGCGAACTGACCGAAATCTTGTTCAGCTTGATGTCGGCTTCGTCCTCACCCACGATCTGGTAGCTGATCGTCTTGCCGGAGTCCATGTCCTCAAGGGTCACGGTAGCGCCAAAAACGCAGCGCCCGTCAGCATCGAGCAGCTTGGGGTCGATAACCTGAGCATTCGACAGCTTGCCCTCGACCTCCATGATGCGCCCCTCGACAAACCCTTGCCGTTCCTTGGCTGCGTCGTACTCTGCGTTCTCAGACAGGTCGCCGTGCGAACGCGCCTCTGCGATCGCAGCGATGACATTGGGTCGCTCCACCGTCTTCAGACGGTGGAGCTCGGCGCGGAGCGCTTCTGCCCCCGCAATGGTCAGTGGTGTCTTGTTCATTTGCTCTGGTTCAGTTCCGCATGCAGTTCCTGCACTGCGTAGACTTCGAGGCCGGCCAGATGGCGCAGTCCCATGCAGGCAGCACGCGCGCCCTCGATGGTGGTAAACACGCTCGCCTTGGCAGCCAGCGCGCTGGTGCGAATGGAGCGCGAGTCGGTAATCGCCTGACGCTTTTCCTCAACCGTGTTGATCACAAGCACGACTTCCTCGTTCTTGATCATGTCGACGATATGCGGACGCCCCTCATTCACCTTGTTGACCAGGGCCACCGGAATGCCCGCAGCTTCGAGCACGCCGCCAGTACCCCGGGTCGCGACGAGCGAGAAGCCCAGTTCGTGCAACTCGCGGGCAACCTCGACCGCGGCGCCACGATCGGTCGGCTTAACGCTGATGAAGGCAGTACCCGCCGTCGGCAGACGCACGCCAGCACCGAGTTGACTCTTGATGAAAGCTTCGGCAAAGCTGCGCCCGACACCCATCACCTCGCCGGTCGACTTCATCTCTGGCCCGAGAATCGTATCCACGCCTGGGAACTTGACGAAGGGGAACACCGCCTCCTTCACCGAGTAATAGGGCGGCACGATCTCGCCGGTCACGCCCTGGCTAGCCAGGCTCTGTCCCGCCATGCAGCGTGCAGCAATCTTGGCCAGCGGCAGCGAGCAGGCCTTCGATACGAAGGGCACGGTACGCGACGCGCGCGGGTTGACTTCGAGCACATAGACGACGGCGTTGTCACCCTCGCCCTGAATCGCGAACTGCACGTTCATCAGACCGACGACGTTCAGCGCGCGGGCCATGGCCTCGGTCTGACGACGAAGCTCGTCCTGCAGCTTTGCCGACAGCGTGTAAGGCGGCAGCGAACAAGCCGAGTCGCCCGAATGCACGCCGGCCTGCTCGATGTGCTCCATGATGCCGCCGATGATCACCTGATGACCGTCGGACAGCGCATCGACGTCGACTTCGGTCGCGTCGTTGAGGAAGCGGTCGAGCAGCACCGGCGATTCGTTCGACACCTTGACCGCTTCACGCATGTAGCGCTCGAGGTCCTTCTGTTCGTGCACGATTTCCATTGCACGGCCGCCCAGCACATAGGACGGACGCACCACGAGCGGGTAGCCGATTTCAGCTGCCAGACGTACCGCAGCTTCAGGCGTACGCGCAGTGCGGTTAGGCGGCTGCTTTAGACCGAGGTCGACCAGCAGCTTCTGGAAGCGCTCGCGGTCTTCCGCAGCATCGATCATGTCCGGGCTGGTGCCGATGATCGGCACACCGTTGGCTTCGAGCGCACGCGCCCTCTTCAGCGGCGTCTGGCCACCGAACTGGACGATCACGCCCACCGGCTTTTCGATATGCACGATCTCGAGGATGTCCTCGAGCGTGATCGGCTCGAAATACAGACGGTCGGAGGTGTCGTAGTCGGTCGATACGGTTTCCGGGTTGCAGTTGACCATGATGGTCTCATACCCGTCTTCGCGCAGCGCCAGCGCAGCATGCACGCAGCAGTAGTCGAACTCGATACCCTGGCCGATGCGGTTCGGACCGCCGCCAAGCACCATGATCTTTTTCTTGTCGGTCGGCTGTGCCTCGCACTCATCCTCGTACGTGGAGTACATGTAGGCGGTCGACGTGGCGAATTCAGCAGCGCAGGTATCCACGCGCTTGTAGACCGGACGCACACCGAGGGTGTGACGGTGCAGGCGCACCGCGGTTTCGTCGGTAGCAAGCAGCTTGGCAACGCGACGGTCGGAGAAGCCCTTGCGCTTAAGATCGCGCATCTCGACTGCCTGAATGGCCTTGAGCGAACGCCCTACCAGCGCCTTCTCGGTCAGTACGAGGTCTTCGATCTGAGCCAGGAACCACGGGTCGATCTTGGTCAGGTTGAACACCTGCTCCTGCGTCATCCCTTCGCGGAAGGCCTGACCGACGTACCAGATACGCTCGGGGCCAGGGCTGGCGAGCTCACGTTCGAGATCCTCGCTATCGGCCTCAACCTCATCGAGGCCGTATACGCCGACTTCAAGCCCGCGCAGCGCCTTCTGGAAGGATTCCTGGAAGGTGCGGCCCATGGCCATCACCTCACCCACCGACTTCATCTGCGTGGTCAGGCGGTCATTGGCCTGCGGGAACTTCTCGAAGGCGAAGCGCGGAATCTTGGTGACGACGTAATCGATCGACGGCTCGAAGGCCGCAGGCGTCGCGCCGCCGGTGATGTCGTTGCGCAGTTCGTCCAGCGTGAAGCCAACCGCAAGCTTGGCTGCCACCTTGGCAATCGGAAAACCGGTTGCCTTCGAGGCGAGCGCGGACGAGCGCGACACCCGCGGGTTCATCTCGATCACGATCATGCGGCCGTCGACCGGGTTGATCGCGAACTGCACGTTCGAGCCACCGGTATCCACGCCGATTTCGCGCAGCACGGCGATCGAGGCGTTACGCAGGATCTGGTATTCCTTGTCGGTCAGCGTCTGCGCCGGCGCGACCGTGATCGAGTCGCCGGTATGAACGCCCATCGGATCAAGGTTTTCGATGGAGCATACGATGATGCAGTTGTCGGCGCGGTCGCGCACGACTTCCATCTCGTATTCCTTCCATCCCAGCAGCGACTCTTCGATCAGCAGTTCGTTGGTCGGGCTGGCCTCGAGACCGCGCTTGCAGATCTCGTGGAACTCTTCCATGTTGTAGGCGATACCACCGCCCGTACCACCGAGCGTGAAGCTGGGACGGATGATGGCAGGGAAGCCGATCCCGCCCTGCACCTGGAGCGCCTCTTCCATGCTGTGAGCGATGCCGGAACGCGCCGAGCCAAGACCGATCTTGGTCATCGCGTCCTTGAACTTGAGGCGGTCTTCGGCCTTGTCGATGGCCTCTTCGGCCGCACCGATGAGCTCGACGCCGTACTTCTCGAGCACGCCATGGCGGGCGAGGTCGAGCGCGCAGTTCAGTGCGGTCTGCCCACCCATTGTCGGCAGCAGCGCGTCGGGACGCTCTTTTTCGATGATGCGCTCAACGACCTGCCAGGTCA
Organism: Parazoarcus communis; assembly: GCF_003111665.1. Lineage (NCBI taxonomy): Bacteria > Pseudomonadati > Pseudomonadota > Betaproteobacteria > Rhodocyclales > Zoogloeaceae > Parazoarcus > Parazoarcus communis. Next base: position 2,779,412 of record NZ_CP022188.1, on the reverse strand, counting down.
CGGGCTCGATATAGGTCACATCGGCCGTGCCAGGGTCGGTCATGATCGTGGCCGGGTTGGAGTTCACCAGCACGACCTTGTAGCCTTCCTCGCGCAGGGCCTTGCAGGCCTGGGCGCCGGAATAGTCGAATTCACACGCCTGCCCGATGATGATCGGACCAGCACCGATGATCAGGATGGTCTGGATGTCTGTACGTTTGGGCATTGCGTTGCCTCTGAAATTCTTGGGCGGCGGGCGGCGCCCGCCGGGGAGTGCTGTATTACTTGCCGGCTTCGATCAACTTGATGAAGCGGTCGAAGAGGTAGCCGACATCGTGCGGACCCGGGCTCGCTTCGGGGTGCCCCTGGAAGGAGAACGCCGGCACATCAGTGCGTGCAATACCCTGATTGGAACCGTCGAACAGCGAAACGTGCGTTACCCGCAGCGTTTCGGGCATGTTTTCCGGGTCAATCGCGAAGCCATGGTTCTGACTGGTGATCAGCACCTGACCGGTATCGACGTCCTTGACCGGATGGTTCGCGCCATGATGCCCGAACTTCATCTTCATGGTCTTCGCACCCGATGCCAGCGCGAGCAACTGATGCCCCAGACAGATGCCGAAGGTCGGCACGCCTGCGGCCAGGATCTCGCGAATGGCTTCGATGGCGTAGTCACAGGGCTCCGGGTCACCCGGGCCGTTGGACAGGAACACGCCGTCAGGCTTGAGCGCCAGCACGTCTTTCGCCGGCGTCTGCGCGGGCACTACGGTCAGGCGGCAGCCACGCGAGGCGAGCATGCGCAGGATGTTGCGCTTGACGCCAAAATCGTAGGCCACGACGTGGAAACGTGCATCGGCCTGCGACACATAGCCGCTGCCCAGCGCCCACTCGCCTTCGGTCCATTCGATTGTTTCCGCAGCGCTGACAACCTTTGCCAGATCCATGCCGGCGAGACCGGGAAATCCATTCGCCTGAGCGATGGCCGCTTCCGGGTTCAAGGTCTCGCCGGGTGCAGCGGTGACGATGCAGCCTGCCTGCGCACCCTTCTCGCGAAGCACACGGGTCAGCTTGCGGGTATCGAGCCCGGCAATCGCCACCACATTGGCATCGGCAAGATAGGCGTCGAGACGCTGGCTCATGCGGAAGTTGGAGGGAAGAATGGGAAGATCACGAATCACAAGGCCGGCGGCATGCACTCGACCAGACTCGACGTCCTCGAGGTTGACACCGGTATTGCCAATGTGAGGGTAGGTCAGCGTCACGATCTGGCGGCAGTAACTCGGATCAGTCAGAATTTCCTGATAACCCGACATCGAGGTATTGAACACTACCTCGCCGACCGTACTGCCAACCGCACCGATACCCTTGCCGTAGAAAACCGTTCCGTCGGCAAGCGCAAGAAGGGCGGGCGGGAAAGCAGTCACGAAAAACTCCTGGATTCAGCCGAAAAGACCGGAGCAAGCCCGATTCGGGCCACTCCATATGCGAAAAAACGGGACGAGCCTATTGGCCAATCCCGCCATCAAATCGGCGGAATTCTAACGTTTTTCGAGCGTTGAAGCAACGCACTCCGGCCATCGGCCCGTCTGCCACCCCTCCCGAACAGCACCGGCAAGGCGATCGTCATGCGAAATAATGTCAGACCACTTTACGCAGCTAAGACCGAAGTGAGGGGCGCAAAGCACTGGCGAGCGCGTTCATCTCGCGCAACAGGGTCTCAAGCAGCGCGCCTGATGCCGCGGGATCGGCATTGCGTGCAGCCGACTCGACCGCCTTCGAAGCCTCGGTTGCACGCTGCGCACCGAACAGGCCGACCGAGCCCTTGATCGAATGCGCCAGCTCGCCGAGCCGCACGAGATCCCCCCGGGCGCCGGCGCCGCGCAACTCCGACAGCGTACCGCCAAGATCGCGAAAGAACACAACGAGAAGCTGCTGCACGATTTCTTCGTCGCCATCGAACAATGCGCGCGCCTCGCCGAGGTCGGCAATTCCGCTTCCGACGCCACCCTCGGGCTCGAGCAGACTCTTGTCGCCGTCTACGCCGGCATCGGACACCGGTTCGCACATCCGGCCAATCGCAGCAACGAGGTCGGCCGGTCTGATCGGCTTGCTCACGTAATCGTCCATGCCCGCTTCGAGACAACGCTCGCGGTCGCCCGCCATGGCATGGGCAGTCATGGCGACGATCGGAATGGGGCGCCAGTCGCCCTGGATCGCCCAGCTTCTCCGCGCCTCGCGCGCACGTATTGCCTGGGTCGCCTCCAGCCCGCCCATCACGGGCATCTGCAAGTCCATCAGGATCAGGTCGAAACGTCCGCCGTCGAATGCTTCGACAGCCTCTTCGCCGTTGTTTGCAACCGTCACCAAGTGCCCGATTTTCTCCAGCATCCGGGTGGCAACCGTCTGGTTCACCGGATTGTCCTCCACCAGCAGGATCTCCAGCTTGCGCTGCGGCGCATCCATTTCGCACAGTATCTCGGTCAGCGACTTCTCGGGATCGAAGGCACCGATCATCTCGTCGCCGGCCTGATCCCCGCAATGCGCTACCTGCAGCGCCTCGATCAGATCGTCCCGGGAGAAAGGCTTGGAGATACGGGACTTGAGCCCGAGCTGGTGGCAGCGAGCGAGGTCGTTACGCTGGGAATGACTGGACAGCATCATCACGATCCGGTCCAGCCAGGGCGCTGCCTCGTGAAAACGGCGGGCGAGATCGAACCCACCCGGATCGGGCATGGCCGCGTCCATCAGGACAAATGCAAACGGATCGTTGCGCTCATGTGCGGCGGCAAGCGCCTCGAGCGCAGCCTCGCCCGACTGGACGCGACGCGAAGCCAGGCCACAGGCCCTGAGCATGGCGCAGATCGACCGTCCGAACCCCTCGTTGACTGCCGCCACAAGGATACGGCCGCCACGCAAGGGGCCCAGCACTGGCGGCTTCGCATCGGCCACCACGTCGAGGCGGACATTGAACGAGAAACAGCTGCCGACCCCGGGTTCGCTGCTGACCTGAATCGCTCCGTCCATGAGGTCCACCAGATGGCGACAGATCGCCAGCCCCAGACCAGTGCCGCCGTATTTACGCGTCGTCGAACTGTCTGCCTGCGAAAACGCACCGAACACGGCTTCCTGCTTGTCAGGCGCAATCCCGATTCCGGTGTCGCGCACGGAGAAGGCGAGACTGAGCTTGCTGCCCTCTCTCGCCCCTATGGCGACGCGAACCTCAACCTCGCCCTGGTCGGTAAACTTGATGGCATTGCCGATCAGGTTGGTCAGCACCTGTCGCAAACGCACCGGATCGCCCCGCAGCACCGCAGGCACCTCAGGATCGATGACCGAATACAGCTCAACCCCTTTCTGGTGCGAGCGCAATGCGAGAACACGGATCGTCTCGGAAATCACCGATGCAATCGAGAAGTCGATGCTCTCGAGCGTCATCCGCCCTGCTTCGATGCGGGAGAAATCGAGAATGTCGTTGATGATCGTCAGCAGCGCCTCCGCCGACGACTTGACTGTCAGCAGGTACTCGCGCTGCTCCGGAGCCAGCGCAGAATCGAGCAACAGCTCGGTCATGCCGAGAATGCCGTTCATCGGCGTGCGGATCTCGTGACTCATGTTGGCGAGAAAATCGCCTTTCGCACGACTGGCCGCCTCGGCCTGCTCCTTTGCCTGCAACAACTCCATTTCCCGGGTCCGCTCGCGCGTCACATCGGTGTAAATCCCGATCACCCGCTGCCAGCGCCCATCGGCCAGGCGGTCACGCACCTGCCCGCGCGCACTGAGCCAACGCGACTGACCGTCCGCCGCACGAATCCTGAACTGAACCTCGAAGAGGGGAAGCTCCCCGCGCAGATGAGCAAGCAGGCACTCGTTCATCCGCTCCCGGTCTTCTTCGTGGACGAGTGGCAGCCAGTTGTCAAAAGGCGCCTCCTCGGTGCCTTCCTCGTACCCAAGCCAGCTACGCCAACGTGAATCGACCACCAGGGACTGGGTCGACGTATCCCACTCCCAGAGCCCGGTATGCGCACCGAGCTTGACCAGCTCCAGACGGTCGTTGGCCCGATTGAGCTCGATCTGCACTGCGTCGAGCTCCGCGCGCAACTGCTCGACAGTGACAGTCTCGCCAGACACCGCCGGGCGCTCGCTCATGAAGCGGGCTCAGCGCAGGCCGAGCACATCCTGCATGTCGAACAGACCACTGCTGCGGCCGGCGAGGAAGCGCGCTGCACGCATCGACCCGAGCGCATACGGCATGCGGCTGCCCGACTTGTGCGTGATCTCGATGCGCTCTCCGATACCGGCAAACAGCACGGTGTGGTCGCCGACCACGTCGCCACCGCGAATTGTCGAGAACCCGATGGTTTCGGCCTTGCGCTCACCGGTCACGCCTTCGCGGCCGTAAATGGCGCAGTCCTCAAGATCACGGTCGAGCGCTTTCGCCACGACCTCGCCCATACGCAAGGCGGTGCCCGAGGGGGCATCGACCTTGAAGCGATGGTGCGCTTCGATGACCTCGACGTCATAGCCCTCGTTAAGGATCTGCGCCGCCACCTCGAGCAGACGGAAGACGGCGTTCACCCCCACCGCCATGTTGGGTGCAAAAACGACAGGCACCGACTGCGCTGCCGCAGCGATTGCGGCCTTGCCGGCGGCATCGAAACCGGTGGTGCCGATCACCATCGCCTTGCCAAGACCTTGCGCAATCGCCAGATGCTCGAGCGTACCCTCAGGCCGGGTGAAATCGATCACGCAGTCTGCTGCTGCAATGGCGGCCGACGCATCGTCACCGATTGCAACGCCACTGACGATGCCGAGCATCTCCCCTGCGTCCCTTCCGATAAAAGGCGTGCCGGGGCGATCGAATGCCGCTGCCAGCACGATGTCCTCGTCCTTGTGGGCAGCCTCGATCAACATGCGGCCCATGCGGCCGGACGCGCCGGCAATCGCAACGCGGATAGGCGTCATCTTCAAAATCCTGTCAGTCATCTGGCCCGTCAGCGGGCATTCAAAAATCAGTCCTTGGGTGCGGCAGGCACTTCGACGACCCGGGTGCGGGTGGCCTGCTGCGAGTCGACCGCCGACTTGGCGTCACCGCCAGTCACATCACCGTCGATATGGTCGAGGCGGTCATCAGCAAAGAATACGGAAATCACCCGCTGCTCGACCTCGCCCAGCCCGGGACGAAAGCGATAGACGTAGTCCCAGCGGTCGGTGCGAAAAACATCGGTGACGAGCGGAGACCCGAGCACGAAACGCACCTGATCGCGTGTCATGCCGCGCTTGAGCTGCGCGACCATTGACTGGTCGACGTAATTGCCCTGGCGGATATCGATGCGATAAGGCGTGATGCGGTCGGTGATGGAATCGAACGAGCAGCCCGCAAGCAGGCTGGCGGCGGCAAGCGCCGAAATAAGCGATAAACGCATGGACAGGGTCACTTTAACGCGCACGGAACTGCGCATGGTTCTCAGTAAAGGTCAAAAAATATAACATAGCGACGCAACACAACGTTGTCTTGCTCCTCAGCCACACCGACAGGCGACCATGTCCGAGAACTCGCAGAACCTAAAAAACATCGGTCTCAAGGCCACCTACCCGCGCCTCAAGATCCTCGACCTGTTCCAGACCACGGAACAACGCCACCTTACCGCGGAAGACGTTTACCGACTGCTGATGAACGAAGGCATGGATATCGGGCTGGCAACAGTCTATCGCGTACTGACGCAGTTCGAGCAGGCCGGCCTGCTTGAACGGCATTACTTCGAATCCGGCAAAGCCGTCTTCGAGCTTAACAAGGGCGGACACCACGACCATCTCGTCTGCCTGCAATGCGGGAAGGTCGAAGAATTCTTCGACCCGGAAATCGAGCGCCGCCAGAACGTCGTAGCCGAGGAGCGCGGCTTTGCGGTGAAGGAACATGCGCTCTATCTCTATGCCGACTGTCTGCGCAAGGACTGCCCGAACCGCAACGACTGACCGGCCCAACCCCCACCACCAACCGCCCGCACGCCGCGCTCAAGTCGCAGCCCGGCGTGCCCTCACGCCTGCCCCAGCATCTCGGCTGCATGCCTTCGTGTCGTCTCGGTGATGCTTACGCCGCCAAGCATGCGGGCAATCTCCTCGACCCGCTGCCCGGCGTCGAGCGCCGTCACCGCACTCAATGTCTCGCCACCCCGCTCGGCCTTGGCGATCTGCCACTGCCAGTCGGCACAGGCGGCTACCTGCGGCAAATGGGTGACGCACAGAACCTGCCGGTCGCGTCCGAGACGATGGAGCAGCTTGCCTACGATCTCGGCCACACGCCCGCCGATCCCGACATCGACCTCGTCGAAAATGAGGGTCGGCGTCGCCGAGTCGCGGCTGGTCATGACCTGAATCGCCAGCCCGATGCGCGAGAGCTCGCCCCCGGACGCAACCTTGGCCAGGCCGCGCAGGCTCTGCCCCTGATTGGCAGCCACCAGGAATTCGACACTCTCGGCGCCATGAAGCGTGGGCTCACATGGCGCCAGCGACACTTCAAAGCGCCCTCCTTCCATCGCCAGTGACTGCATCGCCTCGGTGATTTCTGCCGAGAGCTTGACTGCCGCAGGCGCCCGCGCCGCCGACAGGCGACTCGCAGCCTCGTCGTAGGCCACGCGCGCCGCCGCTTCGGCGGCCTCGAGACGGGCCGGATCCGCGCTTGCCTCGAGCTCGGTGAGGCGAAGACACCAGCTTGCCTCCAGCTCGGGGAGTGCTTCGGGCGCGACGCGGTACTTGCGCGCGACATCCATCACCGCGGTGATCCTGCGTTCGATCTCGCCCAGACGCTGAGGGTCGAGATCGAGCCGCTCACGATAACGGCGTAGCGCATGCAGCGCCTCGTCCGCCTGAATCGCAGCCGAGGCGAGCAAGTCGCGGACTTCATTCAGCGAGGCGTCGATGGCACTCATCTCGTCGAGCCTGGCATCCAGCCGGCCAAGCACGACGGACACCGCGTAATCGCCCTCGCCCAGCGCTTCAAGAGTTTCGTCCGCACCTTCCATCAGCCCCGCCGCGTGGGCGAGTCGGCCATGCTCGGCGTTGAGTTCGACCCATTCTTCGGCGTTGAAGGCAAGGTCCTTCAGCTCCTTGAGCTGCCAGGTGAGGAGTTCGCGCTCGCGGGCGGAGGCGGCGGAATCGAGCTCTGCATTGCGTCGCAGCTCGCTGATGCGCTGCCATTCGCGCCAGCAGGTGGCGACAGCGGCACCAAGTGGCGCGGCACCGGCATGCGTGTCCAGCAGTTGCCGCTGGGCGTCTGCGCGCAACAGGGCATGATGAGCATGCTGCCCGTGGATATCCGCGAGCCAGTCCCCGGCCGTCCGCAACTGTGCCAGCGTCACCGGAACACCGTTGATCCAGGCCTTGCCGCGTCCATTCGCGTCGACCACCCGGCGCAGGATCACCGCATCATCGTCGGGCGGCAGCTCCTGCTCATCAAGCCAGTCGGCAAGCCCCCCACCGGACGGCAGACCGAACTCGGCAACGATATCCGCCTTGGCCTGGCCCACGCGCACCACGCCGCTGTCGGCGCGACTGCCGAGCGCAAGCCCGAGTGCATCGAGCAGGATGGATTTGCCCGCACCGGTCTCGCCGGTCAGGGCGCCAAAGCCCGCACCGAACTCGAGTTCGAGACGATCGACAATGACGAAATCACGAATAGTCAGGCGGCGCAGCATGGTCTCGCGTTCAGGTTGGTCGAACTGTCCCGCGCAGGACAGCTCATCAGTCGGACGGGTCAGTTGTGCCGCGGCGCCGCACTCCAGTGCAGCTTCTCGCGCAGCATCGCAAAATAGCTGTAGCTCTTCGGATGCAGCAGGCGCACGGCAAGCGGCGAGCGGGTCAGGCGAACGCGGTCGCCCGCACGCGCATCAAAGCGCGCCTGACCATCGAAGTGCACCCGCGCGTCATGCGGTGGCAGCAACTCGATTTCGATGCAGCACGAATCCGGCAAGGTGACCGGACGTGCCGTCAGCGCATGCGGACACAAAGGCACGAGCGCAATGCCGCCCACGCTCGGATGCAGGATAGGGCCGTTGGCCGACAAGGCATAGGCCGTCGAGCCGGTGGGTGTCGATATGATCATGCCGTCGGAGCGCTGGGTATAGACAAACTCGCCGTCGATCGACAGATCGAACTCGATCATGCGCCCCAGGTCGCCCTTGTTCACCACGACATCGTTGAGCGCCAGGGTATGAAACACGCGCTGGCCGCCGCGCAACACCTCGGCATCGAGCATGAAGCGGGATTCTTCGCGGAAGCTGCCATCAAGGATTTCGCCCAGCCTCAGCAAGGCATCCTTGCGGGCAATATCGGTCAGAAAGCCCAGCCGCCCGAGGTTGACGCCGACAAGCGGCACCGAACGCTCGGCGAGACGGCGAGCCGTCGTGAGCATGGTACCGTCCCCGCCAACGACCACTGCAAGATCGCACTTCGCCGCAATCTCTTCATAGGCGGCAACCGGGAAACCTTCGGCCTGACCGATGGAACTCGCAGTGCCCTGCTCGATCCACACCTCAAGACCCCGTTCGCGCAGATAGCGAGCGATCAGCAGCACCGACTCCGCCACATCCGGGCTCTGGTACTTTCCGATCAGGGCAACATTGGTAAAGCGCATAGTCATGGCTGCGGATTAAACCACATTCGGATTCCGTCATGCGCGACCTTGCGGTCGATTGCCGCTTGGCAGCAAGGCACGCAGTTCCATAGAATCGGGCTATATTCCAGGCCAATCATGAAACCGCTCGATACCCGCTCCCAGATCCTGCTCAAAACGCTGATCGAACGCTACATCGCCGAGGGCCAGCCCGTCGGCTCGCGAGCGCTTTCGCGTTTTTCCGGACTTGAACTCTCACCCGCCACCGTGCGCAACGTGATGAGCGACCTTGAGGAAATGGGCTTCATCTCCAGCCCGCACACCTCGGCGGGGAGAATCCCCACCTCGCTCGGCTACCGTTTCTTCGTAGATGCGCTGCTCACGGTGCAGCCGATGGAAAGCAATCGGGTTCAGGCACTGAAGGGTCAGTTCCAGCCGGATCAGCCCGGGCGCCTGATCAGCTCAGCATCGCACATGCTGTCCAACCTGACCCAGTTCGCCGGAGTCGTCGTGACGCCACGCAAGGATGCGGTCCGCATCCGGCAGATCGAGTTCATCAGCCTGTCGGAAAACCGCATTCTGCTGATCATCGTCACCACCGCAGGCGACGTGCAGAACCGCATCCTCATCACCCGGCGCAGCTACAACGCTTCGGAACTCGGCGCAGCGGCGAGCTACCTGAACGAACATTTTGCCGGCCTCGCATTCGAGGACATTCGCAAGCGCATCCGCGAAGAGCTCCAGCAGTTGCGCAGCGACATGAGCGAACTGATGACGGCCACTGTCGAAGCCGGTTCCGAAGCCGCCGAGGAGTCCGCGCTCAATTACGTCATTTCGGGCGAGACCAACCTGCTCGATGTCGAAGACCTCTCGTCCAACATGTCGCGCCTGCGCGAGCTATTCAAACTCTTCGAGCAGCGCACCGGCCTCATGCAGTTGCTGGACCTGTCCAACCGCGCGCAGGGCGTGCAGATCTTCATCGGCGACGAATCCGGCCTGGCCCAGCTCGACGGCTGCAGCGTGATCACGGCCCCCTACGAAGTCGATGGCCAACTGGTCGGTTCGGTCGGCGTGATCGGACCGACACGCATGGCCTACGACAGAGTGATCCCGATCGTGGACATCACCGCCCGCCTGCTGTCGAACGCGCTCTCGTCCAATTCCTGACCCTTCGCTGCGGACCTTCGCGGCGGAAGCTTGCTGCCTCACCTGACTGAAGGAAGATCATGGCCCGCTACTGGCCCGAGCCCGACTACAAACACGGCACCCCCGCACGCACAGGCGTGCTGCTGGTCAATCTCGGCACGCCCGAAGCGCCGACCGCGCAAGCCCTGCGTCCCTACCTGAAGCAGTTCCTGTCCGACCCCCGCGTGGTGGAAATCCCGCGTGCGCTGTGGTGGATCATCCTCAACGGCATCATCCTCAACACGCGCCCGGCCAAGTCGGCGGTCAAGTATGCCAGCGTGTGGATGGACGCCGGCTCGCCACTCAAGGTCCATACCGAACGCCAGGCCAAGCTGCTCGACGGCTACCTGAACGCGGCCACGGGAGGCGACGTCGAGGTGGCGTGGGCAATGCGCTACGGCGCCCCGTCAATTCCGGACGCGCTGCAGGCCCTGCGCGCGCGCAATTGCACCCGCATTCTCGTCGTACCGCTGTATCCGCAGTTTGCCGGCAGCACCACCGCCAGTGTAATGGACGAGGTCGCCCGCTGCATGCTGCATTGGCGCAACCTGCCCGAAATCCGCTATGTGCGCAGCTTCCAGGACGATCCGGGCTACATCGCCGCCATCGCCCAGAGCGTGCGCGAAAACTGGGTCAAGCACGGTGAGCCCGATCGGCTGCTGATGAGTTTTCACGGCGTTCCCCGGCGCACGCTCGACCTCGGCGATCCGTATCACTGCGAATGTCACAAGACCGCGCGCCTGGTGGCCGAATCTCTCGACTTCCCGGCGGAGCGGATTCTGGTCACCTTCCAGTCGCGATTCGGCAAGGCCGAGTGGCTCAAGCCCTACACGCAGCCGACGCTCGAGAAGCTCGCGCGCGAAGGGGTCAAGCGGGTGGACGTCATCTGCCCCGGCTTCGTTTCCGACTGCCTGGAAACGCTCGAGGAAATCGCCATCGAGTGCAAGGAGGCCTTTCTCACGCACGGCGGCAGCACCTTCCACTACATCCCCTGCCTCAATGAGCGCCACGACTGGATTACGGCACTCACCGACCTCACCCGCTGCCATCTTGGCAACTGGCTCGACACCACCACGGACACGCCGGATTCACTTGCCGCCGCGCGCCAGCATGCGCTTGACCTGGGAGCAAAACAGTAATGACGCCAGGTCTGCGCCTGCTGCTGCGCTGGGCCCTGAACGCCGTGGCCCTGCTGATCATCCCCGAGATCGTCTCGGGGATCGCGGTCGAGAGCTACGTCTCGGCGCTGGCTGCGGCCCTGCTGCTCGGGCTGATCAATGCCCTGATCCGCCCCATTCTGATCCTGATCACCCTGCCCATCACCCTGCTCACGCTGGGTCTGTTCACGCTGGTGATCAACGCACTCCTGTTCTGGGGCGTCTCGGGGCTGGTCGGCGGCCTGCAGGTGAGCGACTTTGGAAACGCCTTCTGGGGTGCGCTGCTCTACAGCGTGCTGACCTGGCTCGTCAATCTTGCGGTTGGCGACCCCGAACGCAAGGTGCGCGTCGTCATCAATCGCCAGCGCTGAGATCACTCGTTGGTGCTGCAGGCACTCACGCACGGCGGGGAAAGATCAGTCCTCGACCAGCTGGAGATCAAGCCCGCCGGTGGCGGTGTAATCACCACGGATAGCAGGCTCGCCTTGCTGCGCCGCGACCCGGGCGATATCCGCGAGGCGCCTGACCACAACCGTCGACACCTGGCGCCTGAACAGCTCCTGCACCTCATCTGTCGCCAGTGCCAGCGCGGGCGGATTGATTTCGAGATAGGTCGACGGCTCAAGCGAGACGGACGTCATCATGTGGCGATGCTCGAGATGATCCAGCCATGCCTGCTCACCGAAAACCTCGCCCGGCCCGAGCGTCAGCACCCGTCGTCCGTCGATCGACACCTCGACCTGGCCCGACAGCACGATGGCGAAACGCTGATCTGCATCGCCCTCCCGCATCAGGGTCACATGCTCATCGACCTTGCGCCATGAACAGATGCGCAAGACCTCCCACAGCTCGATATCGTCAAACTCGGTAAAGAAGGCCAGCTTGCGCAGCATCGTAAACCGGCTCGTATCGGGCGGCACACACTTGTCGTCTACGATCTTGTAGCGAACAGCGGCGAGATCCTTGGCAAACTCTGCCCCGTTCTTGTAGCGGGAATAGAGGTCCTTCTCGAGCGCCTTGCGAATGACCGCATCCATTTGCTCCGGAATCTCGGGATTGAGCTGCGAAACCGAGGGCTGGTCGGCATTGATGATCTTGTAGATCAGCTGTGCCGGGTTCGCTGCGCGGAACGGCAAGCGGCCTGTGAGCAGATGGAACAGCACCACGCCGAGCGAATACAGATCGGTCTTCTGGTTGAGCGGATAGCTCTTGATCTGCTCCGGACTCATGTAGGCCGGCGAGCCGACCCCCATGATGAAGGTCGAGTCGGTCTCGATCTTCTTGCTGATGTTCAGCGCCAGTCCGAAGTCGGTGATCTTCACATTGTCGTTGTCGTCGACCAGGATATTGGCGGGCTTGATGTCACGATGGACGATCCCCTGCCGATAGGCATGATCGAGCGCCATGCAGCACTTGAAGATGATGCCGATCACGCGGTGGATGGGGAGCAGCTTCTCGAAACTGCAATAGCGCTCCAGGGTGTAGCCGGGGAAATACTCCATCACGACATAGGCCTGGTCGGCCTCGACCACCGCCTCGAAGATGCGGATGATATTGGGGTGATCCAGCCGCTTGGATACCGCCCCCTCGGCCTTCAGCAGCTTGAGCATACGACGGTTCCACTTCGCCACGTCGCGAGCTTTATCATCGAACTTGACGTGCTTGAGCGCGATTTGCTCGGGGTAATGCGGGTTCTCGGCAAGGTAGACAATAGCCGTCGCACCGCGACCCAGCTCGCGCAAGATTCGGTACTTCCCGATTCTTTCGGGCATTGTTCCCATGGCATCCGTGCGGCGCTCAGGGCGCCCCGTACATGTCTGTTTCGATATGTTGATTGTGTCACGATACCCGGCTGCAGAGAATCACCCTTGCGCACACACAATCGCTTGGCGTGGGCACAAGTGGATATTGTTTGAGACTTTCCGGGTGTGATTAAATCGTCCGGCGGAATGATGCACCCGCCATCAAGTAACATCTGCCTTGTGGCCAGACGAGGATTCGTGAAGGCGTTCAACACACAGGCGCGTCCCCGCCTGACCGAAAACGCACTTTACGGAGGGCTTCGAGTGAAGATCGTCGGCAACGATCTTGCAGGCAAAACATCACCGCGAGCAGAATTGAAACCATGTGTTGCAGCAGGATGCACACAGCAGCCCGCACAAGGCGCCACAACGACGTCCGATACGCCAGCCACACCGAACTTCACGAGCCCCGCCGTTACCTTGCCTTCCAGATCAGCACGGCTGCCGGGCTGTCCGCCTGCGTCGCACACCCGAACCCCGTAAACTGCGGGCCTTGCCTTACCGGAGTATCACTTTGAGCGAACCCGTCGACCAACTCATCCACGCACGCTGGGTGATCCCGGTATCACCGGCAGACACCGTCTTCGAGCACTACAGCGTGGCTATCCGTGCAGGCGCCATCGTCGATGTGCTACCGCAATCCGAAGCACGGTCGCGCTACCGCCCGGCCGAGGAAGTCGAACTGGGCGAACACGCCCTGATTCCCGGCCTGGTCAATCTCCACGCCCACGCCGCCATGAACCTGATGCGTGGAATGGGCGATGACCTGCCCCTGATGCGCTGGCTGCAGGAAACGATCTGGCCAGCCGAAAGCAAGCATGTCTCGCCCGGCTTCGTGCACGACGGCACGCTGCTGGCCGCAAGAGAGATGCTGCGCGGGGGCATCACCACCTGCAACGACATGTACTTCTACCCTGAAGCGGCGGCGAAGGCTTTCGACGAAGCCGGCATGCGGGCAGTGGTCGGCATCATCATGCTCGACTTTCCGACCCCCTACGCGAGCGACCCAGACGACTACCTGCGCAAGGGACTGCGTACCAGAGATCAATGGCGCGACGCCCCCCTGCTCGGGTTTTCGGTTGCACCGCACGCTCCCTACACGGTTTCCGACACGAGCTTCGAACGCGTCGCCAGCCTTGCCGCCGAACTCGATCTGCCGGTCCACATCCACGTACACGAAACCGCAACCGAGATCAGCGACGGGATGGCGGCCCACGGCGTGCGCCCATTGGCCCGCCTCGAGCGACTTGGCCTGCTGGGCCCCAACCTGATTGCGGTTCATGCGGTGCACCTCGACGACACCGACCTCGCCCGCCTCGCGCATCACGGCTGCAGCGTGGCCCACTGCCCCACCTCGAACATGAAACTCGGCAGCGGCATCGCGCCGTTATCGAGCCTCGTGAAACGCGGCATCAACGTCGGACTCGGCTCCGACGGCGCAGCCAGCAACAACCGCCTCGACATTTTTCAGGAGATGCGTCACGCGGCACTGCTCGCCAAGGCGGTCAATTGCGACGCCAGCGTCATCCCCGCGCACCTCGCACTGCACATGGCCACACTTGGTGGCGCCCGCGCACTCGGCATGGAAAGCGAGATCGGATCCATCACCCCGGGCAAGCGCGCAGACCTCTGCGCAGTCTCGCTCTCGGGCCCGCTGATGCAACCTTGCTTTGACCCGGTTTCACACCTCGTTTATGTTTGTGGACGCGATCAGGTATCGCATGTATGGGTCGATGGAACGCTTCGTGTGAAAGACGGCACGACACTGTTGCGAATTAGCGACAAAGAATTGCTCGAAATCACAACGGTATGGCAAACTAAACTCGTTAATTGAACAAAATAACGATTCAGTTCAATCCAACGCAAGACGGCAAAGCGACCGTTTTCGCTCAGTTGCAGCGGCTCGAATAGTCTCTCGCCCTTCTCAAGAGGAAACCATGATCAAACAAACCAAGAATCAGATGCTCATGCTGGCCGCCATCGCTTCGATCGGCCTGTCCGCAACCAGCGCTTTCGCAGCGGATGTCGTTGTCGATGGCAAGGGCGAAACCCCCTACGTGATCGACGGCCGCAATGTCGTTGCCCGCAGTGGTTACGACCTGTGCTGGCGTACCGGCTACTGGACCCCGGCCGCTGCCAGCACCGCAATGGCTGGCGAGTTCCCCGCCGGTTGTGCATGTGATAGCGACATCGTGCCGAAAGACAAGTGCGTGAAGATGGCTGCCGCTCCGATGGCCAAGCCCGCTGCACCGATGCCGAAGCCGACCGCTGAGAAGATCAAGCTGTCCGCTGACGCGCTGTTCGACTTCGACAAGGCTGTTCTGAAGAGCGACGGCATGTCCAAGCTCGACGAACTGGCTTCCAAGTCGAAGGACGTCAAGCTGGAAGTGATCCTGGCTGTCGGTCACACCGACCGCCTTGGCTCCGACACCTACAACCAGAAGCTGTCCGAGCGTCGCGCTGCCGCCGTCAAGACCTACCTGGTTTCGAAGGGCGTTGAAGCCAACCGTGTATACACCGAAGGCAAGGGCGAGAAGCAGCCCGTGACCGGCGACAAGTGCAACACCGTGAAGAACCGCAAGGCTCTGATCGAGTGCCTGCAGCCGGATCGTCGCGTTGAAGTCGAAGTGATCGGCTCCAAGTAATTCGACAGTTGCTGTCCAAAAAGCCCTGCCTCGGCGGGGCTTTTTCTTTTTATGGACACAACGAACGCTTTTCGGCAACGTCGGTCTCTACTGCCGTGCACGTTTAAGGCCCTCACCATGACCACGCTCAACGCAGATCCAGCAGAACTGCAAAAATTCAGCGACCTCGCCCACCGATGGTGGGACCCCGCATCCGAATTCAAACCCTTGCATGAAATCAATCCGCTTCGCCTGAGCTGGATTGACGACATTGCCAGCCTTTCAGGCAAGGACGTCCTTGACGTTGGCTGCGGTGGCGGCATCCTGTCCGAAGGGATGGCTTCTATTGGCGCCACGGTGACCGGCATCGACCTCTCCGAGAAGGCACTTGGCGTTGCCCGCCTTCATCTGTTCGAGAGCGGCCAGAAAGTCGATTACAGACTGGTCAGCGCCGAAGCGTTCGCCGACGAAAACCCGGCACGGTTCGACGTGGTGACCTGCATGGAAATGCTGGAGCATGTTCCCGATCCGGCAAGCACGATTGCGGCCTGTGCAAAGCTGGTCAAACCCGGTGGTCACGTTTTTTTCTCCACCCTCAACCGCAACCTGAAGGCCTACACATTCGCCATTATCGGTGCGGAGTATCTGCTCAAGCTTTTGCCGCGCGGCACACACGAGTACGCAAAGTTCATCAAGCCCTCCGAGCTGAGCCGCTACAGCCGGAATGCCGGACTCAACCCGCAAACACTGATGGGCATGAGTTACAACCCCCTGACCAAGGTCTATTCGCTGGGACGGGACACGGATGTGAATTACCTGCTCCACACCCGGCGCGAGAGCTGATCACGCTGGTAAAGCAGGCCCGTGCTACACTGGACACTTGAAATTCCACCAAGACGCCCCATCTTGGTATTGCTTCACCGATTTCTGGGGCCGACCTGGCTTCGACGTGGGTCGCGAAGCAGCGCAGTGCATACCGAGGACCAGTCACCTCGTAAATCCATCTGGGAAACTATAAACGCCAACGACGAGCGTTTCGCTCTAGCCGCTTAATCCCGGTTAGCGCTGCACCGACAGGTCTCTGGGTCGGGTGGTAAGGTGAAAGCCGAGCCGCTGCAGTGTCATTTACAGAGAATCGCGAGTTGCGCCGGGTTACTTGGTTCGACAGCTAAAGGTAAGGTAACTCGCCTCTGACCGGCCTGCCGACCGGCTAAGTCAGGGGTTAAATCCAAATAGGGCGGATAAGTATGTAGATCTGTCTGTAGAGGACTTGCGGACGGGGGTTCGATTCCCCCCGGCTCCACCAAAATTGAAGCCCCGACTGGTATCAGTCGGGGCTTTTTCTTTTCCGCGTGCATCGCCCCCCTCTTGCGGAGAACTCACGTGCGCAGATGGATACATGCTGCCCCTTTTCCGCACGCAATCCGGGCGGGATCTCATTGACGGGGGCGACCCTGCGTGGCACAAAGATGGCAGTGCGTGCCGTTGCGACCATCTCGGATGGCCGCGGCGCGCCGGACTCAACGCATCATGGACGGCAGGCGTGATCACGGTTGCCATCGCGCAGTCCGCTGGCATCGAAAAGGAGACCCGTCTCAACGCCAGCGACAAGGCTCTCAACACTCAGAATTCAACACTAGCGAATGGCGGGACTGAGGCATGTATACCGTTTTCTCGGAATTCGCACTGCTTCTGATGATGTCCGCCGCGGCAGGCGCGTTTGCGCTCTGGCTGCGCCAGCCGGTGCTCATCGCCTACATCGTCATCGGCATCGTCGTCGGCCCCGCCGTCCTTGGGCTTGTCACCGCACACGACCAGATCGACCTGCTGGCGCAGATCGGCGTCGCCATGCTGCTCTTCGTCGTCGGCCTGAAGCTCGACCTTAAGCATATCCGCCATATCGGCCCGGTTGCGCTCGCCACCGGCCTCGGGCAACTCGCCTTCACCATCGTGATTGGCTTCATCATCGTCCTGATGATGGGCAAGGGCTGGATCGAAGCGCTGTATATCGCTGTCGCGCTGACCTTCTCCAGCACCATCATCATCGTCAAGCTTCTGTCCGACAAGCACGAGATCGACTCCCTGCACGGACGCATCGCAGTCGGATTCCTGATTGTGCAGGACCTCGCCGTCGTGATCGCGATGATGGTGATGAGTGCCCTGCGTGGCGACGCCGGCGAAGGCTCACTGCTAGCCTTGGCCGGTTCGCTCGGCTTGCGGATCGGCGCTGCGGTCGCGGGCCTGTATCTGCTGATGCGCTACGTCTTGCCCAGGGTCGTAGACCGCATGGCGCAATCGCAGGAGCTGCTGCTGATCTTTGCCGTTGCGTGGGGCACGGGGCTTGCGGCACTCGGCGAATGGGCTGGCTTCTCCAAGGAAGCGGGCGCCTTCCTCGCCGGCTTCTCGCTCGCCTCGACGCACTACCGCGATGCCATCAACGCACGACTGACCGGCATCCGCGACTTCCTGCTGCTGTTCTTCTTCATCGACCTTGGCTCGAAGCTCGATTTCTCCACCCTCGGCAGCGAACTCTCGCCAGCTCTTGTACTGTCCCTGTTCGTGCTGGTCGGCAACCCCCTGATCGTCATGGCCATCATGGGCTACATGGGCTACCGGAAGCGTACCGGCTTCCTGTGCGGGCTGACCGTTGCGCAGATCAGTGAGTTCTCGATCATCTTCGTTGCCATGGGCATCTCGCTCGGGCATCTCGACAACAGTGCGCTTGGATTGACCACACTCGTTGGCCTGATCACCATTGCCCTGTCGACTTACGCAATTCTCTACTCCCACCCGCTCTACGAGAAGCTTGCGCCCTGGCTCGAAGTATTCGAACGCAAGCGTCCCTTCCGTGAACTCGCTGTCGCGACGGAGCGGCACGATCTCGAGATCGCCGACGTGATCGTGATCGGCCTTGGGCGCTACGGCAGCCGGCTGGCACTCTGCCTGACGGAGGTCGAACTCAAGGTGCTCGGCGTCGAATACGACCCCGAGGTAGTGCGCAAACTCCGGCGAAAAGGCCTGCCGGTGCGATACGGCGACTGCACCACCAGCGAGTTCATTGAAAGCCTGCCCATCAGGGACACTCGCTGGATTGTCAGCACACTACCCGACATGACCTCAAACCACGATCTGCTGAACGGCCTGCGGGCCCACCATTTCACCGGCGGAGTGGCCATCGTTGCACGTGACGACTTCGACGACGGTGCGCTGAAAGACTTCGGCGCGACGACGATCCTCTATCCGATGCGTAACGCCGTCGACTATGCAGTTGACGCGTTGACGGCCCTCATCCACCCGAATGACAGGGCCACACCGGAAGTCGAGAGCACAGCCTCGAGGTCGCAGACTGATTGACCTGCCACACAAGGCTTCGCCAATCGAGCAAGGAAGCGCCGCCGACACTGCAAGTTTTCACTAAAACAATGACTTCAGCAGCATAAATACTACGAAAGTGGCACTCCGGTTAGGGTTTTCCGCGGTTTTCCGGCGCGCGCCAATCCATATAATCAGCGCAGCAATTGCTAAAACAGAAAGATACAAAGGAGATAACGTGGAACGTCGTAAATTCCTGAAGGGTGCAGGTCTCGCTGGCGTACTTGCGGCTGGCACCGCACCGGCGATCGTAAACGCACAACAACAGATCCGCTGGCGTCTTGCGTCAAGCTTCCCGAAGTCGCTCGATACGATTTACGGCGCCGCTGAGACGTTCTCCAAGAACGTTGCGGAAGCAACGGGTGGAAAGTTCCAGATCTCGATTC
Source organism: Parazoarcus communis (assembly GCF_003111665.1). Lineage (NCBI taxonomy): Bacteria > Pseudomonadati > Pseudomonadota > Betaproteobacteria > Rhodocyclales > Zoogloeaceae > Parazoarcus > Parazoarcus communis. The sequence continues at coordinate 2,760,299 of NZ_CP022188.1, read as the reverse complement.
ACGCCGCCGGCGAGCTCGTCCCGGCCTTCGGTGTGGTCGACGCAATTCAGCAGGGCGCCATCGATGCCGCCCACACTGCTCCGTATTATTTCTTCGGCAAGAACGAAGCGTTTGCGTTCGACTGCGCGATTCCGTTCGGCATGAACTCGCGCCAGCAGACGGCGTGGATGTACGAAGGCAACGGCATGAAGCTGTTGCGTGAGTTCTACGCGCAGTTCAGCGTCGTCAACTTCCCGATGGGCAACACCGGTGCGCAGATGGGTGGCTGGTATCGCAAGCCCATCAAGTCGCCCGCCGACCTCAATGGCCTCAAGATGCGGATCGGCGGCTTCGGCGGTCGCGTGCTCGCCAAGATGGGCGGCCTGTCACAGAACATCCCTGCTGGCGAAATCTACCAGTCACTCGAGAAAGGCACCATCGATGCAACCGAGTGGATCGGACCGTATGACGACCTGAAGCTCGGCTTTCACAAGGTTGCTCCCTACTACTACTACCCGGGCTGGTGGGAGGGTGGCGCTCAGCTGTCCCTGTACATCAACGACAAGCAGTGGGGCGCACTGTCGAACGAGTACAAGGCCATTGTTCGCCAGGCTGCGTCCGATGCTCACGTTGTCATGCAGGCCCGCTACGATGCGCGCAACCCGAACGCCCTGAAGCAGCTGATTGCGGAAGGCGCAAAACTCGACCGCTTCCCGAAGTCGGTCATGGACGCTGGGTTCAAGGCCCGCAACGAGGTATACAAGGAACTGAACGACACCAACCCGGACTGGAAGAAGATTTACGGCGACTACGCGAAATTCCTCGCCGATTCCTACCAGTGGGCGCCGATCGCCGATGGTAGCTACGACCAGTACATGTCGGCACAGAAACTGTAACAGCTGTTCACGCACGGCCGGAGCCTGCCGGACGTGCAAACGTGCTGGCAGGACATCGCCAGCACAATCTTTCCAGCCGCCCTTCTGAGCAGAGCACAGGAGTACACCGGCTCAATCAGCACCTTCGGGGCAAAGCCGACTTTCTCATGGGTATCCTTCTAAAACTCTCCGGCCTGATAGACGGCCTGGCCCGACTGGTCGGGAAATCCATCATCTGGCTGATCCTCGCTGCAGCCGTCATCAGCGCCCTGAATGCCATTGCACGCAAGGCCTTCAACGTTGGTTCGAACTCGTTTCTCGAAATTCAGTGGTATCTGTTCGCAGCCGTTTTCATGTTCGGCGCCGGATACACCTTCCTGCAGAACGCACACGTGCGCATCGACGCGGTTGCCAACAACTTCTCCAAGCGCACCCGCACATTCATCGACATTGGCGGCATCCTGATTTTCCTGCTGCCGCTGTGCTACTTCATGATCGATTTTTCCTGGCCCATCGTTGAGGCCGCCTACACCTCGGGTGAGATGTCCTCGAACTCCGGCGGCCTGATTCGCTGGCCGGTGTACATCATGGTACCGATCGGTTTCGGGCTGCTTGCGCTGCAGGCAGTCTCCGAGCTCATCAAGCGGTTTGGCTACCTCGCGGGCAAGGCCCCGGATCCGACCCTGCATGGCGGACATGGTGACGCCCCGACGGAACAACACGAAACCGACGCAGCAAAGGCCACGCAATGATCGAGTTCTTTTCCGCCAATGCCGCGCCAGTGATGTTCGGCGCGGTCATTTTCTTCCTGCTGTCGGGTTTCCCGGTCGCATTTGCGCTTGCAGCCTGCGGCCTGTTCTTCGGCTTTGTCGGCATTGAAGCGGGCTTGCTGCCCTCGTCACTGTTTCAGGCGCTTCCGCTGCGTGTGTTCGGCATCATGCAGAACGACACGCTGCTGGCAATTCCCTTCTTTACCCTGATGGGGTTGATCCTCGAACGAAGTGGCATGGCCGAGGACCTGCTCGACACTGTCGGGCAGGTGTTCGGCCCGGTACGCGGCGGCCTCGCGCTGGCCGTGATCTTCGTTGGTGCCCTGCTTGCAGCCACCACGGGCGTGGTGGCTGCTTCGGTCATCTCGATGGGCCTGATCTCCTTGCCGATCATGCTGCGCTACGGTTACAGCCGTGAAATCGCCTGCGGCGCGATCACCGCCTCCGGCACCCTGGCCCAGGCAATTCCGCCCTCTCTCGTGCTCATCGTGATGGCCGACCAGCTCGGACGCAGCGTCGGCGACATGTACAAGGGCGCCTTCCTGCCAGCCTTCCTGCTTGTTGCGCTTTACGCGATTTTCATTATCGGCCTTGCAATCTTCAAGCCGAAACTGGTGCCGGCCCTGCCGCCTGAAGCGCTGACTCACCGTGAACCCGACGGCACGTCCGGCCTGCGCTCGCTACTCGTCTTTGCGGTTGTCACCACGGCCATTTCGACCGTGTTCGGCATGAACTACGCCAACATCCTGAGCGCCATGAACGGCACCGAAGCAAAGCCTGCGCTCGACGAGATCATCGTCATGGCAATGTCCGTCGGCACCATTTTCGCGCTGGTCGCTGCAAGCGTCAGCCGTGCGCTGAAGCTCGGGCTGCTGTCGCGCATCTGCCAGCGTGTCGTGTTCGTCCTGATTCCGCCGCTTGCACTGATCTTCCTGGTGCTTGGTACGATCTTCCTCGGTGTTGCAACACCCACGGAAGGTGGCGCAATGGGTGCGGTCGGCGCCATCCTGCTCGCCGCCGTGCGCAAGCGCCTGGACCTGAAGACGCTCACGCAGGCACTCGAGTCCACGACCCGTCTGTCGTGCTTCGTGCTCTTCATCCTGATTGGCTCGACGATTTTCAGCTTCACGTTTACGGCAGTCGATGGCCAGCACTGGGTGGAGCACCTGTTTGACAAGCTGCCGGGCGGGCAGATCGGCTTCCTGATCTTTGTGAACGTGGTCATCTTCGCCCTGGGCTTCTTCCTCGACTTCTTCGAGATCGCCTTCATCCTGCTTCCGCTTCTCGCACCGGTTGCCGACAAGCTTGGCATCGACCTGATCTGGTTTGGCGTGATGATCGCGATCAACATGCAGACGTCGTTCCTGACGCCACCGTTCGGTTTCGCACTGTTCTATCTGCGCAGCGTCGCACCGGTCAGCGCCTTCCTCGACCGGGTGACGGGCAAGCGGATCGAACCGGTCAAGACCACCCAGATCTATCGTGGTTCGGTGCCGTTTGTTCTGATCCAGATCTTCGTTCTGGCCTTGATCATCATCTTCCCGGAACTTGTTACCGGAAGCCTGGATGCCGAAGTTAAGGTGGATCTGGACACCATCGAGATCGAAGCACCGACATCAGGCGGCGGCTGGGGGGCGCCGGCGGAATCTGGCGGATGGTAAGATCGGGCGGATGGCAAATCCACTTACCCGACTCTGCATTGTCCGTCACGGAGAAACCACCTGGAACGCCGAAAGGCGTCTCCAGGGGCATCTCGACATTGAACTGAACGAAAACGGCATCGCCCAGGCACACGCCACGGGCCGTGCCCTTTCGGACCAGCGCTTCGCGGCCGCCTACAGCAGCGACTTGCAGCGCGCCCGACGCACTGCGGCGTGCATCTGGCCCGGCCCCGAAGACCGTATCAACACCCACCCGGGACTGCGCGAACGCCACTACGGACATTTCCAGGGCCTGACTTACGAGCAAGCCCAAACCCGTTTCCCGGCTGACTACGCCCGCTTCCTGAGCCGCGACGCCCGCTTTGCCTTCGAGGATGGAGGCGAAAGCCTGACCGCCTTCGCTGCGCGCATTGCCGCAGCCCTGCTCGAAATCGTCGAGCGCCACCCCGGCGAACAGATTCTGATCGTGACGCATGGCGGCGTGCTCGACATCATTCACCGCCTGAGCACGGGAAAGTCGCTCGACTCGCCGCGCGATTTCACCATCCCGAATGCCGCGCTGAACTGGATCACCCACCACGACGGCCGCTGGCAACTGGTCAGCTGGGGCGACCAGTCCCACCTTGGCAGCGCACTCGACGAGCTCTCCAACGCCTGAGTCTGTGCGAAACAAACATGTTGCGGCGCACGCGGCTCGACATACGCCCTCGCCTCGCGTGTTAATATCCGCCTTTATCACAACCCTGCCGAGTCCGTTCCATGTTTTCTTCCCAAGATACCCTCGCCAAGGTCGATCCCGAGCTGTGGGCCGCCGTGCAGGCGGAAAACCGCCGCCAGGAAGACCACATCGAATTGATTGCCTCCGAGAACTACGTCTCATACCCGGTCATGGAAGCCCAGGGCTCCCAGCTGACCAACAAGTATGCTGAAGGTTATCCGGGCAAGCGTTACTACGGCGGTTGCGAGCACGTGGACGTGGCAGAGCAACTCGCCATCGAACGTGTAAAGAAACTCTTTGGTGCCGAAGCCGCCAACGTGCAGCCCAACTCGGGCTCGCAGGCAAACCAGGCCGTGCTGCTGGCCTTTGCCAAGCCGGGCGACACCATCATGGGCATGAGCCTGTCCGAAGGCGGCCACCTCACCCACGGCATGCCGCTGAACATGTCGGGCAAGTGGTTCAACGTCGTGGCCTACGGCCTGAACGAAAAAGAAGAAATCGACTACGACAAGATGGAAGCGCTGGCACGCGAGCACAAGCCGCGCATCCTCATCGCCGGCGCCTCAGCCTACTCGCTGCGCATCGATTTTGAGCGCTTCGCCAAGGTTGCAAAAGAAATCGGCGCGATCTTCTGGGTCGACATGGCGCACTACGCCGGCCTGATCGCCGCGGGTTACTACCCGAACCCGGTGCCCCACGCCGACGTCGTCACCTCGACCACGCACAAGACGCTGCGCGGCCCGCGCGGCGGCATCATCCTGATGAAGGCCGAGCACGAGAAGGCAATCAACTCCGCCATTTTCCCCGGTCTGCAAGGCGGCCCGCTGATGCACGTTATCGCTGGCAAGGCAGTCGCCTTCAAGGAAGCCGCATCGCCCAAGTTCCGGAATTACCAGGAACAGGTGATTGCCAATGCCCGCGTGATGGCGCGCGTGCTCGGGGAAGAGCGCGGACTGCGCATTGTCTCCGGCCGCACCGAGAGCCATGTCTTCCTGGTCGACCTGCGCTCGATGAAGATCACCGGAAAGGCCGCCGAAGCTGTACTCGGCAGTGCTCACATCACGGTCAACAAGAACTCGATCCCGAATGACCCGGAGAAGCCCTTCGTGACCTCCGGCATCCGTATCGGCTCGCCGGCGATGACCACCCGTGGCTTCACCGAGATCGAAGCCGAGCAGATCGCCCACCTGATCGCAGACGTACTCGCAGCGCCGGAAGACGCCGCGGTGATCGAAGGCGTGCGCAGCAAGGTGTCGGCGCTGTGTGCGAAGTTCCCGGTCTACGGCAAGTAAGCAACTGATGCGCGTGCGGCCCGGGGGATGCTTCCATACGGGCCGCCGTAGCAAAGTGCCAGCGCTCAAGCAATGAAATGCCCCTTCTGCGGCGACCCTAATACGCAGGTCACAGACACGCGTGAGAACGACGACGGCGACGTCGTGCGCCGCCGTAGACGCTGCATGCACTGCGACAAGCGCTTTACGACCTATGAGCGCATCGACCTCAAGATGCCGCACATCGTCAAACGCAACGGCAGTCGCACCGATTTCGATCACGCGAAACTCTCTGGCAGCATGAAGCTCTCGCTGCGCAAGCGTCCGGTCACCACAGAGGCGCTCGAAGCCGCAGTTGATCGAATCGAGGCAAGACTGCTGTCGATGGGCGAGAACGAGGTAGCGAGCGAAAAGATCGGTGAACTCGTGATGAAGGAGCTCAAGAAGCTCGACAAGGTCGCCTATATCCGCTTCGCGTCCGTATATCGCAACTTTGCCGACGTGGATGAATTTTCCGAAGTGATTCGCGAAGTACAGCCGCGTTCCAAGCGCGCGCGGGGCAGTGCAACGCCTGCGGACCCCGAGAATGACCTTTTCGGCAACTGACCATGCCGCGATGGCCCGGGCCATCGCCCTGGCCGCCAATGGCCTTGAAAGCACGACGCCAAACCCGCGCGTCGGCTGCGTCATCGTTCGCGATGGCGTAACCGTAGGCGAAGGCTGGCACCGCCGTGCAGGCGAACCGCACGCCGAGGCCATCGCCTTGCAGCAGGCCGGCGATGCGGCGCGCGGCGCCATCGCCTACGTCACCCTTGAACCCTGCTCCCACTTTGGTCGCACGCCCCCATGTGCCGACGCACTGATCGCTGCGGGCGTCTCCCGCGTGGTCGCTGCAATGGAAGACCCGAACCCGCTGGTTGGCGGTCGCGGCCTGGAACGGCTGCGGGCCAGCGGCATACAGACCGCTCACGGCCTGCTCGAAACCGAAGCCCGGGAACTCAACATCGGCTTCATCTCGCGCATGACCCGCGGCCGCCCGTGGTTGCGCCTCAAGGCAGCCAGCAGCCTCGACGGCAAGACCGCACTCAACAATGGCGTCAGCCAGTGGATCACCGGTGCCGCAGCCCGCGCCGACGGTCACCGCTGGCGCGCTCGGGCGTGCGCGATCCTGACCGGAATCGGCACGGTCAAGGCAGATGATCCCCAGCTGACCGTGCGAGCCGTGCCCTGCGAACGCCAGCCCTTGCGGGTGCTGATCGACGCCCGGCTCGACGTCTCGCCCGCAGCACGCATCCTGCAGGGCGATCCGATCGTGATTGCCACTGCCAGCGAAGACCGCGACAAGCACGCCTGCCTGGCCGACGCCGGACACCGCCTGCTGGTGCTGCCGAACGCGGGTGGAAAGGTTGATTTGCCCGCACTGATGACCGCGCTCGGCCAACTCGGCCTGAACGAAGTCCACGCAGAGGCCGGCCTGAAACTCAACGGCTCGCTGTTACGCGAAGGCTGCGTCGATGAACTCCTGCTCTATCTGGCGCCGATTCTGGTTGGCGACGCGGCGCAGGGCCTGTTCAATCTCGCTGCGCTGACCCGGCTGGATGAGGCGGTAAGCCTCGATATCCGCGACCTCCGCCAGATTGGCGACGACCTGAGATTGATCGCTCGCCCCCGCAACTGAGCGCGGCTAGGGCGTCCCGCACACCGCACAACCGGGGTCCCGCCCAAGCGACACGCTGCGCCACTCCATTCCGAGCCCGTCCAGCAGCAACAGACGGCCATCGAGCGAAGTTCCACAGCCTGCGATCAGCTTGAGCGCCTCGGCCGCCTGCGTGGAGCCGATAATGCCCACCAGCGGCGCAAACACGCCCATCACGGCACAGCGGACCTCTTCGAGCGATTCGCCTTCCGGGAACAGGCAGTGATAGCAGGCACTCTCGGCATTGCGCAGATCGAACACCGACACCTGGCCGTCAAAGCGGATTGCCGCCCCGGACACCAGGGGCTTGCGATGCTTGACGCAGGCCCGATTAACCGCATGGCGCGTTGCGAAGTTATCGCAACAGTCGAGAACGACATCGGCCGCGGCAACTTGTGCGTCGAGCGCATCGCCCTCCAGGCGGACCGGCAGGATCTCTACCTGTGCGAGGGGGTTGAGCCGGTGCAGCGCATCGCGTCCGGACTCGACCTTGAGCCGCCCCACGCCTTCTGCGCTATGCAGGATCTGGCGCTGCAGGTTGGTCAGATCCACTGTATCCCCATCCGCGAGCACCAGTGTGCCGACACCGGCTGCAGCAAGATACATGGCCGCAGGCGACCCCAGGCCGCCCGCTCCGATCACGAGAACACGCGCGGCCAGAATGGCCTCCTGACCTTCGACACCGATTTCAGGCAACAGGATGTGCCGGCTGTAGCGCAGTAGCTGATCGTCATTCATGGCTGAGCACACAAGAAAAAGGGCCGCACATGGCAGCCCGCACGATGGATCGGAAAATGCCCCTACTTGTATTCGCGCAAGTCGGGGGGCGTTTCGTCGTGATCACCATGTGCATGGTGATCCCAGGCCTGGATGTAGACCTCGTTGGACTTCTTCAGCAGACGCTCGGGTGACACCAGATTGTGGCGCTGGGTTTCCTCACAGAAATAGACCAGCGCACGTACGAGTTTCGAGTACAGCGTGTTGTCCAGCGCGAAGCCGGCGTCACGCAATGCTTCTTCAAGCGATTCGAGGCTGTAGTCGAGCACTGAATAACGCACAACCAGTGCGTATTCGCCAACCCCCGCCTCGACCTCCAGCCCCTTCAGCATGCTCAGCGCCCGGAGTGCCTGCTCTACCTGGCCTGGCGGCATTTTCTTGAAGCGCAGCTCACGGTGCTTCTCCATCCCCGAACCGGCAACGGGATGGTCGTGACGCCTGCCGGCAAGCTTGTAGGCGGTTTCACGTCGCATCACAACCCTCCCTGTCTCATGGATTATTTTTTATTCTGGACGATCTGGAGGCCCTTGAGAAGATTGATCGCCTGCCCAAGCTGATAGTCGTCCTTGCCGGCCTGCTCGAAACGCGCCGCCTGAGCAGCCTCGTCCTCGGCAGCGCCCTGCGCATCCTGAGCCTCTCGTGCCTTGCGCTCGGCCTCCGGATCACGATCGTTGCCAAGATGGCCATCGAGATCCGCTTCGCGAATCCGCTTGGCCGAGCCGTTGGTGGATTCCTCGACCACGATATCGGGCTCGATACCCTTGGCCTGGATGGATCGGCCACTCGGCGTGTAATAGCGCGCCGTGGTGAGCTTGATCGCCGTCGTGTTGTTGAGGGGAAGAATGGTCTGCACGGACCCCTTGCCGAAGCTCTGGGTTCCCATGATCACTGCACGCTTGTGGTCCTGCAGCGCACCGGCAACGATCTCCGACGCCGAGGCCGAGCCACCGTTGACCAGCACCACCATGGGCACATCGCGCGCCCACTTCGGCAGCGCGCGCAGGAAGTCGTCCCGCGAGCCGCGAAGGTAGTCGTCGCTCGATGCACGGAACTCACGCTTGGCGTCCTCTGTACGTCCATCGGTCGATACCACCAGGGTATTGACTGGCAGGAAGGCCGCCGCCACACCGACCGCACCGTGCAGCAGGCCGCCCGGATCGTTGCGCAGATCGAGCACCAGCCCCTTGAGTTCGCCATCCTTGGCCAGCTTCTGCAGGTGGGTCACGACCGAGCTTGCGGTGTTCTCCTGGAATTGCGCGACGCGCAGGTAACCGTAGCCCGGCTCGACGACCTTCGACTTGACGCTCTGAACCTTGATCACTTCGCGCGTGAGCGTGACGATAACCGGCCTGACCTCGCCCTTGCGCATGATGGTCAGCGTGATGTCGGTCTTGGGCTTGCCGCGCATGCGCTTGACCGCATCGTTGAGGCTCATGCCCTTCACCGGGGTATCGTCGAGCTTGACGATCAGGTCGCCCGCCTTCACGCCTGCGCGGAAGGCCGGCGTATCCTCGATCGGCGACACCACCTTGACGAAGCCGTCTTCCATGCCGACCTCGATACCCAGGCCACCAAACTCGCCCTGAGTACCCACCTGCAGATCCTTGAACGCCTCTGCATCGAGGTAGGCCGAATGCGGATCGAGCCCGCTCAGCATTCCGCTGATCGCATGCGTGACCAGTTTCTTGTCATCGACCGGCTCGACATAGCCCTGCTTGATGGCATTGAAGACATCGGCGAACGCACGCAGCTCCTCGACGGGAAGCGGCGCCAGCGCGGTCTTATCGGCATTGGCGGAGAAGTTCAGGCTGATCATCACACCGGCGACGACGCCGGTCATTACGAGCCCGAATTGTTTCAACTTGCTGCTGGGCATGAGCACTCCATCGGGGAATATGCCAGCGCGGCCCCTCGGCCGCGCCTGAATCTGAATCTAGTTAAGCCGCACCCACTGCAGGGGGTCGAGTGCCCGTCCCTGGTGACGGACTTCGAAGTATAAACCCGATTCCGGGCCGCCTCCGCTCACCCCCACACTGGCAATCGCATCGCCGCCAGCCACGTTGTCACCGACGACTTTGAGCAATGCATCGTTGTTGCCATACACGGAAAGATAGTCTCCACCGTGGTCAAGAATCAGCAGATTGCCGTAGCCACGCAACCAGTCGGAAAACACCACCTCGCCGGCCGCAACTGCGCGCACTTCAGCACCACTGGATGCCCGGATGAAAACCCCCTTCCAGGTCGTTCCACCCTCAGCCCTTTGAGCACCGAAGCGTCCGATGAGTTCGCCACGAACAGGAAAACGCAGTTGTCCGCGCAACTGCCCGAAACTGACGCCGGTCGGGGTCGGCCCCGCTGACTTGCGCACCTCGCCGACGACCGGCTCGGAATGGCGTGAAGAGGACGTTGTCGGGCGCGACGGACGCCGCTCGGATGAGGATGAAGATGCGGCCTGTTGTTGCTGCTCCGCCGCGGCCGCAGCGGCAGCCGCCCTGCGGGCCTCGGCCGCGCGCGCTGCGGCCTGACGCGCTGCCGCTTCGCGGGCCCGTTGCGCCAGGGTTTCGATCAGGCGCGACAGCCGCTGCTCGTCTGCCTTGAGCGCACTGACCTCCTTGCGCTGCGACGTAAGCTGGCTTGCAATCTCGGCGAGCGCTTCACTGCGCTTGGCATGCACCGCCTTGAGCGAAGCCTGTTGTGCACGCTGCTCGGCTTCGAGCTGTGTCAGGCGGTCGCGACGGGACGCGATCTCGACAGCACGCTCAGCCTTGTTTCTCAGGTCACTGCGCAAGCCATCGATCAGTTCGAGGCGCGCCCGCCCAAGATACTCGAGGTAATGCGCATCGCGCGCCAGCTGATTGGGGTCGCGCGCGGACAGCAGCGGCGCGACCCCATCGGCCGCACCGAACATGTAGTGCCGCCGCAGCCACTCTGCAAGCTCACCCTGACGCGCACCGATACGGTCTTCAACCTCGCGCTGCTCGGCCTCGAGCAGCGCGAGCTTCTTTTCGGAGGAAGTGCGCTCCGCTGCAAGCCGACGGACATCTCGCTCCGCCTTCGACACGGCCCGCTCGGCTTCGGCCAGTGCTGTGGCCGCGCCCGAGCGGGTGGCCTCGGTCTGAGCCATGTCTTTCTGCAGATCGCGGATCCGCTGCTTGAGGTCATCCAGATCGGAACGCTTCTCCTTGATCTCGACCGTCGCCTGCGCAAGCGCGCTCCCGGGCAGGAGCATGCCTGCCAGCATCAGCACCAGAACACCCCGCAGGGCGGCACGACCACAAGCGTTTGTCACGAGAGAAGTTTCAGACCTTTGCCTTGCCCTGACCTGCAACCGCAGCCTGAGCAGCGCGGATGGTGTCCTCGTCGGCAAGGTAGTAGCTCTTGACCGGCTTCAGATTGACGTCGAGCTCGTACACCAGCGGCTGCGCCGTCGGGATGTTGAGGCCAACGATGTCAGCATCGGAGATGTTGTCGAGATACTTGATCAGGGCGCGCAGGCTGTTACCGTGCGCAGCGACCAGGATGCGGCGTCCGGCGAGAATCTGCGGCACGATCACGGTTTCCCAGTACGGCACCACGCGGGCCACGGTGTCCTGCAGACACTCGGTGCGCGGAAAGCGCGCACGCGGCAGCGACGCATAACGGGGGTCATCGTA